>JBAZCN010000010.1:0-47888 GCA_041655035.1 Porticoccaceae bacterium | reverse complement strand
CCTCTGAGAAAGGGGGCCGGGACTCGCGGACCCCGGTGCCCTGTCGGCAGGGGCTGCTTACAAGAAGGGTCTTACAAGCAGGGTCTTACAAGCAGTAGTGACCGATCAGCGACTTCAGGGTGGCGAGCATGGGGTCGATCCGCGCCAGGGCGAGGTACTCGTCCGGTTGATGGGCATGGTCGATATCTCCGGGACCGAGCACCACTACATCCATCCCCAGGTCGTGCAGGTAGGGCGCCTCGGTGGCGAAGGCGACCGCTTCGGCGCTGTGGCCGGTGAGCTTCTCGCACATTGCCACCAGATCGGTGGTGCCGGCGGCGCTGAAGGCCGGCACCTGGTAGTGGCTGAGGGTCACGGTGGTGCCGTCGGCCTGGCCGAGGTGCAGCAGGCGCCCTTCCAGCAGTCGTTGCAGCTCCGCCATGTCCATGCCCGGCAGCGGACGGATTTCAAAGCCCAGCTCGCAGTGGCCGCAGATGCGGTTGGGATTGTCGCCGCCGTGCACGCAGCCGAGATTGAGGGTGGGATAGTCGACGGCGAAGAGGGGGTCGCGGTAGCGCTCCTTCAACTGTTGCTGGAAGGCAACCAGTTCGGTGAGTGCGCGCTGCAGGGTATGCATCGCGTTGTTGCCGAGCGCCGGGTTGCTGGAATGCCCCGAGCGGCCCTGGATCACCAGCTTTTCGACCATGATGCCCTTGTGCAGGGTGATCGGTCTGAGGCCGGTGGGCTCGCCGATCACCGCGCAGCGGGCACGGGGCCGGCCGGCCTGCGCCAGGGCCTTGGCGCCGGCCATCGACGATTCCTCGTCGGCAGTGGCGAGAATGATCAGCGGCTGGCGCAGATCCTGCCCGGCAACGCTCCTTGCCGCCTCGATGGCGAGGGCGAAGAAGCTCTTCATATCCGCGGTGCCAAGCCCGTAGAAGCGGTTGTCGCGCTCGGTGAGGGCGAAGGGATCCTGCCGCCACAGAGTCTCATCGCAGGGCACCGTGTCGGTATGGCCGGAGAGCACCAGACCGCCGGGCCCGGTGCCGAGAGTCGCGATCAGGTTGGCCTTGCGGGGGTCGGCCAGCGGCATGATCTCGATCCGGAATCCCATATCTTCCAGCCACTGGGCGAGCAGCTCGACCACCTCCCGGTTACCCTGGTCGACGGCGGGCAGCACACTGCTGATGGAATTGGCCCGGATCAGGGCCTCGAGCATCTGTTGAATGTTCATGGGTCGAGTTTACGTTGCCGCGTTGGCAAAGCCAACTGTTGACCGGCCATGTGGGGGCCGGTCATGTGGGGGCCGGTCATGGGCAGGTGCGCCGGCACCGCGACAAAGTCGGGTGCCGCGGATCTTGGCGGGAAAAAATGCGGAGGCATCGGCGGCGACAGCGACAGCAAGGGCGGAGGTCGTCGCTGATGGCGGATGCCGATAAACGCTTTGGAAAACCATTTTACGCGGAAGAAAATGTCGCAATAAGGTATATGTTGACGCGTTATGCCCTCTCGCCTCGGATAATGTTTACCTAATATTCAGTCATGCCCGAATAAAAGTGATATTCGACTTCGGTCTGTCCTGGCAAGCCGTACAACCATTTAAAATCGCCAGTGGTGGCCAGCGGCGAAGCGGGTATTCAGTAATTATCATAATCAGAAGAGGTGATTGCCCATGATCAAGTCATGCCTGAAGCCAATTTCGATCGCCGCCGTTACATCGGTCTCTTTTTCGCAATTTGTATTTGCACAACCCGATGACAACAGGCATCGGCTGGAGGAAATTGTCGTTACGGCAACGAAGAGGGACGAAAGCCTGTTGAATGTGCCGATCTCGGTCAGTGTCTATACCGAAGCCGAGATTCAGGCCGCAGGTATTTCCCGTCCCGCGGACTTTCTCTCGCGGTCACCCAACGTAACATTTATCGAAGATAATGCCGGCGAAGCGTATATCAATATTCGCGGGCAGACATCGGTGCGCAACTCAGACCCCAACGTGGCAATCGTCATCGACGGGGTCACTCTCTCGAGTGTCAAGCCGTTCAATCAGGATCTGTTCGATATCCAGCAGATCGAGGTGCTGAAAGGCCCGCAGAGTGCGCTGTATGGCCGCAACGCGGCGGCGGGAGCCATCGTGATTACTACCAAAACACCTGGCGACGACATGGAAGGCAGTATCGAAGGGGAGTTGGGCAGGTTCGACACAGCGCGCGCAACCGCTTCGGTGAGCGGTCCCTTGACGGAGAACCTGAAGTTCGGCCTGTCCGGCCATTACCGCGAAACCGACGGTCCCTTCACTAATATAACGACTGGCGAGGATGTCCATAGATTTAAGACCACCAATGCCAGGGCACGTCTGCTGTACGAAAACGATCAGGGACTGCTGGTGGATTTTCGCCTCGGTGGCCATACATCCAAAGGTGGTGGCAGTGCTTACAACGGCCAGGTGGTGGGGCTGCCCATCGGTGGTTTTCCGGGCACGGGGCTCGATGCAAACAACACCGACATGCCGTTCGTAAGCAATGTGAAGGGCATGTTCGACGAGGATTTCCTGGACGCCATACTTAAAGTGGAATACGACCTAGGTTTTGCAACGTTGACCAGTATCACTGCGGCAAACAAGCTGGAGCAGTATTTTGCCAGTGACTCGCCGCCCTATATTCCGGATACCGGAGGCGCCGACGCCACTGTTCAGCAGTATACTTATGACGATGAAAACTATTCCCAGGAAATACGCCTGACTTCGTCCGACGACCAGCGGCTGCGCTGGCAGGCCGGCATTTATGCGCTGCGGTTCGAACGCGATCAGACCAGTAAAATCAGTATCGATACCCTCGGAGCGCTGCCGTCGAATCGCGACAGGATAGAGCCTGCCACTGCAGCACAGCCGACCGTCGCCTACGGCAACCCCAAATACACCACCACCAACTACGCGCCGTTCGCCAGCGTACAGTTCGACATCACCGAATCCCTGCATTTGAGCCTGGCCGGTCGCTACGATATTGAAAAACGTGAGATAGAGGAGGCCGCGCCCGATATGATCAACCCGCTGACAGGTGTCAGCTATAACGACTGCGTGGCGTTGACGGGCGTTGCTCTCAGCCGCTGTAATGATTCGACAACCTTCAGGCAGTTTCAGCCAAAGGTCAGTTTGTCCTACGATATATCCCCCGACATCAATGCCTACGTGAGCTGGGGCAAGGGGTTCAAATCCGGCGGTTTCAATCCGATCGGTTCCCGCGAGGCGCTTATCGGCGCGGCCCTCGATGTCGGGCTGCCTGCCAGCTCGGTGTACGTTACCGACCAGTACGCAAAGGAGGTATCGACCTCCTACGAGGTGGGCTTGAAAGCGCGGCTTTTTGACAACCGGCTGGCGATCAATGCCGCTTTTTTCAGAACCGATATCGAAGGTGCCCAGCAATTCGAGTTTTATCCAACGGTAGGGTTGCAGACCACCGTGAGTATCGACGAGGTGGAACTCCAGGGGTTTGATATCGATTTCGACGCCCAGTTGCCCATGGGTACGCGACTTTATGGCGGCTACGGTTATGTCGATGGCGAGGTGACGAAGTTCGCGGGTAATCCTGTGTTTTCCGGCAACGTGGCGCCCGGTTCCTTTAAATACACGGCGTTTGTCGGCCTTACCCAGACCTTTGACCTGTCCGACGGATTCCAGCTTACACCCCGGGTGGAATTCAGTCGCCAGGGGCCGATCTGGTGGGATGTCGCCAATAGTCCGGGCACCAAGCGCGACCCTCTCAATCTGGTCAATGCCCGGCTGACTCTGGCCGGCAACGACCGCTGGGAGATTTCGGCCTATGGCAACAATCTCGGCAATAAAAAATACTTCCAGGAAGTGGTGCCGCTGCTCGGATTTTTCACCGTGAATTATCGCGGCCCGACCCGCACCTACGGTGTCGAAGCCCGCTATAACTTCTAAGCCTTTGGTGCGGGGTTGCCCGCACTTTTTTGCGAATTTTATCGATGGAACTTGCCATGACAACCAAGGATAAGCCGTCCGCGGAATGGATCGATGGCCTGCGCCGGCGCTATCCGGTGGAGCGGGAAGTGGACAGGGTGCTGGTGCGCAAGCTGCACAACAGGGCCGGCCCCGCCTACGACCCACAGTCGCTCGATACTCTGAAAGCGGGCGCCAATGCCTTGATCGCTGCTCGCCATGCCGGCGAATTCAGTATCGAGGATGCGCGCTGGTTGACCGGTGGCGCTTCCAAACTGCAAATGGCGTTTACTCTGTGCTGGCGGCCGGCCGGTGGCGATAAGCAGCGGACCGCAATGGTGTTGCGCATGGAGCCCGCAGCCTCGGTGTGCGAGACCAGCAGATTGCGGGAATACCAGCTTCTCCAGATATTCGAGGATGTCGTGCCGGCGCCCAAGCCCTACTGGGTGGATGAGAATGGCGACTATCTTCCCTATCCCGCGCTCATCTACGGCTTCGTTCACGGAGTTACCAAGCCATCGCGCACCACCAGTAATGTCTCCGGACTCGGCACCAACCTCGGCCCCGAATTGCGCAACAGACTTGCGCCGCACTTTATCGGGCAACTCGCCCGCATTCACAACCATGATATTCGCGATCCCCGGCTGTCCGGTTTCGAGACACCCCCGAAGCCGGAGACAGCCGCGCTGTGGGCGCTCAACTGGTGGCAGCGGGTGTGGGAGGAAGACGCCAATCAGGATGTGCCGCTGATGCGGCTGGCGTCCACCTGGATGCGGGCCAATCTCCCCGCCAGCGACCGGCTGTCGATCATCCATGGCGATTACCGCACAGGGAATTTCCTGTTTGACGAAGACAGCGCGGCCATCACCGCCTGGCTCGACTGGGAGCTCGGCCATATCGGCGATCGCCACGAGGACATTGCATGGTCGATGAGCCCGGCTTTTGGACACTTCGACGAGAATGGCGGGGAATTTCTCAGTTGCGGGCTGTTGCCCGAAGCGGAATTCATCGCCCGCTATGAGGCGGCGTCGGGGCTTGCCATCGATCGCCGCACACTGCATTTCTACCGGGTGTTGTCCGCCTACAAGGCCATCGTCATCGTGCTGGGCGCCGGTTATCGCAATGCCCGCAATGGCAAATCACACCAGGATGTGTTGCTGGTATGGCTGATGGGGCTGGCCTCCACCCTGTTCGACGAGCTGGCGACTTTGCTCGACGAGGTGCTGTGAATGGAAATCCGTGCGGACATAACCCTGCAGGCGGTTCTGAAATCCTTCAGCGATGTGATCATCCCGGCCATCGACCCCGGCAACCAGCTTGCCCAGGAACAGGCGCAGTTGATGTGGCGGCTTTTGACACTGCTTCGGGACAGGCTGCCTATGCAGTACGAATACGACAGGGATGAGTTGGTCCGTCTCCTGACGCTCGGCCGCGACCTGCAGGATACGGACGAAGCCCCGGCCCTGACAGGGCACCTGGCGGATTGTGAGGCGCTTCACAGGCGGGCGGGTGCCGCCCCCGATGAGCTCGTGGCTGCCATAGCCAGGCTGCGCGCAGCCATCAGCGACCGGGTGGAACAGCTGGCTGGGCGAGATGATGACCGCAGTGGCCCGGCCCTGCGGGCGGTCTTGCGCGCGGCCCGCCAGCAGCACCTGCGGGAGCGGTCCTGGTTGCTGGCGCAGGGCTGGGAAGTGGCGCCGGAGACGGTGCCGGCCATCGACACGTTGATTTCCTTTCACAACATGGACAAGGCGTCGCCGGGAGCCGTCGAATGATCAAGCCGGACGATGTCGAATTTCACCCGCTTGCCGAAGGCCAGCGGGAGACCTGGGCGGAGACCAATTATTTCCCGTTCAGTATCGCCGAGGAAGGTATTGCCGGTTGTGTCTACAACCTGTTCCGGCCCGGGCTGGGGGTTTGCCTCAGCGACGTGACGATCTTTGACCGCTGTGCCAACCACTGGGAAGGGCTTGCCTATACGGATAACCAGCAGCATATCCCCTGTCCACCAAGCCTTGCCCGCTACCGGTTGAGAAACGGCGTGGCGGTGGAGTGCCTCGATCCTCCCCGCGACTATCGGGTAAGTTACAAGGGTATCGACGATACTGAGCTGCATCTCGAATATTCGGGAGTGATGCGGCCCCAGGATCTCAACGACCCGGATCAGGACCCCCTGACGCGGGCGAGCAACTCCGGCGACAAGGCCTGGGACGACGCCTTCAACGGCCATTTCGACATGACCGCCCATGTCACCGGCGAACTGGTCCTGCGCGGCAGGCGCCTGGCCGTAGACTGTTTCGCCACCATCGATCACAGCTGGGGCCCGCGACTGGAGCGGGATAACGGCAGTGCCGTGGTCGTTCAGGCCTATTTCGACCGGGATATTGCGCTGCATCTTCTCGCCGCTTTCGAGCCGCGCCACGAGCAGGCCATAGGCCCGGCCTTCCACGGCTATGTGCTGCGCAACGGCAGGGTATCCGGCGTGGTGGCGGCGCAGGGCCGGGTCCGTCGCGAGGGCATGTTTCCGCGCGCCATGGAAATCAGTGTCGAAGACGAGGACGGCAATCGATACCAGCTGTCCGGAAGCATGATCAACTGGGCGCCCTGGGCGCCCTATTCAAGCGTTATCTATTATTCCGGCCTCGCGCAGTGGCGCTGGGGGTCGCGCATTGGCCATGGTCCGTACCAGGAAATTCTCAGCCGTGCTTTTGTGGCCCGGCATAAACTATCGAATTGAAAGGTGACTCATGAACCTGGAATGGGAGCAGAACTGGCTTCAACAGTTCAACGACGATATCGAAACCCTGATGGCCAACTACCCGGAAGATTTCGAGTATGAGGATCTCAATCTGGGCATCCGTATAGACGATGACCGGGAGGCCTTGCGGCGGCTGTTCAAGACCTTTGAAAACACCGACCCGGATGCTTCCCGGCACTACTTCAACGCCACCAGGTATCACGGCGATGAACGCGGCGGATGCCTCGAATGGACCTGGGAAATTCATCACAAGACCGATTTCATGGGATTGCCCGCAGCCGGCAAGACCACCAAGGTGCAGGGCATGACAATCCATGCATTCCGCGACGGAAAAATCATTCTCGAGCGCAGTTTGTGGGACACCGCGAGCCTGCTGCGTCAGTTGGGGTTGCCTTCGCTGGCGGCAAAGCTGGATATTGCGTGAGCGATTTTATGCATTCCTGTGAGCCGGTCTCTGCGCTGATCGTCCTGCAGAGCGTCGGCTTGAACTCGTCAACAATCCCGGATAACGGAGTGGTGAACTATGGAATTCCTTCCTCAGGGCAACCACGGGGCGCTTGCCGTCGCCAGGCTGGAGATAGAATATCTGCGCAGGCTGTACGCCAGGGCCGCTGACCTGATTGGCGAAGGCTCCGCCGAAAGCATCGCTGCCGGCAGGGCTATCTACCGGCGTATCTTCACCGTCGATGCCGACATCATGGTGAGCATCGATGGCCGGGAGGTGTTGAGAGGCAAGGGTCCCGAACAGTGGACGAGCTTGGTTGCCGATGCGCTGTGCGGCGCCTTCGAAGCAACTCAGCATCTGATCGGTACCCAGATCGTCGATATTCACCACCTGCCGGGGAGTGACGGGGCGCCGGAGGGAGATGCCTCGATGACGAGCTATCTGCAGGCGTGGCACGCCGGGAGGGACGGCGGCCTCGATATCTTCATCGGCACTTATCACGACCAGGTGCGCTTGACTCCCGGCGTCGGCTGGCAGATCCATCACATGCGGCTGGTGCGCACTTCCGGTGAGATCCGGGAGTTGCAAGGGGGGCGTCAGACCTCTTTTCTGATGCGTTGAAGTCGAGCTGGCCGCTTGGCCCGACTACCGCGCGCGACCGCTGGTCCAGGGGCAAGAGTTTTCAACCCGGCCGCCTTGGTCTAGAATCGAGGACTTGCGTTGTAACCCCATGACTATAATTATGACAAAAAGCATCCCATCGCCGGGGACCCGCACGGCGTTGTCCGGCTACGTGCTGGCCATGGCCCACGCCATGGCGGAGGCGGGCGTCGACTACCGGCTCCTGATGAATGAGATTGGTATGGATCACCGGCGTCTGGAAGACTTCGGCCACCGTTTTTGCCAGGAGCAGGTCACCAGGCTGTGGAAAGCCGCTGTGGAGGTCAGTGGCGACCAGAACTTCGGTCTCAAGGTGGCGAAGCATATCCGTCCTTCCAGTTACCACGTGGTCGGCCATGCGATGTTGTGCAGTGATTCGCTGCGTTCGGCCACCCGGCGCTTTGCCCGCTTTGCCAAGCTTGTATCGGATTCGGCGGTGGTGCGGTTCGTCGAGAAAGATGATTACTGTCGCCTGGAGATCGAACTCGAAACCGGTGGCGAACTGCCGCGTTATCAGGCGTTCGATACCGTTCTGGCCGGCTTTCTCGAATACTGCCGGTGGATAGCCCACCACCCCCTCGATCCTTTCGAAGTCTTTCTGACGCATTCGGCCCCTGAGTATCCCCAGGAATACGAGGCACTGTTCCGCTGCCCGATCCATTATGAGCAGGATGTCAACGCACTGGTCTTTCGGTCCGCCGATATGGATCGCCCCATTCCCGGCGCCAACGAGGAGCTGGGTTCACTGCTGGACGAACTGGCTTCCCGCTACCTGGCCGACCGGTTGCAGGGTCGTTTTTCGCGGCGGGTCAGGGATATTCTGCTGGTCAAGCTGTCGGGCGGAGAGCCTTCGCGGGCGGAAACAGCGCAAAGCATGCATATGACGGAGCGGACCCTGGCGCGGCGGTTGACGGAAGAAAATACCACCTTCTACGAAATTCTTACCCAGGTCAGGGAGGAACAGTCCTACAGCTATCTCAAGCATACGGACATGACCATCGAGGATATTGCCAACCTGCTGGGATTTTCCGACAGAGGGACATTTTCCCGAGCCTTCAAAAGCTGGACCGGCAAGCGTCCCACTGAATGGCGAACCGAACACGCCAATCTGGTCGATCCTCTGGACGAAGACGAAGCGGACCATGAGTAGTGCGACAACGGGTCCATTCGCTACCGCATCCCGCGCCCTGTTCATTTGAACACCGCCAATTCGGTTCAACAGGGGAATTTGTCACGTAAGGCCCAACAGGGTCGTTGCGAGCCATTTCGTTGTCCCTATAAAACGATTAATGTGGATTACACCAGGGTTTGTCGAAATCTCACCGGCCACGCACAAGCAGGTATGCGCCGCTGCAGGACAAGTCGCCGGTGCGGCTCCGCCGTCGATACACCTTATGGATCGCATGCGCTATGAAGAGCACAGGGTGAATGAAGTACGTCCGGAACCGCAGAATATAGGGTGTGCCGAGGAACGAAGCGCACCGCGGGACCGGCGACAACCCGCTCCCGGCTGACTCGTCATCACGGCGCAACGTGGCGAAATAATTATCAGAAAGATGAAAAGGTGAAGCTATGGATTTCAAATTATTGATCGATGGCGAACTGGTAAACGGCGCGTCGCAACGGGATATTGTCAACCCCGCCACCGAAGCCGTGATTGCCGCCAGCCCGGTGGCGGATGACAGCCAGCTCAAGGCCGCGGTAGCGGCAGCCCGCAGGGCGCAACCATCATGGGCGGGGCTGGCGATCGAGCAGCGCGCCGAATGCCTGAGAAGCTTTGCGGCAGCCGTGGCGGGCCATGAAGCCGACATCGCGCGGCTGATTACGCTGGAGGTGGGCAGGCCCATTGCCCTGTCCCATTTCGAAGTGCAGCTGGTCCTGAAAAGCTGCGCTTACTACAGCGCGCAGCGCCTCGACCCGGAAGTGTTGCTGGACGACAAAAATATCAAAGTAGCGGTCCACCGCGTGCCTATCGGCGTGGTGGCGGCGATTCTGCCATGGAATGCGCCGCTGTATCTGGCCATCAACAAAATGGCCCCGGCGTTGATGGCGGGCAATACCATCGTCCTCAAGCCGGCGCCCACCACGCCTTTGGCAACACTCAAGCTCGCGGAGCTGGCCAGCAGGATTTTCCCCAGGGGGGTGGTCAACGTCCTCGCGGATGACAATGACCTGGGGCCGGCACTGGTCAGACATCCGGATATCGATAAAATCGCTTTCACCGGCTCCAGCGCGACGGGCAGGCAGATACTGGCGGCCGCGGCCAGCGACCTGAAACGGGTGACGCTGGAACTGAGCGGCAATGACGCCGCCATCGTGCTGGAGGACGTGGACGCCAAGGCCGTGGCGCCAGCGCTTGTCTTTGGCGCCTTTTTCAACAGCGGGCAAATCTGCGCGGTGATCAAGCGGCTGTATGTGCACGAAGCCGTCCATGACGCCTTGTGCGCCGAGATGGCGGAGGTGCTCGCTCAGGCGGTCACCGGAAATGGCCTCGATCCCGGGAGCCATTACGGGCCCATCCAGAACAGGGAGCAGTTCGAGAAGGTGAAAGTCTTCCTGGAAGAGGCGCGGGTCACCGGCAGGATAATCTGTGGTGGCGGCGTGCCTGACCGCCCCGGCTATTTCATCGAGCCCACGATAGTCTGCGACCTCGAGGACGGCGACCGCCTGGTGGATGAGGAGCCGTTTGGCCCGATTCTGCCGGTCATCAGGTTCGACGATATCGATGACGCGGTGAACAGGGCCAACCGCTCGCCATACGGCCTTGGCGCTTCGGTATGGTCAGCGGATCCGGCGCGGGCCGAAGCCATAGGGAAAAGACTCGACGCCGGCACGGTTTGGATCAACCAGCATTGCGCCATCGACCCGGCGATACCGTTCCCGACCAGCAAGCAGTCGGGACTGGGTGTCGAAGCTGGGCGCGAAGGGCTTTTGGAATATACCAATATCAAGGTATTCAATATCAATACCGGCGGCTGAGAGAGGCGCGATGAATACTGACTATCTGAACTACCTTTTCTCCCTCGAAGGCAAGGTGGCGCTGGTGACCGGCGGGCGCCGCGGCATCGGAAAAATGATTGCGGACGCGCTGGTCGAGGCGGGCTGCAAGGTCTACGTGGTGTCGCGGTCGCCGGAAATTTACGCAGACCGGCACAGCATTGCCAGCGACCTGGCGTCGATGGCGTCCCTCGAGGAACTGGTCGGTGAAGTGGCGCGGCGCGAAACGCAGTTGCATATCCTGGTCAACAACGCCGGGTATTTTTCCGCCGGCACCATTGATCAGGCCTGCGCCGATGACTGGAACAGAGTCATGGACATCAATGTCAGGGCGCCGTTCTTTCTGGTCCAGAAACTGCTGCCGCTGTTGCAGCGCGGCGCCTGTGCCGATGATCCGGCCCGCGTTGTCAATATCGGCTCGATCGGCGGCGTAATGGGCCCCAGTAACAGGGCCTACGCCTATGGCGCCAGCAAGGCGGGGATACACCAGCTGACACGCAACCTGGCGGCGGACCTCGGCCGCCACCACATCACCGTCAACGCCATCATGCCAGGCTACTTCCCGAGCGACATGACCGACGGGTTCTTTGCCGCCGAGCCGGGGTTGAAGGACATGATACTGTCCCGTATCCCGCGAGGCCGGCTGGGGTCGGCGGATGACATCGGGGGGTTGACGGTGGCGCTGTGTGGCAGAAGCGGAGCCTATATCACTGGCACAGTGACACCGCTGGACGGCGGGGCACTGCTCAACTGAGCGCCTGGGGATGTTTGTCCCCATCGGCCCGATGCTGGCCGTGACGGCCATTCCCGGACGGTGCACAGATCCTATAATCAGGCTGCCAGGTAAAGTTCAACGATAACTACGATGTCTTGCTGATAATTAGGGGTAGCGACATGAATAAAGACTGGGCGCAATATTGGATAAAACTGTTCGACCGGAAAACAGACGAGCTGATGAGCCTGTACTCGCCGGAGTTCTATTTTATCGATATCAATTTCGGCCTGGAGATCGTCAACGATCTGGGCAAGCTCCGGGAATTCTTTTCGGTCTTCAACAACGCCGACCCCGCGGTCAAGTACGATTATTTCGATGTTTTCGACTACGCTGGCGACACTCGTCGCGGCACTTTTCAATGGACATGGAAATCCAGGCTGGCGGGTGACTTTCTGGGAATCCCCGCCGCCGGCAAGGAAACCTCGACCCGTGGCATGACACTGATGGAGTGGAACGAGGACGGCAAGATCATTCGTGAGGAAAGCATCTGGGACGCCATTCCGGTGCTCAGGCAAATCGGCGCAATCAGCTAATAATGATTATGGCAGGTGACGATATGAAATTTGATCCTATGGCTGCCGAGTTTCAGCAAAATCCCTACCCGTTTTACGAGCGCCTGAGAAAGGAGGCGCCGGTTTGCTGGATTGACTCACTGCAGGGCTGGGCGGTCTCGGGGTACGACGATATCATCGAGGTCTTGACCAAGCCTGAATGCTATTCCTCTTCCAAGTTCTGGCCCATCCTGCTCGGTGAATATGATCCCGCGCCGGAGGTGGCGCCGATGATCTCCATGGATCCCCCCGGCCACCTGCGTACCCGCAAGCTTGCGCAAAGGGCTTTCCTGCCGCGCGAGCTTAACAGGCTGAAGGACAAGATCGAAAATGTCAGCGACGAGCTGATCGATCATGCCATTGAAAAATCCGCGGGAAACGAATTTGATTTCATGTGGGATTTTTCCGCGCTTTTCCCGGTGAGCATCATCGCCGAGATGCTGGCGATAGACCGGGCGAAACGGCTCGATTTCAAGCACTGGGTGGATGACCTGCTGTCGGCGTCCAACCGCTCGATTTATGGTGAGGAGCGGCTGGCGAGAATCAGGAAAAGCTCCGAAAGCCTCAGGGCCTATTTTGAGCAGATCGTCGACGAGCGCGCAGAGAATCCCGGCGACGATATGATCAGCTCGTTTCTCAAGGCGGAAGTGGACGGTGAAAAGCTGACCCGGCTGGAAGTCATCAATATGGCCATTCTGCTGCTGATCGGCGGGGTCGAAACGACCACCAACCTGTTGGGTGGCCTGTTTGCCGGCTTTCACGGCCATCCGGAGGACTTCGACCTCGCGCGGAGGGAAAGAACCAGGGTGGCCAATCTTCTCGAGGAGCAATTGCGCTACAACCCGCCCGTGCAATGCCTGTTCAGGCACACGACCGCGGATGTCACCCTGTCCGGCGTGAGGATTGCCAAGGATACCCTGGTCATGCCGTTGCTGGGTGCGGCGAACAGGGATCCGGCAAAATTCCCCAACCCGGACAAATTCGATATCGACCGGGATATATCCGGTTATTGCACCTTCGGCCAGGGACCGCACTTCTGCATGGGTTCCTTCCTGAGCAAAATGGAAGCCAATATCGCCGTGCAGCGGCTGTTCGACAGGTTTGCCGTGCTCGAGCCCATAGCCCGGCCCGAGGAAGTGAAATGGATCGATTCCTACTTTGCCCGGGGCCCGGCGACCCTTCCCGTCAGGTTTGAGCTGGCCTGATCGGGAAATCGCCGGATAGAACAGGAGTATCCGATATGAGCGACATGATCAAGGTCGTTGCCCTAGACGACTTCGAGGTAAATACCCTGCGCAAGGTTGAGCACGATGATGGAACCATTGTGGTGATCAGCCTGGACAGTGGGTTTTACGCTATGGACGGCAAGTGTGGTCATGCCGGCGGGCCCCTGTGCCGGGGCGAGATCGACGCCGTCGAAAAAACCATTGCCTGTCCGTGGCACGGCTGGGAATACAGCATCACCAGCGGTGAGTGTATTTTTGATCCCTCTCTCGCGCAGAAGACCTATCCCGTCGAGGTTCGCGACGGCGATGTCTTCGTGCGTGTAGGCTGAGCCCAGGCAATCCAACAAGCATGTCCACAAGCAAAGGTGACCGTTCCGTGAAGGCCCATGTCGGTAAAGATGATCTGATCACAGCGCTCAGGGAAATCGTCGGCCCATCCGGGATGCTGGAAGGCGATGACGTGCAAGCGCGTTACCCCGGGTATTTCATGGACAGGATCGCCGCCACAGTCATCGTCAGGCCGGCCTCCACGGAGGAAGTGTCCCGTGTCATGGCGCTGTGCAATGAGCACGGGCAAGCCGTTGTCACCCAGGGCGGCATGTCGGGGTGGGTGCGGGGTACGCAAACCGAGCCCGACGACCTGATCCTCTCGCTCGAAAGGATGCACGCCATCGAGGAAATCGATCCGGTCAACAGAACGGTCACGGTCCAGGCGGGAGTGATTTTGCAGACCCTGCAGGAGGCGGTCGAGAGGTTTCAGCTGGTCTTTCCCCTCGATTTGGGCGGGCGCGGATCCTGCCAGCTGGGTGGCAACGCATCCACCAATGCCGGCGGCCTGCGGGTGATCCGCTACGGGATGATGCGCCAGCTGGTGCTGGGGGTCGAAGCGGTGATGGCCGATGGCACCGTTGTCAGCTCACTGAACAAAATGATCAAGAACAATGCGGGTTATGACATCAAACAGCTGTTCTTGGGCACCGAGGGTACCCTCGGGATCGTGACCCGACTGGTGTTGCGCCTGTACGAGCAGCCGCTGAGCAGTAATAGCTGCATGGTCGCCCTGACGGATTTTACCAAGGTGGCCGATTTCCTGCGTTTCATGGACCGGTCACTGGGAGGCATGCTCAGCGCGTTTGAGGTGCTCGACCGGGACTTCTATACCATCAATACCGCGGCGGGCAGACACCGGCCGCCCCTCGACGGTTCGTACCCCTATTTTGTGTTGCTGGAATCGCTGGGCTATGACCAGGAACGGGATGCGCAACACTTTGAGAACATATTGAACCACGCGCTGGAACAGGGCCTGATCGAAGATGCGGTGCTGCCCAGGTCGGAGGCGGAGAGGGAGTCGCTGTGGGCCATCCGCGAGGATCTCGAGCATATCCTTACCGATATAAAACCCTTCCAGGCGTTCGACGTGAGTTTGCCGATCGGCACCATGGAAGCATATATGGCGGAAGTCCGCACCCTGGTGTCCAGCCGCTGGCCGTCGTCGAAAATCTGTTTCCTCGGCCATGTGGGGGATGGCAACCTGCACATCGCCATCGGTTCGGGCAGTGACCGCTCCGCCGATATAAGGGCTGTCGAGGAATGTGTCTATCAACCGCTGCAATCCGTCGGCGGCTCCGTTTCGGCGGAACACGGGATCGGCCTTGAAAAGAAGGATTTCCTGCAGATTTCCCGGTCCGCGACGGAAATCGATCTCATGCGCCGGCTCAAGACGACCCTGGACCCCAAATCCATACTCAATCCCGGCAAGGTGTTCGATATCACCGGTGAGGGAGTGCGCTGACGATGCCGGTTGTGTTTCAAAGATGAGCATGAAAGAGCATAGGGTGTGCTGAGGAACGAAGCGCACCGCGGGAACCGCAGTCATGAAAGGGGTCGGTTGGTTACCGATAACCCGTACCGAAGCACCAACAGACACTGATAACAAGAGTATTACTTGCATGAATATTTCCTTGCGGTGGCTTGGCGCAGTATTCGGGAAGGCATTATCGAGGCAAGCATTATCGGTAAAAGCTCTGCCCCTGGTGCTGGCGGGATCGGTGCTGGCTCCGCACACATTCGCCACCGTGGCCGATGGCACCTGCCCCGCCGGCTCCCTGGGTGAAATCGCCACCCTGGCGCTGATACAGAAAAAGCCGGCGCTGGACACGGACGATTTCCGGACCTACTGGCGCGATATCCACGGCATGCTGGCGACGCGCATCCCGGGCTTCTGGACCTACACCCAACACCACCTGGAAGAGGAAATCCTCTCTGCCGCGGACAATCCCGCCAGAAGTGGCGAGCAGCTCCACGGCTTTGCCGAGGTCACCTACTGCAACGAGGCGGATATCGCCGGGCTGGCATCGAGCGCTGTCACCGAACTGATCAAGGAAGACGAGCAGAACGCATTTGCGGCCACCTATCTTTACGGCACGCGGCGCGGCGACAGCTCGACCCTGATCGCTCCCGCCACCACAGCGTCCGGCACCAACGGCGCAGTCGGCGGTGCGGTGATCCTCCTGGTCGCCAGAGCGGATAATGAAGAATCGGCAGCCTTTCGCGAAGCCTTGGGCCCTGCTCTCGATACGTTGTCTGCCATGTGCCCCGATATCCAGCGGGCCAGGTCACATTTCCTTTTGCACTATCAACCGGACGCCTGGCAGGCCCCCAATGTCAATCATGATCCCGCGGTGGTGTATGACGCGGTCCTGGAGCTGGGATTTGATGAACGCGCCACAGCCGTCGCTTGTCTTGGCGAAACCTTGCTGTCGGCGCTGGCAAGGGCGCCCGGCGGACAGAGCAGAACGGTCGATGTCCATTTCGTCAGCGCTCGCTACCCGATGGTGAGGGATGGCAAGCCGACCCTCCTCGGACTCAGGGGGTTGCCCGCCTACCAGTTGATACGAAAGCTCGATGCCGGCAATCAGATGAATCCGGTGATTCTCGAGGTGCTGTATGGTGCCGCGGGTGAATAGCGAGCATGTCTTTCAGGTTCGTCCCTATATCGATGAACTGCGCGGCTGTGCCGGCCTGTTGCTGGCCTCGGCCATAGGCCTTACGGCGGGGATGACGGCGACGCTTTTTTACAGCCTCGGGGCTTTCATTCCACCCCTTCAGGCCGAGTTTGGCTGGTCCCGCGGGGATATATCCCTGGCGGCGAGCTTGCTCACCATGGCGGTCTTCGTCACTGGCACCCTCGCCGGGCGTCTCTGCGACCGCTTTGGCGCCGCGCTGGTGGGCGCCCTGAGCCTGCTCGGCTATGGTCTGGCGGTTATCCTGATGGCGGTGGTTGTCGGGGATATCGTGCAGTTCTGGGTGGCCTATTTTGTGATCGCGGTGCTGGGGGTCGGGTCTACACCGATTGTCCTGGTGCGGCCCATCACCACCTTTTTTGTGCGGGCCCGGGGTATTGCACTGGGCATAGCCCTGACCGGTGCGGGCATCGCCGGTTTCTGGGTGCCGAGACTGGTGGCGGTGGTCACCGAGGTTTACGGCTGGCGTGAGGCCTATATGGCGCTCGCCGTCATCGCCATTCTCGCCGCTCCAGTGGTGTGGTTTGGTTTCAGAGCCATTCCCGCGAGGACGGCCACTGAATCAAGCTCTGGTGGTCGCGGTATAAGCCACGGCGAGGCGAGGCAGACTCGGGTTTACTGGCTGTTGTCACTGATGGCGCTGACCATGGCCCTGGGTATCGCCGGGGTGATCGTGCATCTGATACCTCTGTTCAGCGATTTGGGCGCCGGGGCGGTCGAGGCCGCGAAGATTGCTTCGATCATCGGTATTTCCAGTGTTGTCGGCCGCCTTGGGATCGGCGTGGCCCTCGATCATATTCCCTGTACCCAGGTGTCCATCGGCGTGATGGTTTTGGCCGCCGTGGGCATACTGTTGTTGTGGGGGTTCGGTCTGGAATATGCCGTGCTCGCGACGATTCTGATCGGCCTTGCCGCCGGTGCGGAGATCGATCTGCTGGCCTACCTCACCGTCAGTTTTTTTGGCCACGGCCACTACGGTGCCATCTATGGCTGGCAGTACAGTGTCTTTGCCCTGGGTTATGGCTTCAGCCCCTATCTTATCGGTGTGCTGTACGGTTTCTCCGGTGCTTACCAGGCGCCGTTGCTGGCCAGCGCCCTGTTGCTGGGTTGTGCCGCCCTTATCTGTCTGTGGCTGCGCAAGCCGGCGCTGTGCCGATAAATGACGGGATGGCGGATATCGATCCCGTTCCCTGCCAACACACGAGGAAAAGCCATGTTCGAACTCGATGGAAAAGTCGCAATCGTCACCGGTGGAGGCTCTGGTATCGGCAGCGCCACCAGCCAACGCCTGCAGCAGGCGGGGGCTGCCGTGGTGGTCGCCGACGTGGCCGATTGCCGGGTACAGGCCGCGGGCTGGACCTGTGATTACCAGCAGGTGGATGTCAGCTGCGAAGCCGACCTCGCCCGGTTGTGCGACTATGTCATGGCCCGTTACGGGCATCTCGATATCCTGGTCAACAATGCCGCGATCTCCTCTGGCCAGGCTCTTGCCGAGGCTGACCGGGAGCGCTCCCGGCGATTCTGGGAGGTGAATGTCATGGGCGCGCAAATGGGTATGCGGGAGGCCGCCGCCCACATGGGCGCCGGCGGCTCGATCATAAACCTGTCCTCGATTACCGCGGCGCGGGGATTTCCTCAGTGGAGTGAATACGGGGCGACAAAAGGCGCAATCATTGCGCTCACCCAGACCGCCGCCATCGAGTATGCCGGAGCTGGTATCCGCGTCAATTGCATATGCCCGGGCATTATCGATACGCCCATGGCGATGCGTGAAGCGCCCGAGATGGTGGAAAAGAATGCGGCAGTTTTTGCTCCTCTCGGGCGCATTGGCCAACCCGCGGAGATCGCCTCGGCCATTCATTTTCTCGCCAGTGATGACGCCAGTTACATCACCGGACAGGTGTTGCTGGTGGACGGCGGCTGGAGCGTGGGCACGTCACTGCGGGCTTTCCAGTTGGCCATGTCGAGTTGAATATCAACTGTCGACAGGCCACGCAAAAGCAGGTCTTTACCGCGTCGCCGCACCCTCTGCTCTTCCATAGGGTGCGCTAGGGAACGAAGCGCACCGCGGGAATCGTTTATTTAATAGCCTGTACCGGAAACAGGCGCTGGGGATCTTCCTGGAGTTGCGGCACCTGGATGATCGCAACCGCGGGCTGGCGGTGGCCGTCGGCGATGTTGCGGCTCGGCATCAGCCCTGCCCAGTTGGCTGCCGGAAGACCGGCGGTGGAAAATCGGAAAATGACCGTTCGATCCGGAGAATATAAGCGAGATGGATCAGCTTTATGGGAGAAATGGCGGGTAGTTTCCGTATGCCCAGGGCTTTGAGGGAGGTGATGAAAAATAGCTGTCGCGGCGAAATTTTCCGGGATTCCAGCGGGTCCGGTTCGCTTCCCGGATTAATTGTCACGTTTGACCTGATGGCGTCTCACCATGCTATTTCCAGGCGATGAGGGGCTGGTTAAGGTGGCTATCCGAACGAAATATAACTGTGCGGAGTTCCCTATGCAGCTCAGGCAAGTTGCCCTCGACGATAAATACACGGCGTTCGACGCCACGGTGCTGATGTCCGGCACCCAGGCCATGGTGCGCGTGCCGCTGCTGCAACACACCTTGGACAAGGCCGCCGGGCTCAATACCGCCGGGTATATTTCCGGCTATCGCGGTTCTCCGGTAGGGGGCTACGACTACGCCTTGTGGCATGCGGGCAAGCTCCTCGAGCAACACCAGGTGGTCTTCGAACCGGGGGTCAACGAGGATATCGCCGCCACCGCCATCTGGGGCACCCAGCAGCTGGCCAGTGTCGAACAGCCACTGGTGGATGGCGTGTTCGCCATCTGGTACGGCAAGGCTCCCGGCATCGACCGCTCCTGTGATGCCCTGAAACACGGCAACTACGGTGGCTCCCATCCCCGGGGCGGGGTGCTGGTGATGGCTGGTGACGATCACAGCGGAAAATCCTCGACCCTCGCCGCCCAGAGTGAGCTGGCGCTGATCCACTGCGGCATCCCGGTACTGGCGCCGGCCACGGTGCAGGATTGCCTCGATTTCGGCCTGTTGGGTTTCGCCCTGTCTCGTTACGCAGGGGTCTACGTGGGTTTCAAAACCACCAATGAAACGCTGGAGCTCACCGCCACGGCCGAGGTGGACCTGGACCGCCACCGATTCGTGTATCCCGACCGGGGCGAGTTGCCGCCGGAGGGCGTCCACTTCCGTTCCACGCATATCGACCGCCAGCGCTCCGAAGTGGTCCACAACCGCTACCGGATGCCGCTGGTGCACAAGTTTGTCCGCGCCAATGGCGTCGATCGGGTGCGGATCGACAGTCCGGCGCGCAAGCTCGGCATCGTCACCGCCGGCCACGCCACCCAGTATGTGTTCCAGGCCTTGAGCAAGTTGGGCATCACACCCGGGCGGGCGGCCGAGCTCGGCATCTCGGTCTACCAGGTGGGCTGTGTCTGGCCGCTGGAGCCGGAGGGGCTGGCCGGGTTTGCCGAGGGCCAGCGGGAACTGCTGTTCGTGGAGGAGAAGCGGGCCATCGTCCAGCCCCAGGCCGCCGAGTTGCTGTATGGCCGGGCCAACGCCCCGCGCATCACCGGCAAGCGCGGCGAAGAGGGCGCGTTTCAGCTGCCCGACGATGTGCAGCTGGACGCCGCGACCCTGGCCCTGGTGATCCAGCGGCGCCTGGCGCGAGTCGGCATCGATAGCGATGACCTGCGCCAGCGGGCGCTGGTGATCGCCGACGAAAAATCCTACTCCGACAACAATCCGGTGGCGGAGCTGTCGCGCTCGCCGTTCTTCTGCTCCGGATGCCCCCACAATTCCAGCCTGAAAAAACCCGAGGGCAGTTACTCCGCCGGCGGCATCGGCTGCCACGCCATGGCGCTCTATCACCACGACCATATGCTGCCCAACACCCATATGGGCGGCGAGGGTGCCCAGTGGATCGGCCTCGGCCATTTCACCGGCATGAAGCATATCTTCCAGAACATGGGGGACGGCACCTACTACCATTCCGGGCTGCTGGCCATCCGCGGCGCGGTCGCCTCCGGCAAGAACATTACCTACAAGATACTGTTCAACGATGCCGTGGCGATGACCGGCGGTCAGCCGGTGGAGGGCAACCTGACGGTGGGAGACATCACCCGGCAGGTGCTGGCGGAAGGCGCGCGGGAATGTGTGGTGGTGTCGGACCGGCCTGAGCTGCTGCGCGAATCCGGCAATCTCGCACCGGGGGTGAAGATCCATCATCGCGACGAGTTGATCGCCATCGAGACGGCGCTGCGCGACAGGGAGGGCGTCACGGTGCTGGTCTATGAACAGACCTGCGCCGCCGAGAAGCGCCGGCGCCGCAAGCGGGGCAAATTCCCCGACCCCGCCAAGCGGATGTTTATCAACAGCGCGGTGTGCGAAGGCTGTGGCGACTGTTCGGTGCAATCCAGCTGCGTGAGCCTGGTGCCGAAAGAGACCGCCCTCGGCCGCAAGCGGGCCATCGACCAGTCCACCTGCAACAAGGACTACAGCTGCGTGAAGGGCTTTTGCCCGTCGTTCGTCACGGTCAGGGGCGGCGCCCTGCGCAAGCCGGAAAAGGCCGCCGCGGAAGAGTCCCTGTTCGCCGGGCTGCCGGAACCCCGGGCGGCGAGCCTCGACGCCGGTTACGGCGTGATGATCTCCGGCATTGGCGGCACCGGGGTGGTGACGGTGGGCTCGGTGCTCGCCATGGCCGCCCACCTGGAGCACAAGCAGGCGTCGGTGTTCGACATGACCGGCCTGTCCCAGAAGAACGGTGCCGTCTACAGCCATCTGCGCCTGGCCGCCACCGCCGAGCAGATCGGCGCCCAGCGCCTCGGCGCCGGGGAAGCGGACCTGGTGCTCGCCTTCGATCTGGTGGCGGCCCAGTCGGCGGAGCCGCTGCTGACGGTCGGCCGCCAGCGCTCCCGGGTGGTGGCCAATACCCAGGTGGTACCCACGGCGGCGTTCCAGTACGACCCCGACCTGGAGTTCGACAGCCGCAAACTGCTGTCGCGGTTTGTGACCATGGTTGGCGAGGGCAATGTCCACTCCCTGGACGCCGCGGGGCTCGGCCTGGCGCTGACCGGCGACACCATCGCCGCCAACTTCCTGCTGGTGGGCTTTGCCGTCCAGCTCGGTCTGCTGCCCTTGTCGCCAGTTGCCATCGAGCGGGCCATCGAGATCAACGGCGTGGCGGTGGCCTTCAATATCAACGCGTTTCGCCTGGGGCGGCTGTGTGCCCAGGACCCGGCGAGGATCGAAAAGCTGCTCGAAGGTCACCACGTGGATGGCGAGAATCAACAGCCGGAGCAGCTGGAGGATATCGTCGCCCATTGGATCGCGCTGCTGAGCGATTACCAGAATCGCGCCTACGCCGCGAAATACCAGAGCCTGGTGGCGCGGGTCGCAGCTGTCGATGAACGCTTCCCGCGGGGCGGGCAGGCGCTCACCCGGGCGGTGGCCACCTATTACGCCAAGTTGCTGGCCTACAAAGACGAATACGAGGTGGCGAGGCTGTACAGTTCCCCGGCCTTCCGCGAGCAGTTGGAAGCAACCTTCGAGGGCGACTATCGGCTGGCCTTCAACCTGGCGCCGCCATTGGTGGCCCGCAAGGACGCCACCACCGGGCTGCCGCGGAAGAGCGAGTACGGCGCCTGGATGATGCCGGCCTTCGGCGTGCTGGCGAAGCTGCGCTTTCTCAGGGGTAGCCCCCTGGATGTATTCGGCTATACCGCCGAGCGCCGGATGGAGCGCGCGCTGATCGGCCATTACGAAGAACTGGTCGCAAGGATCCTCGAGGGGCTCGATGCCGGCAACTATGACCACGCCGTGGAACTCGCCAGCGTGCCGGAACATATCCGCGGTTATGGCCATGTGAAGGAGCGGCATCTCGAAAAGGCAAAAATTCTGGAACAGCGGCTGTGGCGGCAGTTTTCCGGCGCTGCCGGCGGCGATCCGGGACGGGTTGCGGCGGTCGAGATCTTTGAGCCCGCAGGCCATGGCTGATCGCCGCGGCGGCGATGAAAGAGGAGTGGCGATGATCACGATTTACGGCAGCCCGGTCAGCAATTATTACAACACGGTGCTGGCGTCACTGTATTACAAGGGAGCTTCCTTTCGCGAGGTTCACCTCAGTGCCGCGGACGACGCCGACATTCTGGCGAAAAGCCCGATGGGCAAGATCCCCTATATCCAGGTCGATGGTCATTATCTGTCGGAGACCACGGCGATACTGGAGTACCTGGAGGAGCGCTTTCCCGACCCGCCCCTGTATCCGCGGGATGCCCTGCGGCGGGCCAGGACGCGGCAGCTGATCAAGTTTATCGAACTGTATGTCGATGCCCCGGCGCGCAGGCTTTTTCCCGGAGTGTTCTGGGCGCAAGCCAACCATCCCGTGCATATCGAAGAGGCGAGGGCGGTGATGGAGCGGGGCCTGCACGCGGTCGATGCCGTTGTCGCGGCCGCGCCCTGGCTGATGGGGGAAACCATCAGCTGTGGCGATTTTTATGGGTATTTTTCGCTCCAGGTGGCGAACCGGGTGGCGGAAGTCCAGTACGGCTGGAATTTTCTGGCGGAGAGGCCACAGCTGCTGGGCTCATTCCGGCAACTGGAGCAGCTGGAATTCATGGCTGACATCCTGCAGCAGCGGGATGATGCCATGAAGTTCTACCTGGAAAAAAAGGCGCAGCAATCCCATTAGGTAACGAAGCGAGTTTTTATGGCACCCCAAAAAAAGGCAATAACCCCGGGTGACTTCAGGCAAGGCGCAAAACGCTATCTA
This sequence comes from Porticoccaceae bacterium, assembly GCA_041655035.1. Taxonomy (GTDB): domain Bacteria; phylum Pseudomonadota; class Gammaproteobacteria; order Pseudomonadales; family Porticoccaceae; genus NAT127. The sequence goes on along the minus strand of JBAZCN010000010.1, from coordinate 24,726 downwards.
CCATCCCCGCTGTTTCACTACATCGAGGGCGGCGCCGATGACGAATACACCCGTTTGGCCGCGATATCCGCTGGCCGCTGCTGCTGGCCTCCACCGGCATGACCCGGCTGTTCCTCCCGGTGGCGAACTGGCGGTTGCCCGGGAGGCGGAGAAAGCGGGGTGGGTTATTTCCTGTCGACGATGGCGGCAACCAGCCTGGAAGAATCCGGTATCGACGGCGCGGACGGCAAGCATGGGCGGTATGAATTCATGGCCACCCAGGTGGTGTATATGTAGGGCCGGCGATGGCATGGCCGGTTGTCAATGGTTTCAGGAGTCCTCAATGAGCACTGACCAGCAGCAAGTTCTTTTCGAGAAGATCAACGATCATGTCGCCCTGGTGACCCTCAATCGCGTGGCCAAGCGCAATGCGGTCAATGGCGCCGTCACCCGCGGCCTTGCGGCGGCGGTCGAACGGGTGGAGGCCGACCCGCAACTGCGGGTGGCGATCCTCGCCGCCAGCGGCGATGTCTTCTGCGCCGGTGCCGATCTCGCCGAGATGGCCGCCGGGCGGGTGGACGAGTTATCCACGCCGGACGGTGGTTTTGCCGGCTTTGTGCGGGCGCCGCGCCGCAAACCCTGGATCGCGGCGGTTGCCGGCAAGGCCTTTGGCGGCGGTTTTGAACTGGTGCTGGCCTGTGACCTGTGTGTCGCCGGCGGTGCTGCGGAGTTCGGCCTGCCGGAGGTCAAGCGCGGGCTGATGGCCAGTGCCGGCGGCGCCTTCCGGATAGCCCGGGCGCTGCCCCGGGCGCTGGCCATCGAGCTGGCGATCCGGGGCCAGACGCTGTCGGCCGGGCGGGCGCTGGATCTCGGCTTGATCAATGCCGTGGCGGAAGGCGATGTGGTGGAAGCCGCGCAGCAGCTGGCGGACGACATTGCCCAGAATGCGCCCCTGGCGGTGCAGCACACCCTGCAACTGGCGCGGCTGAGCGCCGATCTGCAGGAGGAGACGCTGTGGGCGCTGACCGCCGAGGGTCTCGAGCAGCTGCTGCAATCGGCGGACGCCCGCGAAGGCATGGCGGCCTTTGCCGAAAAGCGCCCGCCGCGATGGACCGGGCAGTGAGCGCGCCCCGGCGCGAGGCGTCGCCACCGGCCTCCGGGCGATGATGATCACCGGCCACCGGGGGCAGGCTGTTGCACGAGCGGCGTGCTGATACTCGCCTTTCCCCTCCCATCGTTGGCGTTTGCAAGCCGTTCCCCTACAATCGACTGTCATCGCGGTGGGGGTATATATGGTTTCCAAGGGGGGGCAAAGTGAGCGCTTGCTGGATCTTCCCGCAGTGCTCAACGATCTGGTGGCGGACGGGCTGCTGGATCGGCGCGCCGCCAACCTGATCAGCGGCCAGGCCCGCAGCCGCGAACAGTCGCTGATGCATCCCCTCGCTTATATCGCCACCCAGCAGGCGGAGAATGCCGGGCAGCCCGGGCGCAAGCTGGAGGCCGAGGCTCTGTGCCAGTGGCTGGCGGGCAAGGCCGATCTGCCGCTGTGGCATATCGATCCGCTGAGAACCAATGTCCAGGCGATCACCGCGGTGATGTCGTTCGAGTTTGCCCGGCGCCACCAGATCCTCTGTGTCGATGCCGACAAGGAGCGGGTGGTGATCGCCTGCGCGCAACCCTTCGCCACCTCCTGGGTGGAGGGGCTCGAGCAAGCCACGCGCAAAAGGGTCGTGCGGGTGGTGGCCAGTCCCGCCGACATCCAGAAATACATGGTCGAATTCTATACCCTGTCCCGTTCGGTGCTGGGCGCGGGCCGCCAGCAGGGTGGCGAAAGTCGCACCGCGGTCACCAATGTCGAGCAGTTGTTCGAACTCGGCTCCCTCAAGGATCCGGATGCCCAGGACCAGCATATCGTCAATATCGTCGACTGGCTGCTCCAGTACGCCTTCGACCAGCGGGCCAGCGACATCCATATCGAACCGCGCCGCGACAAGGGCAGGATCCGCTTTCGCATCGACGGGGTGCTGCACCTGGTCTACGAATTGCCGGCCCAGGTGATGACCGCCATGGTCAGCCGCATCAAGATCCTCGGGCGGATGAATGTGGCCGAAAAGCGCCGCCCCCAGGACGGTCGGGTAAAGACCAGGACGCCGGAAGGCGACGAGGTGGAGTTGCGCCTGTCGACCCTGCCCACGACCTTTGGCGAAAAGCTGGTGATGCGTATCTTCGATCCGCAGGTGTTGCTGCGCAGCTTCGTCGATCTCGGCCTCAGCGCTGGCGACCGCGAGCACTGGCAGCGGATGACCGGCCGCGCCCACGGCATCGTGCTGGTCACCGGCCCTACCGGGTCGGGCAAGACCACGACCCTCTACTCCACCCTGAGGCAACTGGCCACCGAGGAAGTCAACGTCAGCACCGTCGAGGACCCCATCGAGATGGTGGAGGCGGCCTTCAACCAGACCCAGGTGCAGACCAACATCGATTTCGATTTCGCCGCGGGCATCCGCACCCTGATGCGCCAGGACCCCGACATCATCATGGTCGGCGAGATCCGCGACCTGACCACCGCGGAGATGGCCACCCAGGCGGCGCTCACCGGCCACCTGGTGCTGTCGACCCTGCACACCAACGATGCGCCCACCGCCATCACCCGCCTGCTCGATCTCGGTGTGCCGGCCCACCTGCTCCGGGTGACCCTGAATGGCGTCATGGCCCAGCGCCTGGTGCGCCAGCTGTGCCCCCATTGCAAGGAAAAGACCGCGGTGGACGAGGCGCTGTGGCAACAGCTGGTCAGCCCCTGGAAGATCCCGGCGCCGGTCGAGGCCTGCCAGCCGGCGGGCTGCCTGGAGTGCCGGAACACCGGCTACCTGGGGCGCGTCGGCCTCTACGAAATCATGCCCATGTCCGCGACCCTGAAGGGCCTGGTCAACGCCGACTGCGACATCGCCAGGCTGCGGGCGCAGGCTATGAAGGAAGGCATGCACAGCCTGCGCCTGTCCGGCGCCCAGAAGGTCGCCGCGGGCGTTACCGCCATCGAGGAGATATTCCGAGTGACTCCTGACAATGATTGATACCAGCGCACCACTGCTGTCGGACACGGCGCTGCCGCAGGCCCTCGTCGACAATGCCCGCCAGGGCCTCGCCCGTTATCTGGAGCGGCAGGGGGAGGAGGGCGCCTGGCTGGCCACCCGCCTGGCGGCGCCGTCGTTTGCCCGGCAGTTCACCCAGGTGTGGGGCGGCAGCCTGTTCGTGGCGGACACCTGTGTCACCCGCCCCGGGCTGTTCCGCGAACTGGTGGAGAGCGGCGATCTGGAACGCAGCTACGGGCCCGAGGATTACCGCAACGGTCTGGCCGCGGTGCTGGCAGCGGTGGCCGGTGAAGCGGATCTGCACCGGCGTTTGCGCCAGTTCCGCCAGCGCGAGATGGTGCGCATCCTGTGGCGCGACTTCACCCGGCTTGCCGCGACCCTGGAAACCACTGGCGATACCACCCGCCTGGCGGAAGCCTGCATCCAGGGCAGCCTGGATTTTCTCCAGCCGCTGCTGGCGGAGGGTTTCGGCACGCCCATCGGCAAGACCACTGGCCGCGCCCAGCAGCTGGTGGTGATCGGCATGGGCAAAATGGGCGCCTACGAGCTCAATGTCTCCTCGGATATCGACCTGATCTTTACCTTTCCCGAGGGCGGCGAGACGGTCGGCGGCCGGCGCCAGATCAGCAACCAGGAATTCTTCATCAAGCTCGGGCAGAAGCTGATCCAGGCCCTCGACAACAAGACCGTCGACGGCTTCGTGTTCCGGGTCGACATGCGCCTGCGGCCCTACGGCCAGAGCGGCGCCCTGGTGCTCAATTTCGATGCCATGGAGGATTACTACCAGACCCAGGCCCGCGACTGGGAGCGCTACGCCATGGTCAAGGCCCGGGTGGTGGCCGGTGAGCGCCGGGCGGCCGAGCGGCTGATGGCCATCCTGCGGCCGTTTACCTACCGCAAATACATCGATTTCAGCGCCATCCAATCGCTGCGCGACATGAAGGCGATGATCAACCGCGAAGTGCAGCGCCTGGGCATGGATGCGGACATCAAGAAGGGAGCGGGCGGCATTCGCGAGGTGGAATTCATCGCCCAGGCCTTCCAGTTGATTCGCGGCGGCAAGGATGGTCGCTTCCGCAACCCGGAACTACAGAATATCCTGCCCATTCTGGACAGCGATGGCCTCTTGCCCGCCGGGGTGAGCGCCGAGTTGTGGCGGGCCTACCTGTTCCTGCGGGACAGCGAGCACGCGCTCCAGGGTCATCGCGACCAACAGACCCAGCAGCTGCCGGAACCCGCCGCGACCCGCGAGGTCATTGCCGGGATCATGGGCTTCTCCACTTGGGAGGAGTTTGCCGCCGGGCTCGAACGCCACCGCGCACTGGTCCACAGGGTCTTTGCCGATATCGTCAGCGAGCCGGTGGAAGGCCGCGATGAGTCCGAAAGCCTGCAACTCGCCCGCACCCTGTGGCTGGCCGGCGACGCGGCCGGGATCAGCGCCGATCTCGCCCAGTTGGGCTACCGTGACACCGACGCCCTGGCGCGGGAATTGCTGGCACTGCGCTCCAGCCGCGCGGTGCGGGGCATGGCGGCCGGCGTGCGCAACCGCATCGACACCTTTATGCCGCTGCTGGTCGCCGCCTGCGGCGAATGGCCGGACGGCGGTGCGATTTTGTTGCGCATTCTGCCGTTGGTACAGGGTATCGTCCGCCGCAGCGCCTATCTGGTGCTGCTGATCGAGAACCCCGATGCGCTGCGCCAGCTGGTGCGGCTGTGCGGCGAGAGCGCCTGGATCGCCGAGCAGATCAGCCGCTACCCGGCACTGCTGGACGAACTGCTCGATCCGCGCACGCTCTACAGTCTGGCCGACAAGGACAGCATCGGCCAGGATCTGCGCCAGCAGGTGTTGCGCATCGCTGCCGATGATCTCGAGGCGCAAATGGAGGCGCTGCGTTATTTCCGCCGCGCCCACAGCCTGCGCATCGCCGCCTGCGAGGTAACCGGCGCGCTGCCGGTGATGAAGGTGAGCGACAATCTCACCTGGCTCGCCGAGGTGATCCTCGACCATGTGCTGGCTCTCGCCTGGGAGTGGATGATAGTGCGCCACGGCCGCCCGGGCCGCGCGCAGCCGGGCGATCCCGAGCCGGGTATGCTGGTGGTGGGTTACGGCAAGCTCGGCGGCATCGAGCTCGGCCACGGCTCGGACCTCGATCTGGTGTTCATCCACAACGCCAATCCCAATCTGACCAGCGATGGCGACAAGCCGATAGACAACGCGACATTCTTCGTGCGCCTCGGCCAGCGGGTGATCCATATCCTCACTACCCAGATGGTTTCCGGCGCCCTGTACGACGTCGACATGCGGCTGCGGCCCAATGGCAATTCCGGCATGCTGGTGGCGCCGATCAGCGCCTTTGCCAAATATCAGCGCGAGAATGCCTGGACCTGGGAGCACCAGGCGCTGGTGCGGGCGCGACCGGTGGCGGGCGATCCGGCCATCGCCGAGCTGTTCGAGGCGGTGCGCCGGGAGGTGCTGGCCAAGCCCCGGGAGGAACAGCTCCTGCGCGACGAGGTGGCCGAGATGCGCGGCAAGATGCGCGACCATCTCGGTTCGGCGCCGAGCACGGATGAATTCAACCTCAAGCAGGACCCGGGAGGTATCGTCGATATTGAATTTATGGTTCAATTCGCAGTCTTGGCCTGGGCCAGTCGGATACCGGAATTGACACGCTGGACTGACAACATGCGTATCCTCGACGACCTCGAACGCCACCGGCTGCTGACGCCCAGCGCTGCCGAGGTCCTGCGCGAGGCTTATATCGCCTATCGTTCCGCCACTCACCGTTTGCAGTTGCAAAAGCGTCCAGCGGTCGTGCCGGAGGCGCTTTTTGCTGAACATATTCAGGCAGTGACCGCCATCTACCGGCGCCTGCTGACACATTAACACTGTTTTTTGAGGAGAGAACCGATGTCCTTTGCCGATCGCGACGGCGTAATCTGGGTGGATGGCGAACTGGTGCCGTGGCGGGATGCGAAGGTCCATGTGCTGACCCACACCCTGCACTACGGCATGGGGGTGTTCGAAGGTGTGCGCGCCTACAACACCGCCGATCGCGGTACCTGTATTTTCCGCCTCCAGGAGCACACCGACCGGCTGTTCAACTCCGCCAAGATCATGGGCATGAACATGCCCTGGGACAAGGACATCGTCAACGAGGCCCACAAGCAGGTGTTGCGTGAAAACAGCCTGGCGGACGGGTATCTGCGGCCGATGGCCTTTCTCGGCTCCGAAGGCATGGGGCTGCGCGCCGACAGTCTCAAGACCCATGTGATCGTCGCCGCCTGGGAATGGCCTGCCTACCTGGGGGATGAGGGTCTGGAGAAGGGCATCCGCATCCGCACCTCGTCCTATACCCGCCACCACCCCAATATCTCCATGGTCAAGGCCAAGGCCAACGGCCAGTACATCAATTCCATGCTGGCGCTGCGCGAAGCGGTGCAGTGCGGCTACGACGAGGCGATGCTGCTCGACGCCCACGGCTTCGTGGCGGAAGGCAGCGGCGAGAATATCTTCATCGTCAAGGACGGCATCCTCTACACCCCGGACCTGGGCGCCTGCCTCGACGGCATCACCCGCAAGACCATCTTCGTGCTGGCCGCCGAGGCCGGCTACGAGGTGCGGGAAAAACGTATCACCCGCGACGAAGTCTATATCGCGGACGAGGCGTTCTTTACCGGCACCGCCGCGGAAGTCACGCCGATCCGCGAAGTGGACAACCGGGTGATCGGCTGTGGCAGCCGCGGCCCGATCACCACGGTGTTGCAGAACCTGTATTTCGACGTGGTCTACGGTCGCCACTCAGTGCATCCGGAGTGGCTGGCGCCCATCGCCTGAAATGGCGGCCGGACGGCGGGTCCTGATCATCGGTCCCTCCTGGGTGGGGGACATGGTGATGGCACACTCGCTGGTGCAAGTGCTCGGCGAGCGCCACCCCGGCGCCGTCATCGACGTCCTCGCCCCCGCCTGGAGCGGGCCGCTGCTGGCGCGGATGCCGGGCGTGCGCCGCGCCATCGACATGCCGGTGGGGCACGGCCGCGTCGCGATCGGCGCGCGCTGGCGCCTCGGCCGCTCGCTCGCCGGGCAGTACGACCAGGCCATCGTCCTGCCCAATTCCCTGAAGTCGGCGCTGATCCCGCTTTTCGCCCGCATCCCGGTGCGCACCGGATGGCGCGGCGAAATGCGTTTCGGCCTGCTCAACGATATCCGCAAGCTCGACCCGCGACGCTATCCGCTGATGGTGCAGCGCTTCAACGCCCTGGCGTTTCCCGCCGGCTTCAGCAATCCCGTGCGCGCGCCGTTTCCCACCCTGAAGGTCGACGAGGCCGGTATCCCGGCGCTGCTGGCGCGGTTCGGGCTCGATAGCGCCCGGCCGGTGCTGGCGCTGTGCCCGGGCGCCGAGTTCGGCCCCGCCAAGCGCTGGCCCGAAGGGCATTACGCCGCGGTGGCGGCGGCACTGGTCGAGCGCGGCTGGCAGGTGTGGGTGTTCGGCTCGGCAAACGATCGCGCGGTGGCCGAGGCTCTGGTCGACGCCACTGGCGCCGCCCGGGAGCACTGCCGGATCCTCGCCGGTGAAACGCAGCTGGCCGAGGCCATCGACCTGATGTCGCTGGCCTCGGCGGTGGTGAGCAACGATTCGGGGCTGATGCACATCGCCGCGGCGCTGGCCCGCCCGCTGGTGGTGCTGTACGGCTCCACTTCGCCGCGCTTCACACCGCCCCTGGCGCGGGATGTGGCCGTGCTGTCCATCCCGGTGGACTGCGGCCCCTGTTTCCAGCGCGAATGCCCCCTCGGCCACCTCAAATGCCTGGTGGATATTCCACCGCAGCGTATCCTGGCGGCACTGGACGACCTGCTCGCGCCGCCGGCCCCCGACAGCAGCGTGCCATCGCCATGAATGCGCCGGCCGCGTCGGGTCCCGCAAAGCTCAGCCTCGCCTTCCTGATCTACCGCTATTTCCCCTACGGCGGCCAGCAGCGCAATATGCTGACCATGGCCCGCGAGGCCGCCGCCCGCGGCCACCGGGTAACCGCGCTCTGCCACCGCTGGGAAGGCGACATTCCCGACGGCGTTACGGTGGTGCCGATTGCCGCCGGGGGCATTGGCAATCACGCCCGCCTGGCGGCGTTCGCCCGCGGCGCGGCGGCCTGGCTGGACGGCGCCGGTAGCGATCTGGTGGTGGGTTTCATCAAATTGCCGGGGCTCGACGCCTACTATGCCGCCGACCCCTGTTTTGCCGAAAAAGCCGTCAACCAGCGGAGCTGGGTGTATCGCCTGAGCCCCCGCACCCGCACCTACCTGGCGTTCGAGCAGGCGGTATTTGGCCGGGACAGCGCCACCCATATCCTCGAAGTCTCGCCCCGGGAGCGGCCCAGCTACATCGCCCATTACGGCACTCAGCCGGCGCGCTTCCATACCCTGGTGCCGGGCATCGCCCGCAACCGCCGGGCGCCGGATGATCACCGGGCCATCGCCGCCAACACCCGCGCGGCGCTGGGCTTTGGCGCCGGCGATGAACTGCTGCTCGCCCTCGGCTCGGGTTTTCGCACCAAGGGGCTCGACCGCAGTATCCGCGCCCTCGGCGCCCTGCACCGCCAGGGTCGGGGCTGCCACCTGCTGGTGGTCGGTGAGGATCGCAGCGGCCCGTTCCGCGCGCTGGCATCCCGCGAAGGAGTGGCGGACCATGTCCATTTTCTCGGCGGGCGCGACGATGTGCCGGCCATCCTCCAGGCCGCCGACCTGCTGCTCCACCCCGCGTACCGGGAAAACACCGGCAACGCCCTGCTGGAGGCGATGGTCGCCGGCCTGCCGGTAATCGCCACCCGCACCTGCGGTTACTCGCACTACGTGGCGGACGGCGACATGGGGCTGGTCATCGACGACGACAGCACGGCCGGACAAATAGCCGGAGCCGTGCGTGAGTTGCTGGCGGTGCCCGCGACTGAATGGCACCGGCGCGGCGCCCTGTTCGCCGAGAGCGCCGATATCTACAGAAGGCCGGAGCAGGCCATCGACATCCTCGAATCGCTGCGGGAGGACCGCTGATGGAACGACTGGTGCTGTACCCACCGTTCGACCAATGGTGGGCCGGGCGCGACCCCTTTGCCGAAGTCCAGGCCATGGCCGGAGAGACGGTGCGCAACAAGGAGGGCCGTGAGACCCGCCGCTGTGTGCTCGGCGGCGAGGTGTTCTACCGCAAGGTCCACAGCGGCGTGGGCTGGGCGGAGATCTTCAAGAACCTGCTCCAGGGCAGGATGGCGGTGGTCGACGCCAGCAACGAGTGGCACGCCATCCGCCGCCTCGGGGAATTGGGTATCCCGACCCTGGAGCCGCGGGCCTACGGGTTGCGGGGCATCAACCCGGCGGCCCGCAAATCCTTTCTCATCACCCGCGAACTGACCAGTACCCTGAGCACCGCGGTGTTCACTGAAAACTGGCGGCAGGAGCCGCCGGATTACCGCTTGCGGGTGGCGATGATCCGCCGTATCGCCGAAATCGCCCGGACGCTGCACGCCGGCGGCGTCAACCATCGGGACCTGTACCTGTGCCATTTTCTGCTGGATATTTCCGCCGGGCGGGATGCAGTGTCCGCCGACAACCTGCGGTTCTACGTGGTCGACCTGCACCGCGCCCAACTGCGTGGCAGGGTGCCTCGGCGCTGGCTGGTCAAGGACGTCGCCAGCCTGTATTTTTCCGCCCTCGACATCGGCCTGACCCGCCGCGACGTACTGCGCTTCCTGCGCAGTTATTTCGGCCTGCCGCTCAAGACCGTGGTGCGGACCAAGAGCGACCTGCTGCGCGCGGTGGAGCGCAAGGCCCGCAAGTTGTACCGGCGGGATTTCAACCGCGAGCCGGTGTTCCCTATCGCCAGCCAGTGAGGGGCGGAATATGTCCGTGTATAACTATGTCCGTGTATAAAAAAGTCGTCAGGCCGCTGCTGCACCGCATCAAGCGCTTTCGCAATTTTGCCCGCGACCTGGCGGTGGTGGCGGCGCGAGGCTGGGATTTGCGCCTGATCACCTCCTGTGACATGAAGATCTACAAGTTGCCGAAAACCACGGAGTTCTGGCATCCGGTGGGCATCGTCATCGGCGGCAAGTCGCGGATCGGCGAGCACTGCATCATTCGCCAGAACGTCACCATCGGCCAGGTGCGGGATCGCTACCCGGTGATTGGCGACCGCGTCGAGATCGGCGCCGGCGCGATCATTCTCGGCGGCATCACCATCGGCGACGACGCGGTGATCGCCGCCGGCGCGGTGGTGGTCAGGGATGTGCCTGCCGGACATACCTATGTGTCGAAGCACGAGATACAGATCCAGCCGCGTTCAGATCAGCCCTAGCTCCACCTTCTTGCGCGCGATATAAGCGGCGGGGTCGCCACCGACGCGGTTGTCGACCGCGCTCGCGTCTTTCCTGCGGTCGCGCTCGAACCGCCGGAGGCGGCGGTGGATGCGCAGGGAGTCGAGGTCGATGATTTCCAGCCGGTCGCCGCCAAGCAGCAGGTTGGTGTGCTTGACGTCGCCGTGGGTGATCCCCAGGTGGTGCAGCGCCGCGACCAGCTCGCGGGTTTGCGCCACCACGGCGGGCCAGAGGGCGCGATCGAGCTGGCCGGTCATCAGCAGGTGGTGAAGGGTCTCGCCGGGTGATTTCTCGCAGACGATATAGCCGTCGCCCGGCAGCGGCCCGGAGCGGGTTTCGATATAGGCGAGGGGTTTTGGCGTGGCAATGCCGAGACGGTCGAGCAGCAGTCCGAGGACAAAGGATTTGCGCGCCCGCGAGGTGGTGAAGCAGCGGCGCAGGCCATGGATCAGGCCCTGGTGATTGTAGCGCTTGATCACCCAATCCTGGTCGTCGAAGCGGGCGCTGGCCACGGTGGAGGTCTGGTCGTGCTTGTAGCAATGGCCCTGGCTGATCAGCTGGTCGAGGGTTTCCTTCAGGTGGTGATCGTCCAGGGGGAAGCCGTCCACGGCCAGGCCGCGGTGGTGGCGGCCCGCGAGCCGCCGAAAGCCCCGGCCTTGCCGCAACTGAACGCGCAGGGTGTCGACGGCTTCCGCGACCCGTGGATTTCTCACAGCCACACCTCCCCCGGATCGAGCCGGCCGCGGGCCACCAACGTGTGGAGCCGCTGGCGGGTTCTATCTTCGACCTGGCGACACAGCGTGCGGCAGTCGAGCCCGGCAAAGTGGCGGCAGTAGGCGAGCAGGAAACACAGCCGCTCGCGGCGGCCGATGGCGGGCGACAGCAACATGTTGAGCTGGACCAGGTTCTTGAGGCGCAGCCGCTCCGGCAGAGTGGCGAAGCGGCGGGTGCGTTCGTTGTCGAGCCAGGCGCAGACAGTGCGCCCACCCTGTTCGCCAACCAGCAGGTTGCCGGGGCGCAGGTCGCCGTGGATGAAACCTTCGCGGTGCAGTTGTGCCACGGCGTCGGCGACGGCCCGCAGCCAGCGGCGCTTGTGCTCGAGCGCGGCGCCCTGCAATTGTCGGGCACATTGGTAGAGGTCGATCAGTTCGCCGAGGTCGCGGGTGACGGTGAAAAAGCGGTACTTGACCCCGAGCCGCTGTTGCCAGCCGATGACCAGCGTCGTGGCGACCTTGAAACCCGCGGCCGCGAGCTGCCGCTCGGCCTCGAGGGCACGCAGTGCCCGGTGGGGGCGGAACAGGTTTTTCAGCGTCTCGGCGGGGCCGCGATCGATAAATTCCTTGAGGTAGACCGCCGTCGGCGGCTGGCTGTCGAGCGCCAGCAGGCCCTGTGAAACCCGGGAGAACCGCGACGATGCCACCGCCTTGCCGGCGCTCAGCAGTTGTTGCGGTGTGTTCAGGGTGGCCAGTGCGTCAGTGGCGGCCAGTAATGGGTCGGCGGCCGCCAGTCGCCAGCGGGGGTTGGCTATCGCGGTGAGGCCGGTCATCGGGTTCACCGTCATCGCTCAGCCGGGCGCAGGCGGTGGAACCGGGTGGCGAGACGGGTGAACCAGGAAGTGTCGAGGGCCAGGGCCCGGGTGTACAGCTCGCGGGCTGCGGCGGGCTGGCCATGTTGCCTGAGTGCCCGCGCCGCGCCCAGATAATGGCGATGCAGGTAGGCAATGAACTCCGCATCTGCGGCGAGGGCGGCAAAGTCCGGGCTGGCGTGGATCTTTTCCAGCACCTGGACCTTGCTGAGCCGGTTGCGCAGGCGGTCGGCGGTGGCGCTGGCGCCGTGCATCCGATAGTCGGTGAGAGGGTCGGGGACATAGGCCTGGGGGTAGCGGTTGAGGATCCGCGCCCACAGGTCGAAGTCCTCGCCCACCGCGAGGCTGGTGTCGAAATGGCCGGCGGCATCGAGGCTGCCGCGCTCCACCAGCACCGAAGAGGTGATCAGTGGATAGCGGCGGATGATGAAGTCCTTGAGGTCGATTCTCCCCAACGGAATGGCGCGCCCCCGGGACAGGTTCTGATCTGTCACTGCGCCCCGGGCGTCGATGGCGCGACAGGCGGTGAACACCAGCGCGGCGTCGGAAGTGGCGGCGAGAGCTGCCAGCTGGCGGGCAATCTTGGTTGGGTGCCAGCGGTCGTCGGCGTCGAGAAACGCCACATAGGCGCCGCTGGCGGCGGCCAGGCCGGTATTGCGGGCAGCCGAAACGCCGCGATTGCTGGCATGGCGAATGAGGCTGATGCGGGCGTCGGCCGCGGCCAGGGTCGCGACCCTGTCAGCGGTGGCGTCGCTCGAGGCATCGTCGATCACCAGGATTTCAAGGTCGGCGTGATCCTGCGCGATGGCGCTGGCCAGGCATTCACCGATGAATGACGCCGCATTCCAGGCGGGTACGATGACCGATACCAGGGGCATCAGCCGAGAGAGACCTTGGACAGGGTATTGTCGAACAGAGCTTCATAGTTGTGCACCATGTGCTCCTTGCTGAAGTTGGCGATGGCGTGGACTTTACCCCGCTGACCCATCGCCACAAGCTGTTCCTTGGGGAGACGGGCGGCGGCGAGCATCGCGGTGGCGATCGAATCCTCGCTGTTGGGGTTCACCAGCCAGCCGCAATCGGCGCCGTCGACGACTTCCCGCATGCCGTTGATGTTGGATGTGATCACCGGCAGCGACGAGGCCATGGCTTCCAGCAGCGCCAGTGGCAGGCCCTCGCGCAACGAGGGCATCAGGAACACGTCGGCAGCCTGGAGCAGGTCGGCGACCCGCTGGCAATAGCCGAGGAAATGGACCTGCTGTTCCAGCCCCAACTGGCGGACGTGGTTTTTGAGGTTCGCTTCGAGAAGGCCGGAACCGACGATCATCAACAGTGAGTCGGGCGCCTGCGCCAGGGTGCGCTTGAAGGCATTGATGATGCGCTGGTGGTTCTTCTTTGCGTAGAGCCGTCCAACGATGAGAAAAACCCGCTTGCCGGCGGTCGGCACGCCGAACACCTCGTCGCGATCGAGGGATCGCGGCTGCTGGACGAACCGGGAGTAGTCGAGGCCGTTCTGGACGTGGAATATCTTGCTGCGCGGGATGCTGATGTTCTGCTGGTAGATATCGTTCATGCCGTCGCGGGAAACGCTGATCCAGCCGGACATCATCGGGTTGATGATGGCGTTGAGCAGCTTCTCGCCAGGGCCGTTCTTGCCGCGTACTATGCCGTGGAGAATGCCGAGCACGGCGGGGCGTGCGGTCGACAGCCGCGCGGCAATGACACCGATCGGTATGGTGCGGCGAAACTGGCATACCAGCAAATCGCATTCCTCGCTGTCGATGACCTGGCGCACCGCCCGCAGGGTGCCGGGATTGCGCCAGTTGAGTGCGCTGCGATCGAGGTTGAGGTAGACGGTCTTGACACCCAGGGCCTCGACACCGTTGTTGCCGTCGTCGCTGCCGCTCAGATAGCACACCAGGGTGCGGTACTTGCCCGGCGTCGTGGCGACCATCGAGTTGAGCAGCGGATAATTGCCGTTGTAGCGCTTGAACAGATGGATGACGGTGGGCTGCCGCTGGTCGACCAGCTGGGCGGGCGCGACCTGGTCGGCGTAGCGGACGCCGGTCGCGGGCTGGGGCGAAAGATCCATCTGGGCTACTGTGTCCTTTACGGTGTCACAATCGAGAGTACGCATACATCGGTAATCGGCAAGACATTCCCGGCGGGAGCAACCCGGCGCGCAAGGCGTCTTACTTCGCAAGATTCGCACATTTATCCCCATCGGGCCCCAGCGCTTCTCATCCGTGGGGCCAAATATAGCTATGGTTGGCGTTCCGGTGGCTGCGGCCAGGTGGGTTGGCCCTGTGTCATTGCCGATGAACAGCGTGGCGCGACGGCACATGGCGATCAGTTCGGCAATGCCCAGGTGGTTATGCAGAGAGACCATGTGCTGTCCGGCAAGTTCCGTCAACTGGCGGATGGTGGCGCCATCCCGGGCGCCGGCGCCGGTTACCAGGACCTGGTTGCCGCGGCTCGCCAGCCACTGCGCGAGTTGGGCGAAATAGCCCACCGGCCACTGCTTGTAGTTCTTGGTTGCGCCAGGATGGAGGACCACCAGGGGGCGTGCCGGATCGAGGTTCAGTTCCCCCAGTATGCGCTCGAGATTTGCCTCGGCCGTCGCGCTGGGCAGCAGGTCGGGGTAGCCCGGCGCCAGCGTCTCGCCGGTAATGGTGTCGCTGACGGTGGCGTAGTCGAAGAACCGGTGATCCTGGCGGTGATCGAGAGGGATGCGCTGGTCGAAGCCCTGGCAGTGGCGGTTGTCGGGGCCGAGACGGCGGCTTGCGCCGCTGATGCCGATGAACTGCCGGGTGACCTTGTCGCCCTCGATGGCGATACCCAGGGTGCCTCTGTGGCGCCACAACTGACGGATGAAACGAAACAACTGGCGGATGGAGCGCCAATGGTGCCAGTGTTCACTGGCGGTGCGGGGGAAATAGACCACCGGGCAGGTGAAGCCGGCGGCTTCGATGATGTCCCGGTAGCTGTTGTCCACCACCAGGGTCGTCTGGCCGGTGCCGAAATGGGTTTCCAGGGCTTTGACGGACTTCAGCGATACCAGCAGGTTGCCCATGTGCTTGCTGGGCATCCACAGGGTGGCCCTGGGTGGCGGTTGCGTGGCTGGCGGCAGAGGGTTTGCCATGCTGGGCTGGTCATCCGGTGGCGGTAGCGCCCGGATTATATCAGCTGGACCCGGGCGGACAATCGGTGGCTGCGGCAGCCGCGCTGTCGTCCGGGGATTCTGTGATACTATCGCCGCCTTGATGCTGCCGTATCCGGCGACCCTCATTGCGCCGCGGGGGCTGCCGGCTGCTGGTCACTACTTCCATCGTCATCGTCGCCTTCACTGTGCAGGGGGGATCGGGTCTTGCTGAATTTTACACAAATCCACAACGCCGAACTGAAACGGGATCCCTACCCTTATATGGTGGTGGAGAATGTGCTGGAGTCCACTGCTGTCGACGGGTTGCTGCGGGATTTCCCGGTGATCGATTACCCCGGCAGTATCCCGGTGTCCGAGGTCGGCTACGGTCCGGGCTTCCAGGCGCTCCTCGACGAACTCAACGGCCCGGTGTTTCGCGCCGCGATCGCCGAAAAATTCGGCCTCGACCTCGATGCCCTGCCGACGATGACCACGGTGCGGGGGGTGATGCGCGACAAGGATGGGCGTATCCACACCGACTCCAAGACCAAGGTCATTACCGTGCTGGTCTATTTCAACGCGGACTGGCAGGAGGACGGCGGCTACCTGCGAATCTTGCGCAACGGCACCGATCTCGACGATTACGTCGAGGAAATTCCCCCCCGGCTCGGCACCATGGTGGTATTCCAGGTCACCGATAACTGCTGGCACGGACACAAGCCGGTGGTGGGCAAGCGCCTGTCCATCCAGATGAACTACCTCACCGGCGAGGCGGCCAGGGGCAAGCACCAATTTTTCCATCGCCTGAGCGCCAGGTTGAAAAAACTGTTCGATACCCGGCACTGACCTGCCTGCCGCCCACCCAGCCACAAGCTCCCCCGATGAATGTATTGATCGTCAAATTGACCTCCATGGGGGATCTCGTTCAGGCGCTGCCGGCACTGACCGACGCCGTCCGGGCCCGCCCGGACATCGTTTTCGACTGGGTGGTGGACGAGGCCTTCGCCGAAGTGCCGGGCTGGCACCCGGCGGTGCGCCAGGTGATCTGTACCGCACACCGGCGCTGGCGCAAGTCTCCCGGTATTCTTGGTGGCGGCGAGCTTCGGGCGTTCGCCAGGACTCTGCGCGCCACTCGCTACGATGCGGTGATCGACGCCCAGACCAATATCAAGAGCGCGCTGGTGACCCGGCTCGCCCGAGGCGCCAAACACGGCCCCGACAAGGCCTCGGTGCGGGAAAAGCCCGCCCATTGGGCCTATCATCATCATTACGCCATTGCCCAGTACCAGTTGGCCATCGATCGCTGGCGCCAGTTGTTTGCTCAGGTACTGGATTATCCGCTGCCCGTGGCGCCGCCGGACTTTGGTCTCGCCGGCCGGGAGTGGCCGTTGCCGGCGGGCCTGCCGTCCACGCCCTACCTGGTTTTCGTCACCAACGCCAGCTGGGACAACAAGTATTGGACGGTGGCGCACTGGCGGGCACTGGCCGCGAGGGCTGCCGTCGCCGGTCGCCAGATAGTGCTCACCTGGGGCTCGGAAGTGGAGCGCGAGCGCACCGAGGCGCTGGCGGAGGGCCTGGACAATGCCCGGGTCCTGCCGCGGATGAGCCTGAGCGAGGTGGCCGGAACGATGGTCGGCAGCGAGGGGGCCATCTGCATGGACACCGGTCTCGCCCATGTGGCGGCGGCTCTCGATGTGCCGACCGTGACTCTTTATGGCCCCACCGACCCGGCACTGATCGGCGCAACCGGTGGCCGTTCCCGGCATATCCTCGCCGACGGTTTTCCGTGCATTCCCTGTTACCGCCGGGAGTGCAATATTCCCGGCTATCGCGGCCCGCAGGCACAATGCCTGAAGGCCGTTACCCCCGACCGGGTATGGGAAACCTATCGACGGCTGATAGAGGACATGCCGACAACACGATGACAGGTAATTATCGATGAAACTGGAATTCCCCCGCTTCGACAGTGCTCAGGTGCTGGTGGTCGGCGATCTGATGCTCGACCGCTACTGGCATGGCAGCACCTCCCGCATTTCACCGGAGGCCCCTGTGCCGGTGGTCAAGGTCGGCCATACCGAAGACCGTATCGGCGGTGCTGGCAACGTGGCACTCAACATTGCATCCCTCGGCTCCGCCGCCTCGCTGGTGGCGGTGGTGGGCCGGGACGAGGCTGCCGACACACTGCGGGCACGGCTTGGTTCCGCCGGTATCCGCTGTGATTTCCAGGTTTCCGACAGCCGGCCCACCATCACCAAGTTGCGGGTGGTCAGTCGCAGCCAGCAACTGCTGCGTATGGATTTCGAGGACATCTTCGAGCGCGAAGATGTGAGCGACCTGGTGGCCAAGACGGCGTCACAGCTCGGTGGCGTCCAGGCCGTGGTGCTGTCGGACTACAACAAGGGCGCCCTGCGGGATGCCCAAGACCTGATTGCAGCGGCCCGGGCCCGAGGCCTGCCGGTGCTGGTGGATCCCAAGGGCGGGAATTTCAGCCGTTACCAGGGCGCGACCCTGCTGACGCCCAACCTGCTCGAGTTTGAAGCGGTGGTCGGCCGTTGCAGCGCCGAGCACGAGTTGGTGGAGAAGGGCCTTGAACTGGTGGCCAGCCTCGACCTGGGTGCGCTGCTGGTCACCCGTGGCGAGCAGGGCATGACACTGATTCGTCCCGGTAGTCCGGCCCTCCATTTGCCGGCGCGGGCGCGGGAAGTGTTCGATGTCACCGGCGCCGGCGACACCGTGATCTCGGTGCTCGCCGCGGCGCTGGCTGCTGGCGAGGAGCTGCCGGAGGCGGTGGCCCTGGCCAATATCGCCGCCGGCATCGTGGTCGGCAAGCTGGGTACCGCCACGGTCAGCGGCCCGGAACTGCGCCGCGCCATACAGCAGGAGCAGGGTTCGGAGCGCGGTGTGGTCAACGAAGAGCAACTGGCCATCGATCTGGACGTGGCCCGGGCCCACGGCGAGCGGATCGTGTTCACAAACGGCTGTTTCGATATTCTCCATGCCGGCCACGTGGGCTATCTGGAGCAGGCCCGCAGGCTCGGCGATCGCCTGGTGGTGGCGGTCAACGCCGACGACTCGGTAAAGCGGCTCAAGGGCGAAGGCCGGCCGATCAATCCGGTCGAGCGCCGGATGGCGGTGCTGGCCGGTCTCGAGGCGGTGGATTGGGTGGTGTCATTCGAGGACGATACCCCCGAGCGCCTGTTGGCGTTGTTCAGGCCGGATATCCTGGTCAAGGGCGGCGACTACGACAGGCAAAGTGTGGTGGGCTGGGAGATTGTCGAGTCCTATGGTGGGGAGGTGCGGGCGCTCGATTTTCTCGACGACTGCTCGACCACCGCGATCGTGGAAAAGGTCCGCGGCGGCGGTTGATCGCCGGCCGGGGAGCGCCGCGGTCGAGGGTGAAAACCCCCGCTGCCGCGGTTTGGCGGCCTGTCGCGGGGCTGCTGGCACGCCGTCACCGCCGAAGATTGATGCGGGTCACAATATTTTTTGTGATACCCCTCAAAATAGTGTTTGAGAGTTGTTGAATTTGTTGGATAATTCCGTCACGTTTGTCAGCCAACAACGTGAACCAAAAGGCAAGTTACATCCACTGTCAATAGAGAGGGAGACGCTATGAAATCTGTAATGACCAAAACCGGTTTGGCCACCATGGGCCTGGCCCTGGTTCTGATGACCGGTTGTGCCGGCAACACAGCGCGTATCGACGCTGTCGAAGCCAAAGCCAATGCCGCCCAGCAAACCGCTGACGCTGCTCTGGCCGCTGCACAACGTGCCCAGCAAACCGCTGATCAGGCTCTGCGCGCCGCCAACGACGCCAACGCCGCGGTGACCCGTCTGTCCGAGACCGTCGGCCGCAAATAAGCAGCCGCCGCGTCAAGGAATTGAAAAGGCTGCCCTCGGGCAGCCTTTTTTTGTTCCGCCAATTGCATCTGCCCCACAGTTCCTGCAATACGCCCTTGCGGGATCCGGGCGCGAGGGCGCTTGTCAGTGCAGGGTGATGTCGGTGGGGATGCCGCGCTTTTCCTCGGCGATGAGTGTTACCTTCTCCCAGTCCACCGCGATCCGGTGCTGGGGCTGGTACGCCAGCGCGACCTCGATGATACCCTCGATATCGAGTGGCTTGCCCTGGTCCTCTTCCAACTGGGGGTGCACCTCGAGATACAGCCTGCCCTTCAGCCAGCCGGCCTTGATCGGCTCATTGATGATCCGTACCGGGGTCCCGGGGCTCACCGAGTGGGCCAGCTCTTCGATATCGCCATCGTAGAGGCGTATGCAACCGTGGCTGACCCGCATGCCGACGCCGACGATCTTGTTGGAGCCGTGAAACAGATAGCTCGGCAGCGACAGCCGCACGGCGTATTTGCCAAGGGGGTTGTCCGGGCCGGGAGGCACCACCGCCGGGAGGATGTCGCCCATCTCGGCGTGTTCCCTGCGGATCGACGCCGGCGGTGTCCAGGAGGGGCCGGCGACGACACTGGTCACCCGGGTTTCGGTCTCGGGGGTTTGCCAGCCTTCGCGACCGATGCCGACGCCATAGGAGCGCACCGTGTTTTTTTCCGGCAGGAAGTGATAGAGGCGGAATTCCGCCAGGTTGAGCACGATGGCTTCGCGCTCTTCGCGGGGCAGGATGAAGGACAACGGCAGGGTGATCTCGGTGCCGTCGCCGGGCACCCAGGGGTGGACACCGGGGTTGGCATCCACCATTTCGCGAAAGCCGAGGCCGTAGATGCGGCCGATGGCGACGAAGGTATCCTCATATTGGGTGCGCAACGTGGGGTTGTCGCCGACCACGGAATCACCGTTATCGGGGAGACGAAAGGTCAGCGCCTGGAGGCTTGCGGGCAGCCACAGGACGGCGAGCAGGAGGAGGATGTGGCGGCGAAACGGCTTCAAGTGAGAGTCCTTCGGAACAGTGGAGGCCAAAACCGGCGATTCTATCAAGTGAGCGACGATTTTGCGCGTTTTCGCGCGAGCAATCGCGCTGAACCGGCTGTGCCTGTGTTGGCGGCAGGAGGAGCTGTGCAGTGCGGCACGTCCGAGCCGCACCGGGGCCGGATCAGCGGTCCGCCGCCAGGGCCCGCTCGGCGTTGGCCGCAAGGTGGGCGGGGTTGATGGTGCCGACGATGGCGCTGCTCACGCCGGGGTGGGCGAACAGCATGGCAAAGCTTGCCGCCACCGGATCCTGCTCCCGCCCGGCGAGGTGGCCGCTGGCCAGCGCCTTTTTGATCAGCACACCCTTGCCGTGTCGATGGCAGTAGTCGGCGACCGGGATTTCGCTTTGATGGGCGAGATTCCAGGTGATCATCACGCAGTCGGCCCGCTGGGCGGCGAGGATGCCGCCGGCGACGGTCTTGGTGGACATGCCGAAGGCCCGCAACTTGCCCTCGCGCTTGAGGTCGGCAAGGGTGTCGAGGGTGCCGCGGTTGCGGATGATGTCCTCGTCGTTGCCATCGGAGTGGACGAGGACGATATCGAGATGATCGGTGGCGAGGCGCGCGAGGCTGCGCTCCACGCTGAACCGGGTGTGAGCGGGAGAGAAATCGAAGTGCGACTCGCCGTTGTCGAATTCTTCTCCGACCTTCGAGCAGATCAGCCAATCCTGGCGCTGGCCTTTGAGCAGCCGCCCCAGGCGCTCTTCGCTGGCGCCGTAGGCGGGAGCGGTGTCCACCAGGTTGATGCCGATGTCCCGGGCCAGGGCCAGCAGTTCGCGAGCGGCGTCATCGTCGGGGATGGCAAAGCGGTCGGGGTACTTGACTCCCTGGTCGCGGCCGAGCTTGACGGTGCCGAGCCCGAGGATGCTGACCGCCATGCCGGTGGTGCCGAGGGGACGTTTAGGCAGCTGCATGGGCGACTCCAAAGGCGGTTTCCCAGGGCGTCGGGGCGATGCCCGGAGCCGGCAGGGGAAGCGCCGGGGGTGGCTGGCGGGACGGCGCCAGGGCGCGTTCGGCGAGGCAGTCGGTCACGGTTTGGGCGAGGTTCGGCGCCAGGGTGAGCTTGGTGGGCCAGGCGGCGATAACCGGCAGCGGGTCGGCGCTGGCCGGCCATTTCGCCCAGCCGGCGAAGGCCTGGTCCGGGCGGGCGAAGTTGCGCTGGCGGGGCTCGGCCCGGTCGACGGCCAGAGCCGCCCATTGGGCGTCGCTGAAATCGAGCCAGGGCATCAACTCGGTGAGCTCGCGTCGCGCGCTGGCGATCGCCGTGTCGTCATCCTGGTGGGCGCCTTTTTCCGCGAGGCTGCCGCCCAGATACCAGACCTGGCTGCCGTCCGCCAGCGGGTGGCTTGAGATCGTCAACCGCGGGGTGGTTTCGGCGCCGAGACAGTGGCCGTAGAAGCGGTGTGGCAGGTGGTGGCGAACCATCACCTGCTTGAGCGGGCGGCGCTGCATTTCCGGCCAGTCGGCGCCGAGGCCGGAGAGCAGGTCGGCATTGCCCTGGCCGGCGCACAGCACCCAGGCATCGGCGGCGAGAGAGAAGCCGGCCTGGCGGTCGCCGACGCTGAGGTGGCAGGCGCCGCCGTCCTGCCGGGCCAGCCGAGCCTCGGCCCAATCGATGGTGAACAGCCGGCCGGAAACATTGTCGGCGAGGGCGCGCACCAGGCTCGGGGTGTCCATCACCATGTCCACCAGTCGGTAGACCTTGCCGTGAAAGCGGTCGTCCTGAAACAGGGATGGCAGTTGCGCCCTGGGCACGGCGTCCACCCGTCCGCGCACCGCCCGGCTGGCGAAGAAGCCGCCGAGCCGCGAACCCAGGCTGGCGGTGGACCACATGTGGAAGTGGTCGCTGAGGATGCGCGCCCGGCGCAGATCGACGTCGCCCCGGCCCTGGAGACAGGCGCTCCACTGGCCGGGCATGTCGGCGATGGCTTCGGAGGCGTTGGTCAGGGCGCCGCCGAGGGTGTACTTGATCCCGCCGTGGATCATCCCCTGGCTGGCCATGGTCTGGTCGCTGCCGAGGGCGCGGCTTTCCAGCAGCACGGCGTTGTAGCCTTGGTTGACCAGGCGGTTCAAGGTCCACAGGCCGGCGATGCCGCCGCCGATGATGGCCACGTCGACGCTGTGGGTAATGCTGTGCATGAGATGCCATCCGCGGGTCTGGTGAACGGCCCATTATAGCGCCGAGGCCGGCGCTTGGGGCCGTCCGGGTGGAACATGCAGGGCAGCTCGTGCTCTGCCCGATTCAGCTCTCCTCGGAGAATTGCCCTGGTATAGCGGCGTCTGGGCCTGGGACGATTCACTCTCGACCTGATTGGTGCAGCAGGCGGCGGGCATGCGCCGCGGCAACCGATTCCTCGTCGGTGGGTTCTACCGCCACCGTCACTGCGCTGCCTGCCGCCGAGATCCGCGCGGCATCGCCAGCATTGGCGCCGGCGTCCAGTTGCAGACCGAGAAAACTGAACGCTGCGCAGATACGCCGCCGGATCTCCGGATTGTGCTCGCCGACACCGGCGGTGAACACCAGCAGCTCCAGCCCCCCAAGTACCGCGACCAGTGCACCGATCTCCCGTACGATCCGGCGTATATACAGTGCCAGTGCATCGCTTGCATGGGCGGCCCACTCATCCGTCCCTTGCTCGAGCGGCAACAGCACACGAGGTTCCGCGGAGATACCCGACACGCCGAGCAGACCGGACTCGTGGTAGAGGATGTGGCTGACCTGTTTCAGGCTCAACTTTTCGATCTCCATCAGATAGATCACCGCGCCGGGATCGATCGAGCCGGTGCGGGTCCCCATCATCAGCCCGTCCAACGCCGAGAAGCCCATCGTCGTCGCCACGCTCTCAAGGTTGTACATCGCGCACAGGCTGGCGCCGCTGCCCAGGTGAGCGACGATCACCTTGCCCTGCGCGAGCTTCCCGTAGCGAGCCGGCAGGGCACTCGCCATGTACTCGTACGACAGCCCGTGAAAACCGTAGCGACGCAGGCCCCGCTCCCAGGCTGCGCGCGGCAGGGGCAGTTGCTTCTCGACTTTTGGCAGAGTCCGATGGAAGGCGGTGTCGAAACAGGCGACCTGGACGATGTCCGGTTGTTCAGCCATCAGAATCGCCATCGTTTCCAGAGCGAATGGCTGATGCAGCGGGGCAAGTGGAATGTAGGATCTCAGGTCGGCCAGCACTCCGCTGTCGACCCGCACCGGCGAGAAGTATTTGTTGCCGCCGTGCACCACCCGATGCGCGACCGCGGCAATACGGCGTCCGTCGAGGCGCGCGGCGACATGTTCCCGTATCAACTGCAAGGCGTCGCGGTGGGGATGACCGGCATCGAGCTCTATGGGAAACGGAGCTGCGCCGGTCTCGCCAAAGTCAGGCTTGGGCCCACCGATGCCTTGCACCTTGCCGTTCCACAGCGGCTTGCGCTGCTCTGGGTCAGCGGCATCGAATACCGCGAACTTGATGCTGGATGAGCCGCAGTTGAGCACAAGGATCAGCCCGTGCCCGGGTTGGCTGGTGACTAGGTCCATAGTGTCGTTCTCTCTGTGTCGAGTGCTGGCGACTTGGCGAGGGTGCTGGAGCGTCTATATTGTTGGCAATAGGATTCAGCGTGCGGTGTAACCGCCATCGGCGATGAGCTGAGTGCCTGTGACGAAGCTTCCCGCTTCCGATAGCAGAAAGGCCACGGCATGGGCAATTTCATCCACAGTACCCAGGCGGCCGACCGGATGCAGATCGACAGCCTGCCGCAGGGCCGACTCATCGAGGAAATCGAGGATTGGCGTCTGCACATATCCGGGATGGATCGAATTGATGCGGACTCCCTTGGCTGCATAGGCCAGCGCTGCCGACCGGGTAAGCCCAGTGACTGCGTGCTTGGCCGCAACATACGCCGGGCTCGCCGCGTCGCCGACCAGCCCCAGGATGGACGACACGTTGACGACGGCGCCGCCCCCTGAACGGAGGATGGCGGGAATCTGATGGCGCAGGCCATAGAACACACCGTGCAGGTTGACGTCGATCACGCGATGCCACTCAGCGGGGTTCAGGTCCCCCACAGGTCCCTGGTCACCGCTGATGCCGGCATTGTTGACCGCAAAATGAAGGCCGCCGAACGTATCGACCGCGCAGGCCACGGCGGCTTCGACCTCATCGATGCGCGCCACGTCGGCGGCGTTGGCCACGGCATGACCGCCCGCGGAGCGGATCAGGCCGACGACCCGCTCCGCGTTGCGGGCGCTGACATCCGATACGACGACGCTCAGGCCGTTGCGCGCGAGAAGTCGGGCGATGGCTTCGCCGATGCCAGACCCGGCGCCGGTGACCAGAGCTACACGGCCATAAAATGAGTAGTGCATGGTAGTTTCCCCAACGGTATGGACAATATGCGAGATGCAGGCCGGCTCAAGGTGGCGACGTCCGGTAGTGGTGGGCCAGCATCAGCGCGATCGCGCACGAGGCGATGCGTGTTTCGCGCGAGTCGGCGCGGCTGGTCAGAATGATCGGCACCTTGCCGCCAAGAACGATTCCGGCGCTGGCCGCACCGCCCAGATACATCAATTGTTTGGCAAGCATGTTGCCGCTCTCCAGGTCGGGCACGACGAGGATGTCGGCTTGCCCGGCGACGTCGGAGACGATGCCCTTGATG
>JBAZCN010000009.1:0-47995 GCA_041655035.1 Porticoccaceae bacterium | reverse complement strand
TGGTGAACAAGCCCCTTCGAGAGCCGGGCGCTTTCGAACGATAACAGTGAGCGAAGGTAAATATCCCATGAGCAACAGCAATATCATCGATGTCACCGATCTCCACGACCCGGTGCTGACTCCCTTACAGGAACAGGTACTGAAGGCGATGGAAGCCAATCCGGTGGAGGTCACCGCCGAGGGCATCCTTTCCGCGGCCCGGGAGCAGACCGGACTTGCGGATTTCGGCGCCGCGGATTTTCGCGAGCGCCTCGACGTCTGGGTGCAGGCCCTCAACGAAGACGAGGGTGCCACCAATGTCACCCGGTTCAACATGCTGCAGATGTACACCCGCTACGCGGCGACCAGGCTGCGCCTGGAAGATCTGATCAAGCGCCATCCGGACATTCTCGACGTCGAGATCGACCGGCCGATCATCGTCGCCGGCCTGCCCCGCTCCGGCACCACCCACCTGCTCAACCTGATCAGTGCCGACACCCGGCTGCGCTCGCTGCCCTGGTGGGAGGCCATCGCGCCGGTTCCCACCGAGGAGGACACAGTGGGCGAGGATGGCGTCGACCCCCGCTGGACCCGCGCCGCCGAGGGCTGGGCCCAGCAGGATGCGGTGCTGCCATATATGAAGGCGATGCACGAGTTCTCGCCGGACCATATCAGCGAGGATATCGAGCTCCAGGCCATCGACTTTTCATCCTACCTGATCGAATGGCTCGCCCAGGTGCCCCGCTGGCGCGACTACTATCTCGACCATGACCAGACCGGCACCTATGCCTACCTGAAAAAGGCCATGCAGGCGCTGACCTGGCTCAAGGGGCCCAACCGCTGGGTGATGAAATGTCCCCAGCACATGGAGCAACTGCCGCTGCTGCTCAAGACCTTCCCGGATGCCACCATTGTCATCACTCACCGCGATCCGGTGGCCTCCATCCAGTCGGCCATCACCATGTCCTGCTATGCCAACCGCATCCTGCGCAAATCGCCCGATACCGACCTCTATCGGGATTACTGGATCGATCGCTACCGCACCCTGCTGGAGCGCTGCGTGCGGGACCGGGATGCCCTGCCCGAGGCCCAGGTGATCGATGTGTATTTCGACCGGATGATGGCCGACACCGATTCGGTGCTGAAAGAAATCTACCGCAAAGCGGACCTGCCGCTCACCGACGAGGCGCTGGCCGACCTGCACGCCTATCTGGACAATCATCCGCGCGGCAAGCACGGCAAGGTGGTCTACAACCTGAAGCGGGACTTCGGCGTCGATGCGGCGGAAATTCGCCAGCATTTCCAATTCTATTTCGACAAATTCCCTGTCCAGGTGGAAGTGAAGTAAGTCGCGGCCATCGAGCCGTTGCCTGTGGCACAACGATAAGCAACCTAAGGCGCAAGCAATGATCGGAAAAACGGTACTGGTGGTGGGTGCTTCGGGCTTTGTCGGCGGCGCCGTGGTGCAGTGCCTGGCCGGCGCGGGCGGCGCGGTGATTGCCGCCTCCCGGCGCCGGCCGGCGGACCTTCCTGCCGGGGTGGCCCATCTGGCGCTCGATCTGCTCGACCCCGCCGCCTGTCGGGCCGGCGCGGCGGGGCTGGGGGCGGTGACCCATGTGGTGTACGCGGCGATCAATGAAACGCCGGGCGACCTGGTGGCTAGCTGGACCGATCCCGAGCACGCCGCGCGCAATGGCCAGATGCTGGAAAACCTGCTGGAACCCCTGTTCGAGGTGGCGAAAGGGTTACAGCAGGTAGTGCTGATCCACGGCACCAAGGCGTATGGCCCCCATTATCCTGGTCATATCGCCGTACCGCTGCGGGAATCACTGCCGCGTCCGGCATTCGACGACTTTTATTTCCGCCAGGAAGATTATCTCCGGCAGCGCCAGGCTCAGGACCGGGCCGCCGGCCGGCTCTGGTACTGGACCACCTTCCGCGCCCCGACCATTGTCGGCGGCGGCATGGGCAGCAATCTCAACGGCCTCCTGGCCATTGCCGTGTTTGCCTCGTTGCGCAAGGCGCGGGGTTTGGCTCTGCACTGGCCCGGCGTGGTCCCCGGTGATGGGGTGATGGAAATGGTCGATGTGGAACTGCTCGCCCGGGGTGTCCGCTGGGCGCTGGGGGGTGCTGCCGCCCGCGACCAGACATTCAATATTGCCAATGGCGACGTCTACATCTGGCCCGACCTGTGGCAGGTTATCGCCGATGAGATCGGCATGCCGGCGGGAGAGTCCGAGCCTTGTTCCCTGGTGGCGGCGGTGGCCGAACAGGCGGCGCTCTGGGCCGAGCTGGTGGCGCGCCACCAGCTCGCCGCACCGGCGGACTGGAAAGTGTTCCTCGGTGAGTCCTGCGCGCTGGCGGACTTCGCCCTCAACAACTGCGACCGCACCGTACTCACCAGCACCATCAAGCTGCGCCAGGCGGGTTTCGCCGACTGCGTGGACAGCGGCGAGACTGTGATCAAGTGGATCCGCCGCTGGCGCCAACAGAAGCTGATTCCCCCTGCTTAGGGCCGGTTGAGCGCCAGCAGGGCGATGCCCAAAGATCGACGAACCCTATAGTGCTTTTCCTCAATAAACCGACGTAAACGTGGAGAGATACATGGCTAACAATCTATTCGACCTGACGGGCAAGGTGGCCCTGGTGACCGGTGGCAATTCCGGCCTCGGCCTCGCCTATGCCCGGGGCCTGGCCAAGGCCGGTGCCGATGTGGTGATCTGGGGCCGCAATGCCGGCAGAAACCAGCAGGCGGTGGAGCAACTGAAGCAGCACGGCGGCAAGGTCTGGTGGCAGGCTGTCGATGTCACCGACGAGAACGCGGTGGCCAGCGCCATGGCCGAGATGGTGAACACCATGGGCCGGTTGGACACGGTGGTGGTCAATGCCGGTGTGGCGAGCCGCTCCAACAGCATCTGCGACATGACCTCGGACATGTACCACGACCTGCTCAACACCAACCTGCACGGCGCCGTCTACACCCTGCGGGAGGCCGCGCGCCATATGGTCAAGCGCGCCGAGGGCGGCGATCCGGGCGGTTCCATCATCATCTGCGGCAGCATGTCGATCTTCTACGGGGTGCCCGGCCTCGGCCATTACGCCGCGGCCAAGGGTGCTCTCAACTCCCTGGCGCGTACCATGGCCGCCGAGCTCGGCCAGCACCGCATCCGCGTCAACGTCGTTGCCCCGGGCTTTATCGCCACCGAGATGACCCAGGCCGACCCCGAGGTGTTCAAGCAGATCGATGCCGCCGTTTCCGCCCGCACGCCGCTCGGCCGTTCCGGCACGCCGGAGGATCTCGAGGGGGTGGCGGTGTACCTCGCCAGTGACTGCTCCAGCTATCACACCGGCGACACCCTGATCGTCGACGGAGGACGGTTCCGGTCCTGAGCCAATACCGGCCAGGCCTTCGCCCGGGTCGGACCCTCCACATCCGCCAGGTGGTGTGCGCATGCCCCGCCTGGCGTTGGCCGCGACAACGGTGATCAGCTATTCCTCGCCGGCGTTCCATGATGGCGGGCAAAGCGCGCGGCGACGCATTCCCTCTTGAACGGGACAGACTGAACACCTGATAATAGCGATTGTCCGCCGCTGCTCTTGGGGTATGGTTAAGGGGATAAACAGCCGATAACTATAAGTATCCAGGTAGACCGTATGATGCTGAAGAACACCGATAACCATGGGCAGCGAACTCAGGATTCCGATGCCATATCCCAGATCAGCTGTCGCCGTATCGGCGACCTGCTGGCGGCCACGGATTTGAGCAGTATCCAGCGGCATCAAGACAGTCGGCAGTATTTCCTGGTGGAGCAGGGCGGGGGCGTCGCCGTCGTGGACGATCAGGAATTTTCCCTCGTTCCCGGCAGCTTTCTGGTCATACCGCCCAACGCCCTTTATCGCTTGATGCTCGAGCCGGGGACCGACGGCTTCAGTTTCGTCGGCCCCGAACTGTTCATGAGAACACGGGTTGCCCAGGCGCTGTTCACCACGTCGGCCTCGTTCTGGGAATCCTACTACCGGCCCTCTGTCCACCAGGACATCACCGGGCTCAACAATGCCGGTAAACGCCGCCAGCTATTCGCCGAGGTGGCTGCGGCTGTGCAGCGGCTCGGGCTTGGTTGCGACGCGGCGGTGATGGGCTATATTTTTGTCTTGATCACCGAAGACACCATCCCTGACAAGATCGCAGGGGAACCTCATTCCAAACCTGAATCGTCGGATAGCCACCTGCTTTATCGGTTTCAGCTTCTGCTCGAAAGACACTACCTCAAGCATTACCCCATCGAGGACTATTGCCGGATGCTTGGGGTGACCCGCATCAAGCTGATCGAAGTCTGCAAGCAGGTCAGCAAGCTGACGCCGCTGGAGCTGATCCACAGTCGCCTGGTGATGGAAGCGAAGCGGGAGCTGCTCAACACATCCAAGACGATCAACCAGATTGCCCTTGATCTCGGATTTGCCGATTCGGCCTATTTCAGCCGCTTTTTCAAGAAGCAGACAGGCGTGTCCCCGATACATTTCCGACACCCTGAAGAGAGCAAAGGCAAGTTGCCCGGCCCGGCCCGGCCCGGACTCTGGGCCTGATTGCCTGCTGGGCGCCATGCCTGGCCTACGAGACCCAGCAATGGATTTATCTGGTCTGACGGGTTGCCTATAGCAACCTGTGTCATGCGGCCGCTCGCCAAGCGGCGCTCGGGCCGATCTCCTATCATTTTTCTTGTTCTTGTGTGGCTGGAGGGCAGGAGCCGGCCGTGCGAGAGCGGCGGCGCCAAGTGGTCGGTATTGCCCGAATGGGTGATCGGATTGCTATCCAGGGTCAAATCAACTATTAAATAGAAGCAGCCACATTCCGAATAATAAACGAGGCCCCCATGAATGGATCCCATCGACGCTGTCAAATGGTAAAGCTGGCCATCGGCATCGCCCTGGCCAGCCCTTTTGCGGTGGTCCATGCCCAGGGCGACCGCAGCCAGAATCTGAGGCTTGAAGAAATCACCGTCGTTGCCCGCCGCCTCGAGGAAAACCTCCAGTCGGTGCCGATGAGCGTGACCCGTATCGGTGGCGACGAGTTGGAGATTCGCAATATTTCAACGGGTACTGACCTGCAAAAGCTGGTGCCGACCCTGAGTGTGGGTGTCAGCATCTTTGGTGCGGATCAGCAGTACTCTTTGCGGGGCGTGCGGACGGGGGTGATTACCTACTTCAATGAGGTGCCGATGAATAGCGGCGCCATCGAGCAGCAACTATGGGATCTCGAATCGATACAGGCACTGGCCGGCCCGCAAGGGACATTGTTCGGACGCAACAGTACCGGTGGAGCGGTGCTGTTTTATCCGCAGAAACCGGAGAAGGAATTTGGTGGGTCGGTACAGGTAGGTGTTGGCCGTTTTGGGCTGAAGGAGGCGACCGGGATCCTCAATGTACCGGTCAACGACATGCTGCAGTTGCGCTTCGGGGCGAAAACCCGCGAGCGCGATGGGCTTGTCAAGAACCTGTCGGGGCCGGACGCCCAAAGCCAGGACAGGCAGGCTTACAAGTTCTCGGCGATGTTTTCGCCCGCTGAATGGCTGTCGAACTACACAGTCGTTTCCTATTCCGAACGCGATGAAACCCCTTATGCGCAAATCAGCCAGTCGGATGGCGTTATGGGGTGCCCGGAAAATTTCGTCAGCTGTCTTTATACGGATTTTACCACAGGGGTAAACCGCTACAACGATGAACTCCTGCAGCAAGGGCTGCGGGGCATTCGCAGAATCGATTCGCCTTACAAGGCGGTTTTGCAGGGTGCCGAGCTTCAGGTCAGCAATATTCTCTCCCTGAATATCGCTAAAACGACAGTGAAGTATATTGCTGGCTATTCCCATAGCAATACCCGCCAGTTCCAGAACCAGCTATCCATTCCCTTGCCGGTAATCATCGGGGACAATGATTCGAAAGGTGAACAGTTCAGTCATGAG
The DNA here is from genome assembly GCA_041655035.1 of Porticoccaceae bacterium. Classification (GTDB taxonomy): domain Bacteria; phylum Pseudomonadota; class Gammaproteobacteria; order Pseudomonadales; family Porticoccaceae; genus NAT127. The sequence continues at coordinate 42,059 of JBAZCN010000009.1, read as the reverse complement.
CTGCAATGGTCGGGTCCGGCGTTTTCCGACCGGTTGCAATGGGTGACCGGAATTTATTATCTCGATCAGGATATCGATAACGCCAACTACTACCAGCTCTTCAGTCCGGCGGGCGTGCCCTATTCCAAGATGGTATCCCAGTCATCCGGCGGTGAGAGCGGCACCCGGTCCCTGGCGTATTACGCCCAGGGCACCTGGAGCATGACCGAAAAGCTCAATCTGACGCTGGGGGTGCGCCATACCAAGGATAAGCCTTGGAATGATGCCACGACAGTCAACCCGGGCTTCGTTTGCGGTCTGTCGCCGGATCTGCCCAACGTGGACATCGAGGCCTGTGTCAATCGGTTGCGTGCCGAGTACAGCGCCACCACCTACAACCTGTCGGTGGATTATCAGCTACGCGATGATATGTTGATCTACGCTACCCACAGAAAAGGCTACAATGCCGGGGGCTTCAATCCGGACATCTTCGATGAGGATTTGCTGGTGATCGACCCCGAATACATCCGCGATTATGAGATTGGCATGAAAGCGGACTGGCAACTCGGCGGTGTGCCCGTTCGCTCCAACCTCTCGGCTTTTTACGCGGAATACGAGGATATTCAGCGCACCACATCGCTGTTCTATCAGGGCAGGGTATCCACCGGGCTTTTCAACGCTGCCGAGGCCACGATCTACGGCGGTCAGTTGCAGGTGTTGGCAAGATTGAGTCAAAGACTGGATATGTCCGTGTCCTACGGCTATCTGCACACCGAGTACGACAGTTTTGAGAATGCCCTGATCGGGGATCTTACCGGCAACACATTTGCCCAGGCGCCGAAAAACACCGTCGACGTCTCGTTGACCTACCGCCAGCCCATGACCACCGGGGAGTTGCTGTTGAACGTCGGCTATGGTTATATCAGCGAAGTCAATTTTGCCGATGAGAATATCAACCTGCCCGGCAGTTCCCAAGACGGCTATGGGTTGGTGGATTTGCGGGCGGACTGGCGGGATATCGGTAATCTCGGTGTTGACGTGGGTGTCTATGTCAAGAACGCCACCGATAAGACCTACGCCTACAATGCCAATGACCGCTCGACACCTTTCGGGTTTGTCTCGAATGTCTACGGCGACCCGCGAACCTGGGGCATTGAATTCAAATATAACTTTGGCGCGCGCCGTTGACAGGCGGCGACCCGGAAATCACTCTTCGATTTGGCCTGAGCAGGATGAAACGATGATCCGTTTGTTGAAAACGTCCACGCTGCTGATGTCGTTGGCAGCATCCATGGCAGTGCTGGCAGCGCAGCCGTCCATTTCTGATCCCCGTCCGGTCGTCAAAACGACGGAAGGTCAATTGCAAGGCCATGTGAGCAAGGGGATCTATGAGTTCCTGGGCATTCACTACGGGGCTCCTACCGGCGGTAATGCCCGCTTCCTGCCGCCCGGCAAGCCGGCCAGCTGGCAGGGCGTGAAGAAAGCCGATGCCAAGGGTGATCGCTGTCCCCAGCCGCCGGTGAACATGCCGGGTGAAATGGCCACGGTGTTGTCGTTCTCGGACCTGCCGATCAGTGAAGATTGCCTAGTGCTCGATCTGTGGACGCCGCGTGTCAATGACAGTGGCAAGCGGCCGGTGATGGTGTGGCTGCATGGCGGTGGGTTTTTCGTCGGTAGTGGCGGCGACCAGTATTATCATGGCAGCAACCTCGCCCGGGGCAACGACGTGGTGGTGGTCAGCCTCAATCACCGCTTGAATACGTTTGGTTTTTTCCCCCTGGGTCCGGAGGCGGGCGCGGAATACCGGGCGTCGGGGAATGTCGGCATGATGGATATCGTCCGTGCCCTGGAATGGGTGCATGACAATATCGGCGCCTTCGGCGGCGATCCGGGTAACGTCACGATTTTCGGGCAATCCGGCGGGGCCGGCAAGGTCAGTGCCCTGCTGGCCATGCCCTCCGCGAAAGGCCTGTTTCACAAGGCGATCATGCAGAGTGGCGGCGGCGTCGCCTTGCGTACCGCGGAGGATGCCTTGGCGGTGGGCCAGGGTATTTACCAGCAGTTGGATGTAGAGCCCGGTGACATCGAGGCGTTGCAGCAACTGCCCATGGATACGCTGGTCAAGGCCGGCGCCAAGATGGGGCTGCTGCCCTTCGGTCCCCATGTCGATGGCGATGTTGTTGCCTACCATCCTTTCGATCCTGAAGCATCGCCTATCCAAAAAGATATTCCGATTCTGGTGGGCTACACCAAGGACGAGGCCACCAATGTCTTCCTCACCGACCCCACCTGGCAGACGATGACCGATGAGGATCTCAACAAGCGGGTCAGTGGCATTGTTCCCGCCGACAAGGTGGATGCCACCATCGCTCTGTATCGCGGGAAGGCGCCCAGCGATGAGCCGATGCACCTGTGGACCAGTATCGTGACCGACCAGATGTTCGGCAGCAGCAGTATCCTGCTGGCCGAGCGCAAGATGGCGCAGCGCGGGGCGCCGGTGTACATGTACAAGGTGAATTGGGAATCGCCGGTGCTGGGCGGCAAGCTGCGCTCCCCCCATGCGGTGGAAATCCCCTTTGTCTTCGACACGGTGTACACCGCAGAAGGCCTGGTGGGCAACGGTTATGAGCAGGAGTTCATGGCCAAGGCGATGAGCCAGTCGTTCGCGGCGTTCGCCCGCAATGGTAATCCCAATACCCTGGGGCTGCCCGAGTGGCCGCCATATTCCCAGGAGCAGAGGGCAACCTTGATCTTTGATAACGAACTGGAAGTCATTGCCGATCCCGCCAGCGACATCCGTCTTTTCTGGGAGCAGATCCGAGAGAGCAAAACGCCGGGCGGCTCGGCTATCAAGGATGCCTTCGACGCCAAGAAGTTTGAGTGACTACCGCGGCCGCCGGGCATTGCCCGATTGCAATTTTTTTGTGGCAAACACACATTCCAGGGGCCGTCGTCGCGGCGGTCAATTAGAGGTTACCTGAATGCAGCCGACTCAGATAAGACTCGATAAGGGGGCAGTATTTGAATCCCTGTGGCGCCAGGAGGCCAGCTTCAGCGTGGCGGATATCGAAGTGCTCGTAGGGCACTATGATTGGCCGGACTGTGTCGAGACCGAGCTGCTTCCCGACAGGCACCATATCAGCTTGTCCCTCTCACCGCGCCCTTACCATACCCAGGGGTGCCTCGGCGGCGAGACGGGCAGCAGGTTTTTCCGGGATGCTGGCGACCTGATTTTCTTTCCCGCCAATGTGCCCTTCTACGGGCGCTCCAGTGGCGGGGTGCAGCGTTTGCTGATGTGCAATTTCGGCACCAATCGCATCCGGCGCTTCAAGTCCGGCGACGATCATTGGGATAATCAGCAACTCAACAATGCTCTGGATCTGCGGGATGAGGGGCTGCGATCGACATTGCTGCGGATCGCCGAGGAGACCCTCAACCCGGGCTTCGCCGGCGATGTCCTCCTCGAGACCCTCATGGACACCCTGACCATCGACCTGTTGCGCTATCTTCACCGCGCCGAAGACACTGTCGATTCGGCCCGGGGCGGCCTGGCCTCCTGGCAGATGCGGCGCATCCGGGAGCGGGTGGAGTCCGAGATCGAGATGCCTCCCAGCGTCGTCGAATTGGCCAATCTCTGCAGCATCAGTACCCGGCACGTGATGCGGGGCTTCAAGCAGTCCACCGGCTCGACACTCCACGCCTACGTGGAGCAGGTTCGCCTGACCCGGGCCAAGCGACTGCTGCTCGACACCGACCAATGCATCAAAACCATCGCCGGCCAGCTGGGGTTTGCCCAGACCAGCAGTTTTTCTGCGGCCTTCCGCCGGGTCCTCGGCATATCGCCGTCCACCTTCCGGGCCCGCCAGCGGTGCTGACTCCGTTCCCGTTGCTGCGTTGACGGCATGCTTTGTGGCATCATTGCGCTCACGATTAGACACGAGGCCAGACATGCTCTCTTCCGACAACAACGTGGTTAAGACGACGCTCCAGACTTGGCTGGCGGCGAAAATGAGCGCCCCCGATCTCGAAGTCACGGGGATGAAGGACCGCTCCGGAGCGGGCTTCTCTGCCGAAACCTTCTATATCGATGTGGCGTACCGTCAGGGCGGAGTGCTCCGGGAGTGTGGCCTGGTGGTGCGCTGCCAGAACCAGTCCAGCGACTTTTTCGTCGACGCCAGTATCGACTTTCCGTACCGGGTGATGGCGGCGGTGGCCGCCAGCAGCAGTGTGCCGGTGCCCAACCTGATCGGCCTCGAGCTGGACGACAGTATTCTCGGCCTGCCGTTTTTGGTGATGGAAAAAATGGACGGCAGAGTTGTCCAGCAAAGTCCCAACTACAATCGCGCGGGCTGGGTCGCGGAGCTCGCGCCGGAGCAGCGCCGCCAGGTGTGGTACAACGGCATCGACCAGATAGCCGCTGTCAACCGCCTCGATTGGCGCGACGGATTTACCTTTCTTGCCGATCCCAAGTATGGCGAGCCCGGCATGGAGGGCTATCTGGGCTGGGTCCGGGAATGGTACGAGTGGGCCAGGGGCGAACCCATTCCGCTGATGGAGCGCGCCTATGAAAAACTGATGGCGGAGCGTCCCGAGCACGCGCCGGTGAGCGTCCTGTGGGGCGATCCGAGCCCCAGCAACATTCTCTTTGCCAATGACGCCAGTGGCGAGGTGACAGTGGTGCTCGACTGGGAACTGGCCAATCTCGGCCCCGCCGAGGTGGACCTGGCCTGGTGGCTGTTCTTCGACGACCTGTTCAGCCACGGCATGGGCGTGCCGCGCCTCGAAGGGCTGCCTGATCGCGAGGAGACGATCGCCCACTACGAGGCAAAACTGGGCCGCAAGGTGAGCAACCTCGAGTACTACGACCTGCTTGCCACCTTCCGTATGGCCATCGTCGGCATGCGCGCGGTAGACCGCCAGATCGAGCGCGGTACCATCGCGGCGACCTCCAACGCCCGCAGCCACCAGCCCATCATGTGCCTGCTGGCCAAGCGCATGGGCGAGCCGGAACCGACCCCGGGCGAGGACTACGCGGCCTTTGCCAAAGTGATCGGGTTGGCGTGATTCTTCTGGCTTGAGCGTTTCGTGCAAGCAAAAAAACGGGCGCTGGAGGCGCCCGTTTTTTTGTCTGTTTTTTCTGTCCAGAGTGCACCGAGGAACGAGGTGCGCCGATGGCAACAGTGCCGGTGCGCTTCGTTTCCTCAGCGCACCCTATCTCGAGCTTGGAACTGTAATTCAGCCCTCGATACCGAGTTCCTGCAGCAGCGGCGTCCGCAGATCATCCTTGCGGATCTTGGTGGCGGACATCGGCCACTCGGTGACGAAACGCACATAGCGGGGTACCTTGAAGCCGGCGAGACTGTCCTTGCAGAACTGGATGATTTCCGCCTCGGTGATGCTGGCCCCCGGGCGCAGCTCGACGAATGCGGCGGGCACTTCCTGGAGCTTTTGATCGGGCACCCCGACCACCGCCGCCAGTTTGACCGCCGGGTGGGTGGTGAGGAACGCCTCGACCTCCACCGCAGCGACGTTCTCGCCGCCGACCTTGAGAGTGTCCTTGAGGCGGCCGTGGAAGTAGATATAGCCGCTCTCGTCCATGGAGCAGAGGTCGCCGGTGTTGAACCAGTGGTCCTGGTCGAAGGAGGCGGCGGTTTTTTCCGGATCGTTCCAGTAGCCGGTGATCACGTAGTCGCCCTGCATCCACAACAACCCGCGCTGGCGCGGGGCTACAGGCCGGCCGGTTTCGGGGTCGCGAATCTCGGCCTTGAGGCCCTCCATGGGCAGGCCGCTGGTGCCGCAGCGGATCGCCTGGTCATCGCCGTAGAGTGGCATCACTGGCACGCCGGAGCACTCGGTGATCCCATAGCAGGACAGGATGCGGGCATTCGGCAGCGATTTTTCCATCAGCATCAGGGTTTCCGGCGGGCCGACGCAGAGCAGGGCGCGCAGGCCGGAGAACTGCGACGCGTCGAAGTCGGGATGGGTGAGAATCTGCTGCCAGATCAGGTCGTAGGCCGGCCAGGCCACGGTGATCTTTTCGTCCACCAACTGGCGCAGTGTTTGATCGGCACTGAAATGCAACTGGGAGACAAAGGTGGCGCTCTTGTGGAAGGCCGCTGTCATTGGCAGCAGGCTGCTGGCGTGGAACATTGGCAGGGCATTCCACAGGCGGTCGCCGGCGACCAATCCGAGGCGGTCGGCGATCGCCAGGGAAATGCCGGCAATCTGATACTGGCTGAGCGGACAGCCCTTGGGCATCGCGGTGGTGCCGGAAGTGTAGAGCATCAATACCGGCTGGTCGTCCTTGACGGCGGCGGTAAACCCCGCCAGTTGTTGTTCACTGACATCCCGGCCATAGATTTCGAACTGCTCCTGACGGAGCATCCCCCCCGCCGCCGTCCTGCCCAGCAGGACGACATGGGACAGCGCGGCGGACACCGCTGTTCTCGGGGTGGCGCCCGGAGCGGCGTCGGCCAGCTCCGGCAGCGCCTGGTGGAGGCGTTCGGTATAGTCGACTTGTTCCGCGACGATATCGTTGGTGATCAATACCTTCATGCCCGAGTCGGCGATGACGTGGGCCAGTTCCCTGGCCCGAAAGCGGTTGTTGATGGGCACGAACAGGGCGCCGATGCTGGCGGAAGCAAACAACAGGGTGACATTCTCCGCACAGTTGGGCATCAGTACGCCGATCACGTCGCCGGGTCGGATGCCCATACCTACCAGCGAACGGGCGGCGGCGTTGACGCGATCCTGGAATTGTCTGTAGGTGAGCCTTATGTTGGGGAATATCAGTGCTTCGGTGTCGGGGCTGCGGATGACGGCGTCACCGAGCACCTTGGGTAGCGTCAGCTGTTGCGTTGCCATCGGACCTCCAGGGTTATGGTCGTTGTCTGTGGAATGCGGGTAAGTTAATGGGCAAAGGTAGCAACGGGCGGGGGTGGGGTTCACCTATCGAAAGGCGGTTGTCCGGCCAATCTTTCGATAGGTGTGACATGCCGGTCGTGGGGGCAAGATGGCTCACTCTGATTTTTGGTTTGGGTTGGCGGCAGCCCATCACTGGCCGCGGGACCATAGCCGGACATGTGCCGGACACAGGTTCTGCTCTTTGAGTAAACAACACTTTTGGAGGTCACCTTGGCACAGGCATTCATCTACGACCATGTTCGTACTCCTCGGGGCCGCGGGCGTCCGGACGGTTCGCTGCACGAAGTCTCGTCCATTCAGCTGGCGGCACAGACCCTCCAGGCGCTGCGCGAGCGCAATGGCCTCGACACCGCCCTGGTCGACGATGTGATTCTCGGCTGTGCCCAGCCGGTCGGTGAGCAGGGCGGCAATATCGCCCGCGGCGCCGTATTGCAGGCCGGTTATGCACAGACCGTCGCTGGCCAGCAGGTGCACCGCTTCTGTGCCTCCGCCCTCGAAGCCATGAACAACGCCGCGATGCAGGTCATGACCGGCGCCGCCGATGCCGCCATTGGCGGCGGTGTGGAGTCCATGTCCCGCACCCTGATGGGCTCCGATACCGGCGCCTGGGCGGCGGACCCGTGGATTGCCTACCACAACTACTACGCCCCCCAGGGGATTGGCGCCGACCTGATCGCCACCCGCAAGGGTTTCAGCCGCGAGGACGTGGATGCCTATGCCCTCGAATCCCAGAAACGCGCCGCCAAGGCCTGGGACGAGGGCCGTTTTGCCCGCTCCATCGTGCCGGTGGTGGATTCCCTCGGCCAGGTGCTGCTCGATCACGACGAATACCGCCGTCCCGACACCACGGCTGAATCCCTGGCCGGCCTCAAGCCCGCCTTCACCACCTTCGGCAAGGACTACGGTTTCGACGCCGTGGCCATGCAGCGCTACCCCGAAGTGCTGGAAGTGAACCACGTCCACACCGCCGGCAACTCCAGCGGCATCGTCGACGGCGCCGCCGTGGTGCTGGTGGGTGGCGAGGCCTTCGGCCAGGCCGCGGGACTCAAGCCCCGCGCCAGAATCCGTGCCTTCACCTCCATCGGCAGCGAGCAGACCATCATGCTCGACGGCCCCGTGGCCTGCGTGCAGAAGCTGCTGAAGCGCGCCGGTATGCAGATGTCCGATATCGACCTGGTGGAAATCAACGAGGCCTTCGCCTCGGTGGTGATGAACTTCATGAGCGAGATGGGCGTCGACCACAGCAAGGTCAACGTCAATGGCGGCGCCATCGCCCTCGGCCATCCCCTCGGCGCCACCGGCGCGATGATCACCGGTATTCTCCTCGATGAACTGGAGCGCCGCGATCTCAACACCGGCCTGATCACCCTGTGCGCGGGCAACGGCCTCGCCACTGCCACCATCATCGAGCGCGTGTGAGCCCCAGCGGCCCGCAGCCAAGACAAATACGGGAATTTGCACCATGACCAACCAGATCAAGTATGAAGTTCAGGACGGTATCGCCCTCATCACCCTGGATGACCCCGGCCGGCCGATGAACGTGGTATCCCCCGAGTGGCTCGACGAGATGAACGCGGCCGTCGACAGGATCGCCGCCGATGACGCCGTGAAGGGCGCCATCATCACTTCCGGCAAGTCCGCCTTTATGGCCGGTGCCGATCTCAAGGGCATCCTCGAGCGCATGGAAAACAACCTGACCGTGGAAGAGGCGCTGGCCTTCAGTCACCAGGCCACCGGCATGCACCGCAAGCTGGAGACCTGCGGCAAGCCGTTCGTGGCGGCCATCAACGGCCTCGCCCTCGGCGGCGGCTACGAGCTGTGCCTGGCGTGCCATTACCAGATCGTCGCCGACGACCCCAGGATCAAGCTCGGCCTGCCGGAAGTCACCGTGGGCCTGCTGGCCGGTTCCGGTGGCACCCAGCGCCTGCCGCGCCTGATCGGCATCGATAAATCCGTACCGCTGATCGTCGAGGGCAAGACCGTCGGTCCCGCCGAAGCCCTCAAGCTCGGCATGGTCAACGAAGTGGTGCCCGCCGACCAGTTGCTGGCCGCCGCCCGCAAGGCCATCGAAGCGGGCATCGATCCGGTGCGCCCCTGGGACAAGAAGGGCTACAAGGTGAAGGAAGGGCAGGGCCTGCTCAACCCCATCCAGGGTTTCAGCTACTCGGTGCTGGCGGGCAAGATCGCCGCCAAGACCTGGCACAATTACCCGGCCCCCATCGTCAACCTGGACGCCATTTTCGAAGGCATGCTGATGCCCTTCGACAAGGCCCTGAGTGTCGAGAGCAAGCTCTTTGCCCGGCTGATGACCAGCCCGGAGGCGCGCAACATCATCCGCACCAGCTTCGTCAACAAGGGTCTGGCGGACAAGCTGATCCGCCGTCCCGAGGGCTTCGACAAGGTCAAGTACAACAAGATTGGCGTGCTTGGCGCCGGCCTGATGGGTTCCGGTATCGCCCATGTGGCCGCCAAGGTGGGCATCGAGGTGGTATTGCTCGACAGCAAGATCGAGTTTGCTGAAAAGGGCAAGAACTACAGCGAAAAAATCGTCAAGAAGGGCCTCGAGCGCGGCACCCTGACCCAGGACAAGGCCGATGCCCTGCTGGCGAAAATCACGCCCACCGTTGACTACGCCGACCTGGAGGGTTGCGACATCGTCATCGAAGCGGTGTTCGAGGATATCGAAATCAAGGCCGATGTCACCCGCAAGGCTGAAGCGGTTCTGCCCGCCACCGGCATCTACGCCAGCAATACGTCAACCCTGCCCATTTCCGACCTGGCGAAGGCGTCGGTGCGCCCGGAGCGCTTTATCGGCCTGCACTTCTTTTCGCCGGTGGAGCGCATGCCCCTGATCGAGGTGATCAGCGGCAAGGATACCAGCCAGGAAACCCTGGCCCAGGCGCTGGATCTGGTGGGCCAGTTGCGCATGACGCCGGTGCTGGTCAACGATTCCCGCGGTTTCTACACCAGCCGGGTATTCCAGACCTTTATCCACGAGGGCATGAAACTGCTGGAGGAGGGTGTAGACCCCGCCATCATCGAAAATGCCGGCAAGATCGCCGGAATGCCCATCGGCCCGCTGGAGCTGACGGACGCCCTCACCATCGAGCTGCCGTGGAAGATCGTCAAGCAATCCATCGCCGCCGAGGGTGACAGGTACACGCTGCCCTGCGCCTACAACGTGATGAAGGTGATGGTGGAAGACCAGAAACGCATCGGCCGGCGCGGCGATGGCGGCTTCTACGACTATCCAGCGGAAGGCGGCAAGCGCATCTGGCCGGGCCTGGCGGCGCTGTTCCCGGTATCCGCCGAGCAGCCCGATGTGCGCGAGGTGGTCAAGCGCTACCTGCATATCCAGGCCCTCGAGACCGCTCGCTGCCTCGAGGAAAATGTGCTCACCCATGCCGCCGATGGCGATCTGGGCGCCCTGCTGGGCTGGGGTTTTCCCGCCTATACCGGCGGCACCCTGTCCTATATCGACACCGTGGGCACCGCCCGCTTCGTGGCGGAGTGCGAAGAGCTGGCCGCCAAGTACGGCCCGCGCTTCAAACCCTCGGCCTGGCTGGTGGATCGCGCCGGACGCGGCCTCACCTTCCACGGCCCCAATGCCGGTTGATCCGAGGTAGATGACCATGTTCCAGAGAAACTTTACCGAAGAACAGCAAATGTTCCGCGAGGCCTACCGCAAGTTCCTGGCCCAGCAGATCGTGCCGCACATGGAGCGTTGGCGGGAGGAGGGCATCGTCGATCGCGCGGCGTTCAAGGCCGCCGGCGACCAGGGCTTCCTGATGGTCTGGCCCGACGAGGAGTATGGCGCCATCGGCGACAAGGACTTCCGCTACGAGCAGATCATCCTCGAGGAACTGGCCTACGCCCGCTGCAACGATTTTTATGCGCCCCTGCACAGCCGCCTCGTCGGCCCCTATCTGGGCCGCTTCGGCAGCAAGGAGCAGCTCGACCGCTTCATGCCCGGTTGCGTGTCCGGCGAGACCATTCTCGCCGTGGCGATGACCGAGCCGGACGCCGGCAGCGACCTGGCCGGCATGCGCGCTACCGCGAAGAAGGTGGGCGACCACTGGGTGCTCAATGGCGCCAAGACCTATATCTCCAACGGCATCAACGCCGATCTGGTGGTGGTGGCGGCCAAGACCGACCCGGAGAACAACCCCCACAGTCTCGGCCTGTTCCTGGTGGAGCGCGGGATGCCCGGTTTCGAGCGCGGCAAGAAGCTCGACAAGATGGGGATGAAGGCGCAGGACACCGCCGAGATGTTCTTCAACGACGTCAAGGTGCCGGATGCCAATGTTCTCGGCGATCCGTCCAAGGGGTTCTACTACCTGATGGAGGGGCTCGCCGACGAGCGCCTGATCGCCGCCTGCATGGCGCTGTCCGCGGCCCAGGTATCCTTCGACCTGACCCTGGAGTTCGTCCAGGCGCGGCGGGTGTTCGGCAAGTCCCTGGCGTCGTTCCAGAACACCCAGTTCAAGCTGGCCGAACTGCGCACCGAGCTCGATATCCAGCAGTGCTTCATCGACCGCTGCGTCGAGGCCTGCAATGCCGGCGAACTCACCGCGGTGATGGCGTCCAAGGCCAAGCTCGCCACCGCTGATCTGCAGATGAAGGCGGCGGATCTCGGTGTCCAGCTCCACGGTGGCGCCGGCTACATGGATGAATACCCGATCTCCCGCCAGTTCACCGACGCGCGGATTTCGTCCATCTATGCCGGCACCTCGGAGATCATGAAGATCATCATCAGCCGCGACCTGCTGTCGGCGGATTACGTGCCGTTCAACACCCGCAACTTCTGATTGCCGTGGTCAACGGAACCGACCGGATCTCGAACGGGGTTCGGTCGGACCGTCCGCAGGGCTGCCCGTCCGGTGGACAGCGCCTCTGTTTGCTTATATCGTTAGACCTCATCCTGCCGCGGCGGCCCTGCCCGGTGGTTTAGTGTTTCCGCGCCATCCATGGATCAGCTCCGTGCCCGCGGACAGTGTTCACGACGGGGTGCGATGTCCTACCAACTGCTCAAAACCAGGCTTTCCCCTCCCGTCGAGGCGGGCAGTCTGTTGCCTCGCGCCCGGCTGACGGCGCTGGCGGGAGAGGTCGCCAGGCACAAGCTCAGTATCGTGCAGGCGCCCGCCGGCTTCGGCAAAACCAGCCTGCTGTCCCAGTGGATTCAACGGCTGCGGGATGAAGGGCGGCCGGTGGGTTGGGTGACCATCGATTCCTCCGGCCTCGATCCCGTCGATTTGCTGGCCTATGCCGCGGCGGCGCTCGGCCGCGCCCTGCCGGAGATCGGCGAGCGGATCAGCGCCCTGGTGGAAAGCCGCCGCTATCAGGCCCCGGAGGATATGATCACCGGCCTGGTCAATCTATTGGCGGACGTCGGAACGCCGGTGATGCTGTTCATCGATGACCTGCATTTCCTCTCCGAGGAATCGGTGGCGATGCTCGGCCGTTTCCTCGACGCCGCGCCCCGCTGGCTGAGCGTGATCGTCGCTTCCCGCACCCAGGTCAACCTGGGCCTGGCGACGGCCAGGGCCAGGGGGCAACTGCTGGAAATCGGCATGGAGCAGCTGCGCTTCACCAGCGACGAGATCCGCGCCTACCTGGCGGCAAGCGGCTGGCGGGATTTGCCGCCGGCGGTTCTCGATCTGTTGGCGTCGCGCACCGACGGCTGGATCACCGGTATCAAGCTGGCCCGGCTGGCGCTTCGCAACGGCACTGATTCCGAGTCGCTGATGAAGGACTATTCCGGCAGCCACCAGGCCGTGTCGGACTATTTCGCCGAACAGGTGCTGTCCATCCAGCCCCCGGCGGTGCAGAACTTCCTGCTCCGGAGCTCGCTGCTCGACCGCTTCTGCGCCAGCCTCTGCAACCATGTGCTGGAAATCCGCCAGTCGCGCAAAATCCTCGACGAGATTGCCGGCGCCGGGCTCTTCCTGGTGGGGCTCGATGAAGAGCGCCAGTGGTACCGCTATCACCCCCTGTTCCGCGACTTTCTCCGCCGGCGCCTGGAGGACGGCGGTTTCGAAGGGCAGGCGGGGCTGCTGCTGCGCGCCGCCGACTGGTTCCGCGAGAAGGATCAGCCGGTGGAGGCGATCGAGGCGGCGCTCGCCGCCGGGCATCCCGGACGCGCCGCCGAAATCCTCGAGAGCTGTTCCCAGGACTGGACCTACAAGGGCCGCATCCGCCTGGTGATGAAGTTTGTCGAACGCATTCCGCTCCAGGAATTGCAGCAATACCCCACGATTCTGCTCACCTGGGCCTGGCATCTGATGCGCCATCTGCATTTCGAGCAGGCCCAGGAACTGCTCACCTCGGTGCGCCGGCGCATGGAGGACTGGGAGAACATCAGCACCATTCCGGCCGTCGATCTCGATCAGTTGCGCCATCAGTTACTGCATCGCGAGATGACCCTGGCCGCCGCCCGCGACGACGCCCTCACCGTGGAGCGCAAATGCCAGGAACTGCTGGGCCTCGCTCACCAGGACCTGCACCCCTACCTCGCCGGTTCGGTGTATGCCCAACTGCTCTATGCGCAGCGCCAGCAGTTTCGCTTCACCGATATCGACAGCCTCGCCGCCAAGGCCCGGGGCGTGTTGCAGCGCTCCGGCTACGATTTTGCCCTGATCGCCGCCCTGGCGGTGATCGGCACCACGCTGTTCGCCATGGGCAAGGCCGACGCCGCGGTGCAGACCCTGGAGGAGGGCATTGCCGTCGCCCTGCGCTACGGTGGCGAGCGCTCTTCGCTGATCGCCCTGCCGGGCCTCCCGTTGGCGGCGCTGCTTTATGAGCGCAACCATACCGAACAGGCCTATGAATTGCTGTCCAGGCAGTCCGCCAATGCCACCGACTGGGGGCTGGTGGACCAGTTTGTCGCGGTGGCCATTACCCAGGCGCGGTTGCTGGTTCTCCAGGGGGAGGATGAAGAGGCGCTGCTGGTGCTCGATGACGCGATGGCCATGGCGCTGGACCGCAACCTGGAGCGCTTGCGCTTCGAGGTGGTCCACGAGCAGTTGCGGATCCTGTCCCGCTCGCCCGGCGGCTCCGCCAGCCGTATCCAGCAACTTGTCCGCACCGCCGGCATTCCTGAATCCCGTGACGACGTGGTGCCGAAAATCACCCGCCTGGCAGTCGATGAATTGCGCGCCATGGCCTGGATGCGGGTGGCGCTGACCGGCGATCAGGTGGGGGAGGCGATCCAGGTGGCGCGCAATTGGCGAAGTTTTTGCGAGGCCCGCGGCGCCCAGTACTCCTATGTCCGCTGGAGCATCCTGCTGGCACAGGCGCTGCTGCTCGGCGAGGGCTCCCGCACCGCCCAGCGGGTGTTGAGGGAGGCGATGGCGGCCGCCGCGCCAATGGGGGTGATCCGCAGTTTCATCGATGAGGGCGCCCCGGTGCGCACGCTGTTGGAGCAGTGCTGCCAAACCGATACCGAGGCCACCAGCGCCACAGACAGGTTCGCCTTGAAATTGCTGCAAGCCTTTGGCGGCACTGTGCACAACAGCGCCCGGGTCGACAGTCAGGAAGGCATCTACGGCAGCCTCACCGATCGCGAGCTGGAGGTGTTGCAGCAGGTCAGCATCGGCATGCGCAACCGCGAGGTCGCCGAACGGCTCGGCATGACCGAAGGCTCGATCAAGTGGTACATGCAGCAGATCTTCGACAAGCTGGGCACCCGCAGCCGGCTGCAAGCAGTGGAGCGGGCGCGGCGGCTGGGGTTTATTCCCTGACGAAGCCTCTTTTCATATTACCGGCGTGAGATGGAACGCCTCGTCCTCAAACCGGTGGTCGCTCGTCCCTCGGATACGCCTTCAAGAATGCCTGGGCCACGCGGAACATCTTCGCCTCGCTGCCCGGCCTGCCGATGATCTGCATGCCCACCGGCAGCCCGTCGACAAAGCCTGCCGGCACATTGAAGGCGGGAAAGCCCAGCCAGTTGAACATCATCACGTGGCTGACGTAGGTGCCGGCGAAGGTGCCGTGGGGGAATGTCCCATCGTTGGTGGTCCAGCGCGCGTTCCATTCCTCGACCTTGGGGGCCAGCAACTGGGCGGTGGGAGCGAGAATCACATCGTGGTCCTTGAATACCGCCATGAACTTGTCGTAGTTGCGACCGCGAACGGCCACCGAGGCCAGGTAGGTTTCCTCGGAGGGCATCTCGCCACGACCCCGGCCGCCGCTGCCGAAAGCCTGGTTCATCACCATGAAGCCACCGAAGAAATCTTCCCAGGTCTCATCGGTCACATTGACCTTGGCGCCGATGCTGTCAAAGCCCATGGCGGCGTTGCGAATCGCGGCGATCACCCGCGGGCTTTCCTCCAGGGCGTACATCGCGGCGTAGCCGAAGTCGTCGGTCCAGGCGAAGCGCATGCCGTCCACGCCTTTGTCGATATCGGAGAGAAAATCGGGATGGGGATCCTGGAAGCTGAAAAAGTCGCGGCCGTCGGGGCCCGACATGGCCTGGGTGGCTATCGCCGCGTCGCGGAGGTTCCGGCACATGGGGCCGGTGCTGGCCGACAGCGCCAGGGTCGGCGAACTCGGATGGATCCAGGGAATCCGGCCCGGGGTGGCGGCGATGCCGACAATGCCGGAGTAGGCTGACGGCAGGCGGGTCGAGCCGCCGCCATCGGAACCGATGGCGATGGGTACCAGGCGGGCCACGGCCGCGGTGGCCGAGCCGGAGCTGGACCAGCCGGGTACCCGGGACTGATCCCAGGCGCTGCGGGCCTCGACATCCCAGTTGAACTCGCGCGGCATCTTGGTGACATCGGAGCCCGACCCCATCTCGGTATTGGTGCCGAACAGGATGGCGCCGGCCTTGCGCAGCCGCTCCACCTGCACATCGTCCCAGGGAGCTTTGTCGATATGGCGCAGCAGCCCCATATCGAATTTGGGCAGGCCCTTGATGGCGATATGGTCCTTTACCGAAACCGGTATCCCGTGGAGCGGCCCCAGCGGCTCGCCGGCGAGCACGGCTTTCTCGGCCGCCCTGGCCTGGGCCCTGGCGCCCTGTTGGTCGACGGTCATGAAGGATTTCAACTTGCCGTCGAGATTCTCGATGCGGTTGAGAAAGTGCTCGGTGACCTCGACCGGGGAGATGTCTTTCTTGCCGATCAACTCGCGGATTTGCCAGGCGGGCATCCAGGTCAGTTCCTCGCCCCGCTCGGCGGCGCCGGCGACCTGGGCGATACCGCCGGTTGCGGCCAGGAGGGCGCTCCCGGCCATGCCTTTGAGCAGGGTGCGGCGCTGTTGATCCGGTGGTGATTGATCGCGATCTGATTCGGTCATGGGTGGCTCCTTATTATTGACTTGACGGGGTCGGGGGGTGACAGCCCTCGGCCAGTATCGGCCCGTTGCGGCGAGGGTGAAAGCGAGCATACTATAATTTACATAGATGACAAATATTGGCGACGGCGACCGCCTCGCGGATAACGTCTCCGGGAGCCGGTGGCGAGCGGAGCGGATGGTTGGGAGCTGCCGGCGTCTCGCCCCTGGCGTCATCGACACCGCATTCGGTGACGGGGGATTCCTTAACAATGGCGGGCAGCAGTGGTACATTGTGCACCCGCGTATGCCGAGTTTCAGAGCAATGGAATCCGAACCACAGATCCCCGCCAATCCCGATCAGCCCGACGACGGTCAGGCCGAGACGCGGGGCCGGCGGCGAGGCATCTACCTGTTGCCCAACCTGCTGACCACGGGCGCCATGTTTGCCGGCTTCTACGCCATCCTGGCGGGGATGAACGGCAATTTCCAAGAGGCCGCGATGGCGATCTTCGTCGCCATGTTCTTCGACGGACTCGATGGCCAGGTGGCGCGCATGACCAACACTCAGAGCGCCTTCGGCGTGCAGTACGACAGCCTCTCCGACATGGTGTCCTTCGGGGTCGCCCCGGCGGTGGTGGCGTTCAGCTGGATGCTCCAGGATCTCGGCAAGGTCGGCTGGGCGGCGGCGTTCATCTATGCCTCCTGTGCCGCGCTGCGCCTCGCCCGTTTCAATACCCAGGTGGACGTGGCCGACAAACGCTTCTTCGTCGGCCTGGCCAGCCCTTCCGCCGCCGCCCTGGTGGCGGGCATGGTGTGGAGTGGTCACAACGAGGCCTCGTCGTTCGGGCTCACCGTGCTGGCCGCGGTGGTGACCGCCGTTGCCGGCCTGTTGATGGTGTCGAATCTGCACTACAAGAGCCTCAAAGGGCTCGACCTCAAGGGCAGGGTGCCCTTTGTGGTGATCATTGCCGTGGTGATGGTTTTTGTCGTGGTCTCCATCGACCCGGCCCGGGTACTTTTCACCATGGCGCTCGTCTACGCCTGTTCAGCGCCGCTGTTCTGGGTTTACAGCCGCTATCGCAAATTGCGCAAGCGCGCGGCAGTGGCCGAGGGCGACCGGGACCAGGAGTGACTGGCTGGCGGTGCCGGCCGGTTTGAAAGATCGGGAGTCCGGGAGCGGGCTGGATAACAGGCACCTGTATTGCGCGTGCCGACGGGAGTCATTGAATGCATAAAGATCGTCTGGTTATTTTCGATACCACGCTGCGCGACGGCGAACAGAGCCCCGGGGCATCGATGACCCGGGACGAAAAGGTGCGCATCGCCAAGGCCCTGGAGAAACTCCGGGTGGACGTCATCGAGGCGGGGTTTGCCATTTCCAGCCCGGGGGACTTCGCAGCGGTCAAGGCCATTGCCGACACTGTCAAAGACAGCACCGTCTGCAGTCTGGCGCGGGCCGTGCGCCCCGATATCGAGCGCGCCGCCGAAGCGCTCAGGGGCGCCAACAGCGCCCGTATCCATACCTTTATCGCCACCTCGCCGATCCATATGGAATACAAGCTGCAGATGCAGCCGGAGCAGGTGCTGGAGCACGCTGTGGCGGCAGTCAAGATGGCGCGCAATGCCGTGGCTGACGTGGAGTTCTCGCTGGAGGACGGCAGTCGCTCCGAGTTTGATTTCATGTGCCGCATCATCGAGGCGGTGATCGCCGCCGGCGCCGGCACCATCAATATCCCCGATACCGTGGGCTATGGCGAGCCTGAGGAGTACGGGCGGCTGATCCGCCGGGTGATCGACAACGTCGCCAATGCCGACAAGGCGATCTTCTCGGTGCACTGCCACAACGACCTCGGCCTCGCGGTGGCCAACTCGCTGTCGGCGGTGCTCAACGGCGCCCGCCAGGTCGAATGCACCATCAACGGCCTCGGCGAACGGGCCGGCAACGCCTCCCTGGAAGAGATCGTGATGGCCATCCGCACCCGCAAGGATCGCTACCCGGTGGAGACCGGTATCGACATCAGCCACATCGTGCCGACATCGCGGCTGGTATCGAGCATTACCGGCTTTCCGGTGCAGCCCAACAAGGCGATCGTCGGCGCCAACGCTTTTGCCCACGAGTCCGGTATTCACCAGGATGGCGTGCTCAAGCACCGCGAGACCTATGAAATCATGCGCGCCCAGGATGTCGGCTGGGGCGCCAACCGTATCGTGCTCGGTAAATTGTCCGGCCGCGCCGCCTTTTCCTCCCGCCTGGAGGAACTCGGCATCACCTTCGACTCAAAGGACGAGTTGGCCTCGGCGTTTGCCCGCTTCAAGGAGCTGGCGGACAAGAAACGCGAGATCTACGACGAAGACCTCCAGGCTCTGGTGTCCGAGGTACAGACCGCCGAGATCGGGGAAAAATACAGCCTGGCCTCCATGGAAGTGATCTCGCGGACCGGCCAGCCGCCCCATGCCGAACTCGTCATTCGCGTCGATGGTGTCGACCAGTGCGTGACAGCGGAGGGCGATGGCCCGGTGGATGCGATTTTCAAGGCGATCGAGCAGGTGGCCTGCAGCGGTACCAGCTTCCAGCTGTACTCGGTCAATGCCGTTACCGAAGGCACCGAGGCCCAGGGCGAGGTCACCGTGCGCCTCGAAAAGGCCGGGCGCATCGTCAATGGCTTGGGCGCCGATACCGATGTATTGGTGGCGAGCGCCAGGGCTTACCTCCAGGCGCTCAACCTGTTGTCTGGTCCCGGTCGCCTCCATCCCCAGATGGAAGGGGTCTGATCGCCATGACGCCGGCCCGCGGTGTGGCGCGTCGCGACTGGTATCTCGCCAACCTGGGAATCGTGCGCTATGTGCCCAGGGACGAACTGGCGGCGACCGGCGACGGTGTCGACGCGGTCGCGGCGGCCGCCACTGAAGCCGCCGTTACGGCAATCTCGCCAACAGCGGCGCCGGGTGCGCCGGCCGCCGGCGGCCGCCGGGTGGATCTTGGCGACAGCACACCCCGCGCAGCGCCCGCGGCGGCGCCCCGACCGGCGGCGGAGCCGGAGCCGTTCCTCTGCCGGCTCGGCTTCTGGCAGCCGACGGCGCGGATGGCGGTGCTGAGCGCGATGCCACCCGGCGCCCGCCCCGGCGCCGCCCAACTGGCCATGCTCGGCAACCTGCTGAAAGCCATCAATTGCCTGGGACAGGAGTTGCCCGTGGTGGACCTTATCGACTGGCCGCAGTCACCGAATCTCGGCTTGCAGGGTGTCGCCGTGGATCTCGCCGGCGCTCGTGAATTCACCTCGGTCTTCCTCGCCGCCAAGGCGCAGCTGGCGCCGTTCGAGCACCTGTTGCTGATGGGTGGCGACGCTGTCCGGGTTGCAGCCGGTGACGGGGACATGGCAGTGGGCGATCAGCGCCTCCTCGCCTGCGGAGCGCAGGCCATCGCCACCCATTCACTGTACGACATGGAGCAGAACCCTGCGCTGAAGGCCGAGACCTGGCAGGCCATCAGGTTCCTGGCGGGCTGAAGCCGTGGCGGCAATCATTCGTCGCGCCACCGCCGAGGATGTCCCGGGCTTGGCGGCGATCGACCGCGAGGCCACTGACTTTCCCTGGACGCCCGCACAGTTCGCCGACAGTCTCGGCCATCACCACACGCTGGTGCTGGAGGCGGCGGAAGTGTTGTCGGGCTTTCTGGTCTACAGCCGGGTGTTGGACGAGGCGGAGCTGCTCAATGTCGCAGTCTCTCCATCGGCCCAGGGTCGCGGTTATGGCGCCCTGCTGGTCGAACACTTCATCGACCTCAACCGCGGGGCTGCGGTGAGGTTGTTGCTGGAAGTGAGAGCGTCCAACCGGCGAGCCACCGATCTTTACCAGCGTCATGGCTTTACCCGTCAGGGTGTGCGGAAAGGCTATTATCCGGCACGGCAGGGGCGCGAGGACGCCTGGATCATGGCCTATGAATACTGATGAACGCATTGCCATCGGCGTCAGCAGTTGCCTGCTGGGCAACAGGGTGCGCTACGACGGTGGCCACAAATACGATGCCCACGTCATCGCCCTTGCCGGGCACCATTTCGACTTGCGGGCGTTCTGCCCGGAAGCCGGCGCCGGTCTCGGCGTGCCGCGCCCGGCCATTCGCCTGGTGGCGGGCCCCGCCGGTGTGCGGGCGCTCGGCGTCGCCGACCCGGGGCGGGATGTCACCGATCGCCTGGCGGCGTTTGGCGATGCCCAGGTCGCGGGGCTGGCGACGCTGTCCGGTTTCATTCTGAAAAGTGGCTCGCCCAGCTGCGGGATGGCCGGGGTCAGGGTCTACGACTCCCGGGGGGCGGTGACAGGCCACAGTGCCGGGGTGTTTGCCGCCGGTATCCGCGCCCGCTGCCCCCAGCTGCCGGTGGTGGAGGCCGAAAGTCTTGGCGCTGCGCCGGCCCGGGAAAACTTTATCCAGCGGGTGGTGGTCTATCATCGCTGGCGCGCGGCACTGGCCAAAGGGCTCGATGCCCAGGCCTTGGCTGGTTTTCACGCCGCGGTGCGATGGCTGCTGATGAGCCGTGATCCGGATGCCTCCTCGCGCCTCGGTGCCCTGGTGGCTTCGGTGCGCGGCGAAAATCTCCCGGCAGTGGCCGCACAGTATATTGCCGGTGTCATGGCGACTCTAGCTACAATCGCGACCCGCGACGGCCACGCCAGGGTATTGTGCCGTATCGCGGCCGCTCTCGGCCCGCTCGCACGGGCGGAGCTGGCACCTGTCATCCACCGCTACCGGGAAGGCGAGATTCCGCTGTTGACACCTTTGAACGCCGTGAAGCGCCACCTGGACAGGGAGCGGGCCCCTGACATCGAACTCGACTGGTACCTGTCGCCGTATCCGTGAGCTTGCAAACTGCGTACTATGCGGTGGATTTTTTCCGCCGGCGGTACGATCGTCAACTGCAGGGCCGGTGAATATCCTGTCGCCGGCCGTGAATAAAATCGAGGAGTAGCATGTGAACAATCCGCAACAACGGCGAAGGCTCACCTTGCCATGGTATCTGCTGGCGCTGGATGTCGTTGGCGCCTTGCTGGTCGCCTGGGGTCTGTATCGGTTTGCCGGCGGTGAGGGTGGGATGCTTTACATCGCTGCCGGTTTTCTGCTGATGATGCCGTTCGGCATACATATCATCTACCAGGCTGTCGGCAAGCGGCCATCATCATCCATCGACACGGAGTAGCCATGGCAAGCGCAGATGTCATTTTGCTGTATTGGTACTGGATTCTGTTTGGCGTCGCCCTGGTGATTGCCGAGATATTCCTCTCCAGTTTTACCGTGCTGTGGTTCGGTCTGGGTGCGGTGCTGGTCGGCATCCTGCTGTGGCTGATGCCAGGCATGTCCACCGCAGTGCAACTGCTCCTCTGGCTGCTGTTATCCTGTGGTCTTGCGCTGTTCTGGTTCCGCTACTTCAAGCCGCGGATGGTCGACAAGACCAAGGCGGGCATTGCCCGCGAAGCCGCCATCGGTGAAGCGGGCATGGTCATCAGGGCGCCCGCCGAAGGCGGCCGGGGCCGGGTGCGATTCACCACGCCGATCCTCGGTGATGATGAATGGGAGTTTATCTGCGAGCAGCCGGTTCAGGTGGGAGACCGGGTTCATATCCGGGAGTTTTCCGGCAACGCATTAATCGTGATCAAACTGTAAGGAGTACAAACAATGGACGGTATTTTCGTTTTGCTGGCGCTGCTGATCCTGGCGCTGGTCACTCTGCTCAAGGGCGTGAGGCTGGTGCCGCAGGGCAGCAAATGGGTAGTGCAGCGCCTGGGTAAATACGATCGCACCCTGCCGCCGGGGCTCAACTTCACCATCCCTTATATCGAGACCGTCGCCTACAAGGTGACCACCAAGGACATCGTGCTCGACATCCCCTCCCAGGAAGTGATTACCCGCGACAACGCGGTGATCGTCGCCAATGCCGTTGCCTATATCAATATTCTCTCACCGGAAAAGGCGGTTTACGGTATCGACAATTATGAAATCGCCATCCAGACCCTTGTCCAGACGGCGCTGCGCTCCATCGTCGGTGAAATGGATCTCGACGATGCGCTATCGTCGCGCGACCATATCAAGGCCAAGCTCAAGATCGAGATTTCCGACGATATCGCCGACTGGGGCATCACCTTGAAAACCGTCGAGATTCAGGATATCAATCCCTCCCAGACCATGCAGAGGGCGATGGAGGAACAGGCGGCCGCCGAACGCTTGCGCCGGGCTACCGTGACCCGCGCCGACGGTGAGAAGCATGCAGCGATTCTCGAGGCCGAAGGGCGTCTCGAAGCTTCCCGCCGCGACGCCGAGGCCAAGGTGGTGCTGGCCGAGGCTACCAAGGAGGCCATCGAAAAAGTCACCGAGGCGATTCAGGACAAGGAGCTGCCGGCCATCTATCTGCTCGGCGAGCGCTATGTGGAAGCCATCAAGGACATGGGCAAGTCGCCGAACAGCAAGCTGGTGGTGCTGCCCGCCGATCTGCCCGCCGCGCTGCGCGGCTTGATAAATACCGGCAAATGATTTGTTTCTAGAGGCATCGCACGCTGACAAATCCCGGCAGGCGCCCGGTGCCGAGTGCTGCGGGCAGCGCTGCCGGATCTGCGCGGTAAAGCGGGCCGCGGGAAAAACACCGCTGGCCGTGGCCGGCATGATTATTCTAAGATGCAGACCTAAACATTTTCAGAAAACGGTTTTTTTGTTCGCACAATATCAATAACAGGGAGCTTGCCATGACTGTCAATGTGATGAGGGCGCTTTTGCCCGCCGCCGTCATCCCGGTGATACGGGTGTCCGGCCTTGCGCTGCCGACCGGGATTGGCCGGTTATGAACCAGGCGGGGAGTGGCGCAGGGGTAAAAATGATCATCTGCGTGCGCCGTCGCCCGCAGTTGTCCCGACAGGAGTTTCACAGCTATTGGCTGGAGCATCACGGGCCGCTGGCCCATGGGGTGCGCGACCGGGGTCTGGCGCCGCCGATGACAGGCTACGTGCAGAACCACACCCTCGACGTCGCCTCCGTGGAAGCCTTTCGCCGTGACCGGGGCATGGCGGTGGAGCCCTACGATGGCGTTACCGAGGTATGGCTGGACCGCGTCGAGGATCTCGACATGGGTGACGCCCTGAGTGCGGAATTGGTGGCGGCCCAGCAGATGCTGGTGGAGGACGAAGCGAAATTCGTCGATCTCGCCAGGTCGCGGGTTTTCATCTGCCGGCCCCATGAAATTTTCATCGAGCCGGGGGCCGCGGAGCCCGGCTTCAAGATGATCATCTGCGCGCGCCGGCGGCCGGGCATGAGTCGCGAGGCATTCCAGCGCTACTGGCTGGAGCGGCATGCGCCCCTGGCATCGCGTGTTCGCGCCCAGGGCCTGGCGCCGCCGATGCGCGGCTATGTGCAGAACCACACCATGGCGGCACCGCTGCTCGAACCTTTCCGCGCCGACAGGAACATGACGCTCGAACCCTACGACGGCATTACCGAGGTATGGCTCGACGGCGTGGCGGACATGGATATGGGTGAGCAGTTGTCGGCGGAATTGATCGCCGCCCAGAAACTGCTGATCGAGGACGAGGCGAAATTCGTCGATTTCAGCCGGTCGAGTGTCTTTATCGTGCAACCGCACCGCATTTTCTGATGGTGTCTATGGCGGCACCGCTCCGGAGCCGCGATCTATAACGATGGTCCATGACGATGGTCCGTAACAACGATCCATAACGAGATTGGAGAAAGACAATGACTGGTCGTTTTCAGGATAAACCTGTGTTGGTCACCGCGGCGGCGGCGGGTATTGGCGCCGCCACCGCCGAGGCCTTTGCCCGCGAGGGCGCGCGCTTGATGCTGTCCGACATCAATGTCGCCGGCGGTGAGGCGATGGTCGAAAAACTTCGCCAGGCGGGGACCGAGGCTCACTTCCTGCGCGCCGACTGCACCAGCGACGACGACGTGCGGGGGCTGGTGGCCAAAACCGTGGAAACCCTGGGCGGGCTTGCCATTGCGGCGAATATCGTCGGCGATGTGGTCGGTGATGCCTATGGCCCCGAGTTTCACACCCAGAGTACGGCCGGCTGGAATGGCACCATCGCCGTCAGTCTCGACAGCGTCTACCTGTGCATGAAGCACGAAATCGCGCATATGATCGAGCATGGCGGCGGCGCGATATGCAACGTGACATCACTGGCGGCGCTGCTCTATGTGCCGGAGTCCGGCGCGGCCTATGCGGCGGCCAAGGCGGGGGTGGTCCAGCTCACCAAGTTTGCGGCGATAACCTACGCCGATCGCGGCGTGCGGGTCAACTGTATCGCCCCCGGGGTGACTCCTACCGCCGCCTATTTCAAGGGCGGTGAGGAAATGGGCAATCAAGTGATCAACCGCCTGCTCGAAGGCCACGCCATCAAGCGCCTGATCGAGCCCGGCGAGCAGGCCGCGGCCATGCTGTGGTTGTGTTCCGATGATGCCGCCATGGTCACCGGCCACATCCTGCCAGTGGACGGCGGCTGGACGGCGCGCTGAGACCGCCCGGGCGCGACAGCACCCGGGCCCGGGTCAATCGCTCCCGCTACCGGTCTTTCATCAGCCTCGCCAGGGTGCGCATGTTGTTGCTGCGGTCGGCGTGGCCGGGCATATTGGTGATGAACGCCGAGACGCCGAGCTCTGCGAGCCCATCGAGGAGTGTCTTGACCTCCTCCTCGGTGCCCATCACGGTGTCGAACCCGGCGAGATAATCGGTCAATTCGGGCCCCAGCTCATCGAGCAGGCGAGCATTCTTGCCGCCGGCGACGACGTGTTCGGTGGGATCGTAGCGGCGGTGCAGTTCCTCAAGCGCGGGCTTGAGGTGCTCGGGCACCCGGGCGAGAAGCTCGGGAGTGCGGATGGCCACGCCGTTGACGACGATAAAGGCCTTGAGGTCCTCGATTGCTTCCTGGCGGGTCGGGCGGATCGCGCAGAAGGCGGTCACCCAGATATCGACATCGTCGGGGTTGCGCCCCGCCGCCCGGGCGCCGTCGCGCACCGCGGCGATCTTGCGCGCCGTCAGCTCCAGGTCCATGTTGGTGAACATGATCACGCCGTCGGCCTTTTCGCCGGCCAGTTGCAGCGCCTTGGGGCCGAAGGCGGAGTAGTAGATCGGTGTTTTGCAAGGGAAGTGCAGGGGCGATACCGGCCGCCCCTCCCATTGCACCGGCTTGCCGTCGAGCAGGCCTTTCAGGGCGTCCCAGTATTCACGGATCTCCACTTGAGTCGCCGGGTGGCGGCCCGCGGCCATCACGTTGCTGCCCCCGGTGGCCAGGCCCATGGCGATGCGGCCTCCACTGAGCGACTGGAGCGTGGCCAGCGAGCTCGCGGCGATCAGTGGATGGCGCAGGAAAGGTGAGGTGACGAACGGGGTGATGATGGCGGTGTCGGTTTCGAGCGCGGCGATGGTCATCGAGATATACAGCTCGCGCCAGCCTGCCGGCGAATCGCCTATGCCGATGATGTCATAACCCAGCTCATTGGACAGACGCAATTCTTCGCGGAAAGTATCGACGCTGTCGCCCCACAGATGGCATACGCCCAGTTTCATGGTGGTCTCCTTGTGATTATCGCGAGACGGCATGGCGCGCCGCCGGATGGTGGTCAGGAAAGCGAACTGTACTGTACGGTTTGGGCAAAATGCTGTCAATCCAGGCTGTTGCCGGCATCTGGTTGGGGCGCTGGAGGGAGCGAAGATCGGCTCCAGCCCGCTGCCAGAGGCAGATTCGCGATCGTCGGGGGTTCGAATTACCCCCAGTTCGGTTATCCTGTTACACTAGAACGCTGTTTTTTCCTCAGTCAGCCTTGGATGATACCGCCGTGACCGATGATTTTGTCAATGTCCGCGACGTGACCTTTGCCTACGAAGAGCGCCAGATCCTGCGCGATATCAACCTTCGTGTGCCGAGAGGCAAGGTGGTCGCGATCATGGGCGGCAGTGGCTGTGGCAAGACCACGCTGCTGCGGCTGATCGGCGGACAGCTGAAGCCATCCTCGGGAGACGTCGTGGTCGACGGCCAGTCGGTGCCGTCGCTGGGAGAGCGCCAACTGCTGCGGCTGCGCCGCAAGATGGGCATGCTGTTCCAGATGGGCGCGTTGTTTACCGATATGAGCGTGTTCGACAACATCGCCTTTCAGATGCGTGAACACACCGATCTGCCGGAGGCGATGATCCGCGACCTCACCTTGATGAAACTGCAGGCCGTGGGCCTGCGCGGCGCCTGGAAGCTGATGCCTTCCGAACTGTCCGGCGGGATGGCGCGGCGGGTGGCGCTGGCGAGGGCCATCGCGCTGGATCCTACGCTGATCATGTACGACGAGCCATTTACCGGTCTCGACCCCATCTCGCTGGCGACGATAGGCCAGCTCATCCGCACACTCAACGATGCTCTGGGCGCCACCTCCATCCTGGTGACCCACGACATCCAGGAATCCCTCAAGATCGTCGACTATGTGTACCTGGTCTCTGCGGGTGCGGTGGTGGCCGAGGGCTCCGTGGACGAATTCCGCCACTCCAGCAATCCGTTGGTGCGCCAGTTCGTCGAGGCGCGAACCGACGGTCCGGTGCCTTTCCATTACCCGGCCGATGATTACCGCGCCATGCTGATGGATCGCGGCGGGCTGTAGGTAATGGGGATGATCTGCCGAATGCACGAGAGATAAAAGGACAACCCATGGGTCGATTCAGCGACAAAGTAGTGCTGGTTGCCGGTGGCGCCAGCGGCATCGGTGCGGCGACCAGCGAAGCCTTCGCCCGAGAGGGTGCGCGGGTGGTGATCATCGATATCCAGGACGCCCCCGGCGAGGCGCTGGCGGCGCGGCTCGATAGTGAAGGCGCCGGGGCCATGTACCTGCATTGCGACTGTACCGATGGTGAGCAGGTCGCCGCCGCGGTGGCAAAGGCCACCGCCGGTTTCGGCGGACTGCACATCGCGGCCAATGTGCTCGGCGGCGCCCACCGCGACGACGCGCCGGGCAGCACTGTGCACAGCACGAGTGAGGACGCATTTGACGGCACCATGGCCATTTCGCTGCGCAGCATCTTTTTGCTGATGAAGCACGAGTTGCAATACATGGCGGAACACGGCGGTGGCGCCATCGTCAATGTGTCGTCGATGGCGTCCATGGCCGCCGAGAAACATGCTACCCTCGCCTACGGCATCGCCAAGGCGGGGCTCAACCACCTCACCCGGTTTGCCGCCACCGACTACGCTCGACACAATATCCGGGTCAACGCCATTTTGCCGGGAGTTACCGCGACGCCGCTATTGCGCAATTTGTTCAGTGCCGACCAGATCGTCGAAATGTGCGCAGGCCAGCAGGCCATTCCCCGGGCGGTCGAGCCCTACGAGCAGGCCAGCGCCATCTTGTGGCTTGCCTCCGACGAGGCCGCGATGATCACCGGCGTGCTGTTGCCGGTGGATGGCGGGCGCAGCGCCTATGGATTGCAGGGGCCGCCGGCGTCGGCGGTGGTGAGGGAACTCGGCCAATGATCTGTTGCAGGTGATATAGCGATATGAGTGTTGTTTTGACGAGCGCGACCAACAGGATCCGCCGGCTTGGTGGCTGGGTGACGGGGAACATCATCACCCTGGGGCTCGCCGCGCGGTTTTTCGTCGCCTTGCTCGCGGCGTCCGGCACCTGCCTGCGCCGCCCGGGCCTGGTGGTGCGGGAAATGTATTTTATCGGGGTGATGTCCCTGGTGATCATCCTGGTTTCGGGATTGTTCGTCGGACTGGTGCTGGGCTTGCAGATGTACGATACCCTGCAGCGCTTCGGTTCCGGCGATATCGTCGGTACCGTGGTAGCCCTGGCGTTGGTGCGGGAACTGGGACCGGTGTTGTCGGCGCTGTTGATTTCGAGTCGCGCCGGCTCGGCGGTCACTGCCGAGATCGGCCTGATGAAAACCACGGAACAGCTCAGCGCCCTGGAAATGATGGCCATTCACCCTGTGGCGCGGGTGGTGGCGCCGCGCTTCTGGGCCGGCGTGCTGTCGGTTCCGCTGCTCACCTCGATTTTCAACGTCGTCGGTATCTTCGGCGGTTATCTGGTGGCGGTCCTGCTGCTCGGTGTCGATAGCGGCACCTTCTGGTCACAGATGCAGGCGGCGGTGGATTTCCGCGTCGATGTCGTCAATGGCGTCATCAAGAGCCTCTTTTTCGGTGTCGCCATTATTTTTATTTCTGTGTTTCAAGGCTACCACGCCACTCCAACCGCCGTCGGCGTGTCTCGCGCCACCACCCAGACCGTGGTGGTCTCGGCACTGGTGGTACTGGGGATGGATTTTGTACTCACCGCTTTTATGTTCAGGGGGATTTGATGAACCGGCAGATACTGGATTTCTGGGTAGGACTTTTTGTCGCCGTCGGTATTGCCGCCACGGTATTTGTCTCGCTGAAGGTGGCCAACCTCACCAGCTTCCAGCAGGGCACGACATATTCGGTGACCGCCGAGTTCGACAACATCGGCGGTCTCAAGGTGCGGGCGCCGGTGAAGAGCGCCGGGGTGACCGTCGGGCGCGTCAGTGGCATCCACTACGACAGCGACCAGCACAAAGCGGTAGTCGCGCTCGCGATCGACAGCCAGTACGAATTCAGCGCGGACTCCTCGATGAGCATTCTCACTTCGGGCCTGCTGGGCGAGCAATACATCGGTGTGCGCAGTGGCAGCGATACCGAAATGCTTCAGGACGGCGATGTGGTGTGGCTGACCTCATCGGCACTGGTGCTCGAAACCCTGATTGGCGAAGTGCTGTTCAGCAAGGCCAAGGAGGGTGGCGGCGGATCCTGATTCGCGCGCCGACTGCCAGCACTGTCTATCCATTGATCAAAGGGAGCTCAGTCCATGAAATTTCTCAAAGCTTTTCCGTTCGCTGTTCTTTTCCTGTTGTCGTCGCTGTTCGCCCTGGCCGGTCACGGCGAGCCGCTCGAGCCCCGCGCCCTGGTGGAACTGACCGTCGACGACGTGGTCGCGGACATGAAGGCCAATGCGGACGTCTATACCGGTAGTTCCGACAAGCTGCAGGCCATGGTGCTGGAGCGCCTCGGCTCGCATTTCAACTTCCAGCGGATGACACAGCTGGCGATGGCCAGGCACTGGGCCGACGCCGACGACGAACAGAAAGTGACCATCAGCCGCGAATTCCGTAAATTGCTGGCGCGCACCTATGCCAATTCCATGTTCGATTACCGCAACGCACCGATCAAGGTCGTCGGCGAACAGAAGGCCAATGCGCGCAGCACCATCGTCAAGCTGCGCATCGCCTCGCAAAGTGGCGAATCGGTGGAGCTGCTGCTGCGCATGGAGAATCGCAACGAGCGCTGGCAGGTGATCGACGTGGTGGTCGGTGGCATCAGCCTGGTCATTACCTATCGCGGTGTTTTCAACGACAAGATTTCCCAGTCCGGCATCGATGGCCTTATCACCAGCCTCGAGCAGGATAACCTCGACGCGGGCTTGTAAATGAGTGAGGCAACTGTTCGCCGTGAAGGCGCCACGCTGTATCTGTCAGGTACGATCAACAGTGACACTGGCGCCGGCCTTTACCAGCGCCTCGTGGCCGAAGTGGCGGCACTGAACGGGCCGGGGGCATCTGGCGAGCCGCTGACCCTGGATTGCAGTGCGCTGATAAACAGTGACTCCACTGCAGTGGCGGTGTTGGTGGGGGCGTGCCGGGCGGTCGATGGCCGCCAGGCAGGGATCAGGATCACTGGGCTCAACGGACAGTTGCTGAGCCTTACCCGGCTCTACGGCGTCGACGAGATGCTGGGCCTGCAGGCATGATTGACACTGCAGGCCGCTTTTTAAGCCAGCAGTAACCGGCTGCGCGCCAGACGCGCAGACCGTGGGCGGCACCTGGCGACGGCTGTCGCACAGCGATGTCGATACAACATTCTCCATGTTCTCCAGAGAATGTTCTCCAGACAATGTATTTTCATACAACAATAATGTGGCGATGAAATCAGAATGACCGATCAGGATTATCAGCGCAAGGCGAAATGGGTCCCGACTCCGCGGCCCGAATGGGTTCAAACCCTCAACCAGCAGGCCCGCCATCTGGATATGGCCGGCATCGTACCCCTTGATCATCAATCGTTGATCGCCCAGGCCGTCAAGAATACCGGCCTCGATGACTTTGGCGACGATCAGTGGCTGGAGCATTTCAAGGTACTGATGGCCGCCATCGAAACGGAAGCGAACCTGCATTTTGCCGGGCGGGTGCTGACCCGCTACGAATTCGTGCGCTACCTCGAAATACGTCTCAACCTGGTCGATTGGCTGAAACGGGAGCCAGCCATCGAGGATGAAACCGTCGACCGCCCGATATTCATCACCGGTTTCGGCCGCTCCGGCACCACCATTCTTTATGAAGTATTGGCCCAGGACCCGCGTTTTCGTGTGCCTCTCAAATGGGAGGCGCTGTTTCCGTTCCCGCCGCCCGAGACCTCGAGCTACGCCAATGATCCCCGGATCCAGCTGACCGAGCACGTCAACCATTTCAGCGAGAACATGATTCCGGAACTGAAGGCCATGCACAAGTCGGCGGCCACGCTGCCGGTGGAGAGTGTTGAGCTGCTGTATTTCACTTTTCTGTCGGAAGTGTTCACCTTTGCTTTTCAGGTCCCGTCCTACGTCCGTTATCTCGCCGGGCAGGATCTTCGCTACTGCTTCGAATGGCAAAAGAAGCTGCTGAAACTGCTGCAGTGGCGCCACAAGGGCAAGCATTGGCTGTTGAAGGGACCTTCCCATCTACCCTACATGCGGGAACTGCTGGGTAGTTTTCCGGATGCGCGCGTCATTTTCACTCACCGCGATCCCATCGCCAGCGCCGACTCTGTGGTCAGCCTCCAGGCCAGCCTCTATTGGTGGCGCACCGACGATCCCTGGGGCGATGGTTCCCTGGATAACTGGGTGATCGGCTCGGCGCAGACCCGCGCGGCACTGTGGGACGACATTATCGACATGATCGACGATGGCACCCTGGACAAAAATCATGTGAGCAATTTTCAGTACCAGGAATTCATGGCCGATCCGATGGCGGCGGTGCGCAGGATCTATACTGATTTCGATCTCGAACTGACCGCCGATGTCGAGGCGCGGATGGTGAAATTCCTGGCGGACAAGCCCCAGGGCAAATTCGGCAGGCACGACTACCAGAATGCGCCGAAGACCGTCGTCGAGCAGGAGCGGGCGGTGTATAAAAAGTACCAGGATTACTTTGGCGTGCCCAACGAATTGTAGAGCGGCGTCCTTCAGGGGCGGATTCCGACGATAGCAAGAGCGTTTATGCGAGGTATCCAATGACCAGCGATTTAGCACCGGACATCACCATTACCGAGTGGGAAGCCTTCTGTGATGAACTCAAGGCGTCGGGGAGCGACATCCTTGCCGCGGGCAGGGACATGGATCGGGTGACCCGGGCCGATGGCCTGCGTTATCTGGGCCGTTTGCTGCGGGGGGGCATCGAAAAATTCGTCGAGTATGGCGATCCGCTCGACCCCATGGCGTACAAGATCTATCACGAGAAAATCAAATGGGGATTCGACAACCCCGACAGTATCTACAACATGGCGACCATCGACGGCGCCCAGGACTACGAGCTCAGGGGCAATCGGGGCACCGTCAATTACTACAATATCTCCACCATGAAAATGGGCGTCGACGGCAAGGCGGCGATCACCGGTTTCGTCAACGACACCGACCTGAGCTGTGACCAGGACGGTAATTTCACCCTTACTCTCAGCGCGCGGCCCAATCCCGCTCCGGGAAGTGGCAACTGGCTGGAGATGGGCGCGGATTCCAATGCCTTCATGATTCGCCAGACTTTCAACAACCGTGCGCTGGAGAAGGAACTGGAAGCGTCCCTGCGCTGCGTCTCCCCGCAGGCCGGCAATGGCGCACTGGACCTCGACGAGGTGGTTGAGAACTTCCGCAGGGCGGGTGGCTTTTTCACCCGCACAGGCCGGACTTTCGTCGAGCTCACCAACGCCCTGATGAAGGACGTCAACAAGCTGCCCGAAGCCGATCCCGCCTACATGGCGTCGATGGGCGCCGACCCCAATTACGCCTATTTCTGGTCGGCGTTCCATGTCGAGCCCGGGCAGGCGCTACTGGTGCATCTGCCGACAGTGCCGGTGTGCGAGGCCTGGAGCCTGTGCCTGCACAATTTCTGGCTGGAATCCCTCGATTATCACAAGGCGAATATCATTCTCAACAAGCAGACCGCCCACTACGCCGCCGATGGCAGCGTGACCATGGTGGTGAGCATGGATGCCCCCGGCGTGCCCAACTGGCTCAATACCTGTGGTCATCCCTGGGGGAATATGATGTTTCGCTGGACCCGCGCCGAGGACGTGGTGGCGCCGATGGTGGAACTGGTGGATCTCGATCGTGTGGATTGGCCGTCGAAGCTCAAGAGGTGGTCATGACGGGCCGTGTCCCTGGCTCGATGAATCGCAGAACTGCATAAACCCACGAGCAGGCAGAGGTTTGGAACGGCGCGCTCGGCCTTTAGGCGCGGTGCGGCGCGCCGGCTTGCCGTCGGTAGCCGTCGATGAGCGCGGGAGCGGTCGGCGCTTCAGAATTTTTGGGTGAGCTTGAGCACGAGACGCTCCTCATTCCCTTTGCCGTACTCATGGCGGTCGGTGTCGTAATAGCGCAGGTCGAGGCTGGTGTTCTCGAACAACCCGTAGGTAACGCCGAGGTCGATCCCGTTATAATCTTTAGCAGGGCTCAACTTCCGTGTGCCGATGCCGCCGGATACGCTCCACTTGTCATTGAGTTTCTGGGCGAGGGAGCCATTGATCCATGTCGCTTTTTTGGTGGGTCCTGACGAATCGGGCGAATATTCAACTTCCAGTTTGGCGGTGGTACGCTCAAAAGTACGGCTGATATCACCTTTCCATTCGACGTGACTGTCGTCGGGGAGGCTGCCTCCCTCCTTGATCTTGTAAGCGACCTGAAGAGCCAGTTGAAAACCGGCTTTGTCTCCCTTTATACCAACCGAATATTCGTGCTGAAAGTCACTGCCATCCGCGCCTTTGATGTTTTTCAATTTGGCGCCGGTAAAGAACGCGCCATGTGCCGCCTCCAGGTAAAGTACGGCCTGGGGATTCTCATCGGTTTCTGATGTGTCTTTGCTGATGCCGTCACTGGCAAGGCTGATCAGGCCGGAGAGGTCGAAAAACGTATCGCCGTGTGCCGGGGTGGACAACGTTGACAGAGCGGTGATACCCAAGGCTATTGCCGTCAGGATGAAGGGGCTGTGCATGACATGATCCCATGGTGGCTGGGCAGGTCTATCCGGGCACGCATACCCAGAGGGTGGGGTGGTGGCGAATAGGGCTGCCGATCACCTCATTACAGGTTATGACGGCCAATAACACAAGTGAAAATGTATATCCGTGTGATGCGCGATTCGAGTGGCTCAGCCGAGGTTGAGCATGCGCTTTTCGGCCCGGAAGGGTTCCCGCAGCATGGCCGCGAGCATATTGACCATATCGCCCCAAAAGAGACTGTCATCGCAATCGGACGGCTTCATGGCGCGCTGGGTGTTTTGCCTTTCTAGGATGGTACTGAGAAAGAACCCGGCAACCAGGCGGAGGCGGAAGTCGAACACCTGCTTGGGCAGATGGGCGAGTAGTTCCCCCAGCGCCTGATAGATATGCGCGCTGACGGGCATCTTTTCCTGCGCTCGACGGAATGGGTGATCGTCGGGGTCGCGGCTGAGCAGATGGGAACAGAACAGGGCGAAAATCCGCTGCTCCTGGTCGTCGTCGGACATTTCGAGGAAGGGGAGCAGCAGCGCGGCGAGTAGATCCTCCGGCAGAATATTTCCGCGACTGTCGAGACTCTGCAGGTGGCTCTGCCGTGTTTCCTCGAGAAAGGGGACGCGCAGTTCGAAGATTGCCTGGATCAGGCCTTCTTTTGACTGAAAGTGGTACTGGACTGCGGAGTTGTTGGCGTGCCCGGCGGAGCTGGCAATTTCCCTGAGCGAAATGCCGTCGATGCCTCTTTCCGCAAACAGCCGCTGTGCAGCGATGATGATTTTTCGCGCACTGGGACTGTATTGCAGCAATTCCGCGTTGATGCTGGCTTTGATCCGTGAGAGTCGCTTCCTGGGCAAAGCGTTTTCCTCGATCCGCATGACTGGTGACGAGTCCAGCTTAACATGGGGTCGAAAGGTCACCGCTGGTGTCCGTCGACAAAAACAACCGTTCATGCCGACGGATTCGCTTTTGCCGTCGAATCAGTCGTCGAGGTAGGCGTCCAGGGGCGGGCAGCTGCACACCAGGTTGCGGTCGCCGTAGACGTTGTCGATGCGGTTCACCGACGGCCAGACCTTGTGCTCGCGCAGCCAGGGGGCGGGACGGGCGGCAGTTTCCCGGCTGTAGGGGCGGTCCCAGTCCGCCGCCATGACATCGTCCTGGGTGTGCGGGGCGTTGACCAGCGGGTTGTTGTCCTCCGGCCACTGGCCGCTGATGACCTGGTCGATTTCGCCGCGGATGGCTGCCATGGCGGCGAGAAAGCGGTCGAGCTCTTCGCGCGACTCGCTCTCCGTGGGTTCGATCATCAGGGTGCCGGGCACCGGGAATGACATGGTCGGGGCATGAAAGCCGAAGTCCATCAGGCGCTTGGCGATGTCCTCTTCGCTGATACGGCTTTTTTCCTTGAGTTCGCGCAGGTCGATGATGCATTCATGGGCGACGAAACCATTGCGCCCGCTGTAGAGCACGGGAAAATGCGCCTCGAGCTTAGTGGCCAGATAATTGGCATTGAGAATCGCCACCTGGGTAGCCCGCTTCAGGCCCTGGGCGCCCATCATGGTGATGTACATCCAGGAGATGGGCAGGATCGATGCCGATCCCCAGCCGGCTGCGGAAATGGTCCCGTTGACGGCATCGGTACCCGGTACGGGAGTCACCGGGTGGCCGGGCAGGAAGGGCGCCAGGTGGCTTTTGACGCCGATGGGACCAACGCCGGGGCCGCCGCCGCCATGGGGAATGCAGAATGTCTTGTGCAGGTTCAGGTGCGATACGTCGCCGCCGAACGCGCCCGGTTCGGCGATGCCCACCAGGGCGTTGAGGTTGGCGCCATCGATATAGACCTGGCCGCCGTGTTGATGGACCAGGTCACAGATGCGGGTGATACCTTCCTCGAAGACACCGTGGGTGGATGGATAGGTGATCATCAATGCCGCCAGCTGATCTCCATGCTCGCTGATCTTGGCCTCGATGTCGCCGAGGTCGACGTTGCCTTGGTCGTCGCATTTCACCACCACCACGCGCATGTCCACCATCTGGGCGCTGGCGGGGTTGGTGCCGTGGGCCGAGGAGGGGATCAGACACACGGTGCGGTGATGGTCGCCGCGGCTTTCGTGGTATTTCTTGATGGCGACGAGACCGGCGTATTCACCCTGCGAGCCGGCATTGGGTTGCAGTGAAATGGCGTCATAGCCGGTGCACCGCGCCAGCATCTGCTGCAGATCCTCGAACAGGGCGCGGTAGCCTTGCGTCTGATCCTCGGGGGCGAAGGGATGGATCTGGGCAAACTCGGGCCAGGTGATGGGAATCATTTCCGCCGTGGCGTTGAGTTTCATGGTGCACGAGCCGAGCGGGATCATGCTGTGATTGAGGGCGATGTCGCGGGCTTCGAGGCGTTTGAGGTAGCGCAGCATCTCGGTTTCGCTGTGATGGCTGTTGAATACCGGATGGCTGAGGAAGTCCGTATCCCGCCGATAGGCCTCGGGGATGCCGGAGGCGCCGGCGGTGTCGTCAAACGCTGCCGCCGGACAGCCAAACAGGGCGAGCAACTGATCGACCTGGGCGGGGGTGCTGGCCTCGTTGAGGCTGATGCCGAGAGCATCGCTCCCCACCTTGCGCAGGTTGATGTTCTCGTCCAGCGCCTGCCGGTAGATGGCCTGCTGGCGATCGCCGGTCTCCACGGTCAGGGTGTCGAACCAACTGTCGTGGCGGAGCTTGAAGCCGCCCTGGACAAGACCGCCGGCCAGAGCGCCGGTCAGGCTGTGGATGCGCCGGGCGATTTTTTTGAGCCCCTCTGGGCCGTGATAGACGGCGTAGAAGGCGCTGATCACTGCCAGCAGCACCTGGGACGTGCAGATGTTGGAGTTGGCTTTTTCCCGGCGGATATGCTGCTCCCGTGTCTGCATCGCCATGCGCAGCGCCGGCTTGCCGCGACTGTCTATGGAGACACCGATGATCCGTCCGGGAGCGGAGCGCTTGTAGTCGTCGCGGAAGGCGAAAAAAGCGGCATGGGGCCCGCCAAAGCCCATCGGGATGCCGAAACGCTGATTGCTGCCGACGACGATATCGGCGCCCACCGCCCCGGGCGCCTTGAGGAGCACCAGGCTCATCAGGTCCGCTGCCACGATGGCCAGGGCGCCCTTGCCGTGAATGTCGGCGATGTATTCGCTGATGGGATCGATGTTGCCCTCGGTGCCGGGATATTGGAGCAGGGCGCCGAAGTATTCCAGGGCGGCGAGTTCCGTGGCGGGATCGCCGACAACCACCTCGAAACCGTAGTGCTCGGCGCGGGTCCGCACCACGGCGATGGTTTGCGGGTGGCATTGGCGGGAAACGAAAAAGGTATCGCTTTTGTTCTTGCGCTGCTGGCGCTTGGCCATGGCCATGGCCTCGGCCGCCGCGGTGGCTTCGTCCAGCATCGAGGCGTTGGCCATGTCCATGCCGGTAAGATCCATGATCATCTGCTGGAAGTTGAGCAGGCCCTCCAGGCGGCCCTGGGCGATTTCCGGCTGGTACGGGGTATAGGCGGTGTACCAGCCGGGGTTTTCCAGCACGTTGCGCAGGATCACATGAGGGGTGAAGGTGGGGTGGTAGCCCATGCCGATCAGTGATGTGCAGATGCGGTTGCGCCCGGCGATGGTTTTCAGCTTGTCCAGGGCCTGCTGCTCGCTGATCGCCTCCGGCAGGGCCAGGGCATCGTGCTTGAGAATGGCTTGCGGCACCACCCGAGCCATCAGTTCGTCGAGCGAGGCGACCCCCAGTTCCGTGAGCATGGCGGCGACTTGCCGGGCATCGGGGCCGATGTGCCGGCCGATAAAATCATCGCTGCCCATAAGTGCTTGAATCGACAAAGAGTCTGGCATGTTCATTCCTGCAAGGTGAGAAGCCGGCCCAGCCGTTCATCGAGGCTGGCGGTGGAGGGGTGGGGGACGGCGATGATACAGCCTCCGGGAAAGGCCGGCATTTTACCAATCCATCCGTCGAAGCGGCAAACTGAAACTGGCGGCCGGGGTTGGGTATCATAGGAACCACCAGCCGGGCTTGAGGAGAGAAACAGTGGGTCAGCGCATTGCCAGCCGCGAAACCTTCGACGGACTGCTCGAAGAGATCCGCGCCTGCACCTTTTGCCAGGGGCTGCCACTGGGGCCGAGGCCGGTGATCCAGGCGGATGTCCGCGCCCGGATTCTGGTGATCGGCCAGGCGCCGGGCACCAGGGTCCACCATACCGGAATTCCGTGGAACGATCCCAGTGGCGATCGCCTGCGGCAGTGGATGGCCGTCGATCGCGCTACTTTCTACGACGCCAGCCGGATCGCCATCATGCCCATGGGGCTGTGCTATCCCGGCAGAGGCAAATCCGGCGACCTGCCGCCGCGACCGGAATGTGCTCCGCTCTGGCATGGCCGGGTATGGGAACACCTGACCAATATCGAGCTGGTGCTGTTGATCGGCCAGTATGCCCAGCGGCATTATCTGCAAGAGGCGGGCTTTGGTCGCTTTGCCAGCCTGGCCGACAGGGTGCGGCACTGGCGTGATTTCGGCCCGCGCTATTTCCCCCTGGTCCATCCGTCGCCGCGCAACCGCCGCTGGCTGAGCAACAATCCCTGGTTCGAGGCGGAGGTGGTGCCGGCGCTGCGCGAGCGGGTGGCGACCCTGCTGGCTCGCTGACCTCCGCGCCTGCGGTCGGCTGCCAGGGGCGCCCCGCATCCTGGTTTGGCGCTGTCCCCGGGAATCAGTCCCATGAAGCAGTCGTGGTTTTATGGCTGCTGTGACCTTATCATGGCGCCTTTGCTAAACTCCTTGGTGGAAGCCTGAGACATGCGAGTTCTGGGAATCGAAACCTCATGCGACGAAACCGGGGTCGCCGTCTACGACAGCGACCGGGGACTGCTGGCGCATCTGCTCTACAGCCAGGTGAAACTCCATGCCGAGTACGGCGGCGTGGTGCCGGAGCTGGCCTCCCGGGACCATGTGCGCAAGATCCTGCCATTGCTCAGGCAGGTGCTCGCCGATGCCGGCTGTGGACGCGACGGGATCGAGGGCGTTGCCTATACCGCCGGGCCGGGATTGGTGGGCGCGCTGATGGTGGGAGGCTCCGTGGCCCGCTCGCTCGCCTATGCCTGGGGGGTGCCGGCGATCGGTGTGCACCACATGGAAGGCCACCTGCTGGCGCCGATGCTCGAAGCCAATCCGCCGTCGTTTCCGTTCCTGGCGTTGCTGGTGTCCGGTGGCCACACCCAGCTGGTGGCGGTGCGGGGTATCGGCAGTTACCACATCCTCGGTGAATCTCTGGATGACGCCGCCGGCGAAGCGTTCGACAAGACCGCCAAAATGCTCGATCTCGGCTACCCCGGCGGCCCGGCCGTGGCGAAGCTGGCGGAGCGGGGCGACCCGGCCCGCTTTCGGTTTCCGCGGCCGATGACCGATCGACCCGGTCTCGATTTCAGTTTCTCGGGCCTCAAGACCTTTACCCTCAATACCATCGCCGAGCATCGCCGTGACGATGGCCTTCCGGACGATCAGACCATGGCGGATATCGCCTGCGCGTTCCAGGACGCGGTGGTGGACACCCTGGTGATCAAGTGCCGCCGCGCCCTCCAGCAGACCGGCCTCAAGACCCTGGTGATCGCCGGTGGCGTGTCCGCCAACCGGCTGCTGCGCCAGCGCCTGGAAGAGGGCCTTGAAAAAGCCGGCGCCGGCGTGTTTTATGCGCGCAATGAATTCTGTACCGACAACGGCGCGATGATCGCCTACGCCGGATGCCAGCGGCTGCTGGCCGGGCAGCGGGACGATCTGGCGATCCGCGCGGTGCCGCGCTGGCCCATGGATACCCTGGAGGCGGTGAACCCCTGATGGATATCGTTTACATCCGCGACCTGCGGGTCGACACCATCATCGGCATTTTCGACTGGGAGCGTGAGGTGCGCCAGACGGTGAGCCTCGACCTGGAAATGGCCGCCGACATCCGCCGCGCCGCCGACACCGACGACATCCAGTACGCGCTCAACTACAAGGCAGTGGCCAAGCGCCTGATCGCGTTTATCGAGGACAGCCAGTTTCTGCTGGTGGAGCGACTCGCCGAGGAGGTGGCCGCTATCGTCATGAACGAATTCGAAGTGCCCTGGCTGCGTCTGAGGCTCAGCAAGCCCGGGGCGTTGCGCGGGGCCTTTGACGTCGGCCTGGTGATCGAGCGGGGGCAGAAACCCTGATGGCCCGGGTATACGTCAGTATCGGCAGCAACATCGACCAGCAGCGCCATATCGCCGTCTGCCTCGACGCTCTCGCCGAACACTTCGGTGACCTGACCTTGTCGTCGGTCTATGAGAGCGAGGCGGTGGGCTTCACCGGCGACAACTTTTACAACCTGGCGGCCGGGTTTGACTGCACCCTGGGTGTGGCCGCCCTGTCGACCTTGCTGCACCGGATCGAGGATGACAACGGCCGGCGCCGGGATGGGCCGCGATTCAGCGCCCGTACCCTGGATATCGACATCCTCACCTATGATGCCATCGCCGGGGAGATCGACGGCATCCTCTTGCCGCGGGATGAGATTCTCGACAACGCCTTCGTCCTGTGGCCACTGGCGGAAATCGCTGCCGATGAGCGCCACCCGGTAGAGGGAAAAAGCTACGGCGAACTGTGGCGCCGTTACGACAAGAATGGGCAGAAACTCTGGCCCATCGACTTTACCTGGCGGGGCCGGGTGATCTCATCCGCGGACTGATCGTCGGAAGGGCCGGTCCGCCTCCCTGCTCCGACTTCCTGCCCCTGGTTGTCCCGCGCCCACCCTACTACTGCGACGCGCAGCGGATGCACAGGTCGGTGTAGGGCACCGCGTCGAGGCGCTTGAGGTCGATCGCGTCGCCGCAGTGGCTGCAGCGGGCGTACTCGCCGCTGGCGATGCGCTCCAGTGCCCGGCCGACTTTCTTGAGTTCTTCCCGGGATTCATTGCCGATGGCCTGGACGACCTCGTCGTTCTGGCGTTCCTGGGCCTGTTCGGACCAGTCCGTCGAGTGGGCGGAGGTTACCTCTTTTTTCACCCGTTCGATGCGCGTCAGCAACTGTTGCTGGCGCTCCTGCAAGCGGGCCTGGATATCCTGAAGACGCTGGGCGGTCATGGCATGTCCTGGGCGGGTGGGGGACGGCCGGCGATGCCGGCCGCCGGGTTAGGTCATTTGACCTCGATGCGCCGCTGCTGGGGGGTGCTTTCCGGCACTTTGGGCGCCTTGATGGTGAGGATACCATTATCGAAGGCGGCGCTGATGTCCTCTTCGTGCACGTTGCCGCCGAGGTTGAAGCTGCGGGAATATTTGCCGTAGCGCCGCTCCTGGCGGATCAAGCGACCCTCTTTTTCCTCTTTGCTTTCCTGCCTGGTCTCCGCCTCGATGGTCAGGATACCGTCATCGAGGGTAATGGCCAGATCCTCTTTTTTCACGCCGGGTAGTTCGGCGGCAATTTCATAGTGTCCATCGAGTTCCTTGACGTCGACCCTCGGCGTGAAGAACGCGCCGATATTGCTGCTGGAGCGCCGCGCAGGCGACCAGAAATCATCGAAGAACCTGTCCATATCAAAGAAACTGCCCCTTGGAATCAGTGTCATGACACACCCTCCTTCACAGCGGTTGATGGAATGTAAACGATCATTCGTGGTTACCGTTATAACGCCGGACCCTTGCTGAGGCGCCCGGCCCTGATAAGTAAGATAGGAGCAAAAAAACGCTTTTCAAGGGGCTCGATGGGCGACGATTGACGCAGGTCAAGCGCGGCGATGGCTCATGGCCATCACTCCTGGGCGGCGAGGTGCAGACCACCGTCGACGGCGATGACCTGGCCGGTCAGGTAGCCGGGCTCAGCGGCGAGCAGCACCGCCAGGGCGGCGATATCCGCCTCGGTGCCGAGCCGGGCCAGCGGGATTTGCGCCAACAGCCGCTGCTGCCCATCCTCTCCCGGCGCGGCCTCGCCTTCGGGCCAGAGGATGGCGCCGGGGGCGATGCCGTTGACCCGCACCCGGGGCGCCAGTTCCCGGGCCAGGGCCCTGACCAGCATGATGACGCCCGCCTTGGCGATCGAATACACCGGGTAGCCCTTGAGTGGCGCGCGGCCGTTGATATCGGCGAGGCTGACGATGGTGCCGTTGCGCTCGCCCAGCTCCGCCGCCAGGGCGTGGCTGAGAAAAAACGGCCCCTTGAGATTGCTGGCCAACAGGTCGTCCCACTGCCGTTCAGTGACTGTCGCCATGGGTGTGGGATAGAAGGCCGAGGCATTGTTGATCAGTGTGTCGAGGCGGCCCCAGAGGGCGATGGTCGAGTGGGCGAGCTGCCGGGTCTGCTCCAGGTCGCGGAGATCTGCCTGCAGGGTTGCGGCGGAGTTCGCGCGCACCTGGTTCAGCTTGCGGCACAGCGCCTCGGCCGCGGTGGCGGAGCGGCCGTAGTGCACCGCGACATTATAGCCCCGCTGGTGCAGGGCTTCGGCGGTGGCGGCACCGAGGCGGCGAGCGGCGCCGGTGACCAGGGCGACGGGATGGCCGGGTGGCGTCGTGCCGGCTTCAGTTGCCATGGCCGCCAGGCTCCCCGCCGGGGGCCGGCCGCTGCTCCCGGAGTCGACGGATTTCGTCT
>JBAZCN010000008.1:0-53304 GCA_041655035.1 Porticoccaceae bacterium | reverse complement strand
CCGCACACAGCCAGGGGCGAGCTTTCAGGCCGACTTGACGCGATCCCGACCTTCGCGCTTGGCGACGTAAAGCGCCCCGTCAGCGCGATTGACCAGGGCTTCCAGGGTTTCGCCCTGCTGGAACTCAGCGACACCGATACTGATGGTCACCGTCAGCTCATCGCGGCCGTAGCGAATCCTGCTTTCCCTGATGGCCCGGCGGAGCGCTTCGGCGCGCTGCCAGGCCGACGGCTGGCTGCAACCCTCCAGCAGCAAGATGAACTCCTCACCGCCCCAGCGACACAGGACGTCGCTATCGCGAGTATGGGCAGCGATCAGGGCCGCCACTTCGCGGATCACCTTGTCACCGCCCTGGTGACCAAAGGTATCGTTGATGCGCTTGAAATTATCGATGTCGATGGCCGCCAGCGTCAGCGGCTGCCCCTGCCGGCCGGCGCGTTTCACGGCGTGGTCGAACAGGTTCTCAAAGGCCTGGCGATTGAGCGTGCCGGTCAGTTTGTCGGTGGTGGCCATCTCGACCAGCCGTCGCTGGTAGCCGCGCAGCGTGAAATGGGCCACCGTCGATACCAGCGCGGTCACCACCAGCGACAGCAGGATGTTGATGATGAGCGTCCTGTCGATACGCTCCTTGCCGCTGTCGCTGTGCTGCTCCACGATCAGGTACCAGTCGAACTCCGGCACCAGCCGGCTGTTGACATAGACTTCCCGACGGTCCCCGTCGAGATAGGTGAAGGAGGTGCTGGGAACGGTGAGCATCCGGGTGACGTGGGGCGCCAGCCCCGGGCGGTCGCGCAACCGGGCGGCGAGATCGAAATCCCTGCCGCGCAGGGTGACATCCCCCTGGCGGTTGACGAAATAGATCACCCGGCCGTAACGGCGCTGGTAGCTTTCGATCAGGGAGACCACCGAATCGACCGACAATCCGACGCCGGTCACGCCGATGAACCGGCCCAGGTAGTCCATCACCCGATAGTTGATAAAGATGGCCAGGCGCGATCGATCCGCGGTGTCGTCATCGATATTGATCTCGTACTCACCGGTGTGGTTGCGCAGGCGAAAATACCAGTCATCGAGGGGGTCGTGCGGGTCGAGCACTTTGACGACGCGCTCCGCATGGTAGTAGCGGAGGGTCTCGTCGGAAACGAAGAACGCGGTGATGGTGCCGTATTTCTTCTGGATTTCAGCCAGGTAGCTGCTGATCTGGCGGCTGTTCTTCTCGCCGCCCAGAGCCCAGTCGCGGACAAAGGTGTCGTGGGCCATCAGCGAGGAAATCAGCACCGGGCGCAGCAGATCGCGCTGGATTTCCGAGTAGACGTTGTCGCCGGTCAGGGGCAGCATCTCTTCGGCGATATGCCGTTCGAGCGAATCCCGCGCCACGTAGTAGCTGATCAGAGTGGTGGCCAGGAACCCTCCGGCAAGCAATATGGCGAGCAACACCATAAAGCGTCTTTTGCTGTCGAAGCTGGGGTAGGCCATGGGGTCCTGTGCGCGGAATCAAACGCGCAACCTTAAGGAATCTCCCCGGCTTTGGCCAGAAAAAGGTTGCGCCACGGCCGGCCGCCCCGCCAAAGACGTCGGCGCCCTGAGTGCGACCCTGCGCTACATCGCCAGTTTGCCGTCCTCATCGTTCGCGGCGCGTTGCGATTTCTTGAGGAACT
Organism: Porticoccaceae bacterium; assembly: GCA_041655035.1. GTDB lineage: Bacteria > Pseudomonadota > Gammaproteobacteria > Pseudomonadales > Porticoccaceae > NAT127. The sequence goes on along the minus strand of JBAZCN010000008.1, from coordinate 51,646 downwards.
GCGAATTGTTGTCGATGGCGGTGAGTATCTGCCGGGTATTGCGCTCGATCAACAGCGCTTCCTGATCGTCATCGAGGGGTTCATCGGCCGGCCCGGTGGGCTCCCAGCCGCCGTCGCCGCGATTGAGATAGGGAATGCGGAATTTCAGCTCCGGCGTCAGCACGCCGATGCTGTGCCAGTCGCTGATGGCGATGAAATCGCGGGGTTCGATACTGAGCAGATGCCGACCCAGGCTGTAGTTCGCCACCGGCCCGGTCGCCCCCAACAGTTGCAGCAGGGTGGTGGCGATGTCCATGTGGCTGGTGGTGCGGTCGATGGCCCGCGGCTCCTGCCCCGGCAGCCACACCACCAGCGGCACCCGCGTCTGCTCATCGACGAAATGGGAATTGTGCCCCCAGGAACCTTTTTCCAGGAACTCCTCGCCATGGTCACCGGTGACGATGACGATGGTGTCGTCGAGCATGCCTTCGCTTTCGAGGGCGGCGACGATCCTGCCCACCTGTGCGTCTACCCAGTGCGCGGCGTTGGAGTAGCGGTTGCGGATCAGATCGATGCGCGGCAGCAGGTCTTCCCTGGACATCCGCGCATAGTTGACCTCCTCGGCATAGGGCTGCACCGGAGCGCTGTGCTCGGGGAACGAGTAGCGGGCGTGGGTGGACTCAAGAAAATAAAATCCCATGAACGGCCTGGCCCGATCCCGGTTTTCGAGGGCCTCGACCAGGGCTGTGGTATTGACCTCATCGCGCTGCCAGGGGGGCAGCTCGTAGTCCCCTTCGTGCAGGCTGTCCAACGGGACGCGGGCAAACAGCGTCTTGTCGAACTCGGGGTAGGAGAACTGGGCGCTGGTGCGCAGATCGAGCTGGTAGCCGAGTTCGATGATCCTGTCCATCAGCAGCGGGCTGCGCCGCGCGGTGAGAAAACTCTGCCAATAGGAGCCGTAGAGCCCGTAGAACATGCCGAACAGGCTCTCCCGGGTACCGTTGCCGGTGGAGTAGTGGCGGGTGAAATGCAGGGATCGCCCGGCCAGTGCCCAGGTGTTGGGCATGATGTCGGGCTGCAGCCGGTCCCAGCGCAGCGATTCCGCCACCAGCCAGATGATATTGTGCAGGTCGTCCAGACGTTCGAAGGCAACCTGCTGCCGCGGGTAGTCGAGGCGGGCGGTATCCACCTCGGCGCGGATCGAATGGCGGGGCGCGGCCTCGAAGCCGAAGTGAGCCGCCAGGGTGCGAAACCTGACCTTCTTGAAGAACGGATAGACCCGGGCGGTGTCGAGGACCGCGCCATCTTTGCGGATGTCGGCGACCCCGTAGCCGACTCCCTGCACCACCACTGCCAGTACCCACAGGCTCGCCGCCAGGGCGAGCGCCGGTCGCAGGCTGCCCGGCCGCCAGGCGGCGAGCCTGCGGCTGGCGACCACCAGCACCAGCTGGATCACCACGATGCGGGCCGCGATCAACGCCATCGAGATGTAGGTTTCACTCCCGGAGCCGAGCGATTCGACACCTCCGCGCGTGACCAGCAGATTGAGCACGAAACCGTTGAAATGGAAGTTGTAGAGCTGGTAGATCATGCTGTCGGCCTGCACGTACAGCAGGCACAGGACACTGGCCGCGGCGGCGCTGACCATCGCCAGCCGCGGCCAGGATGGCGCCAGCCAGGCAGCCAGCAGGGCCACCGACAATGCCGGAGCGATGTACAGCAGGCTGTAGACCGGCCAGGCCGCAAAGTGAAACAAGGCCGATCGCAGCGAGAGCGGATCAGACAGCCCGAGGTCCAGGAGACCGGCGGTGACGACCAGCATGTGTCCCCAGGACAGCAGGGCAAAGACCGCCAGCCAGGAGAGCGTTCTCGGTGCCCCGGCAGATGAGCGAGTGGTTGTATCCATGGAGACTCTTCTGGCTTGGTTGATGTTATGGTTCCGGGTCGATGTCCATCGCTATTGGCCGACCCGACAGCCAGCCTAGCCAATCAGCCTTAAGCATTCCTTAATGGCGGTATGCACCGGCAGATGTACCGGGCAATTGTTTCGGCCATCCGTTCAGCAACTGTTCAGCACCAATACAGCGGCCATTCAGCACCGGCCGGTTAGCATGACCGGGCATTCATGGAAACCATCCCGAGGAGAAAACCATGCGTATTGCCCGGAAAATCGTGCCTATCGCCGCCATCAGCCTGCTGGCCACCGGCGCCCTTGCTCAGGAAAACCTGTTCGTCGGCGGCACAGTGGGCCAGATCAGCTCCAACTACGACGAGTCCAACCGCGCCAAGATCCAGATGCCCGGCGTCAATTTCGACCGCATCATCGACGACTCCGGTAGCTGGGGCCTGCGCGTCGGTAACGACCAGACCACCGCCCGCTACTACCTGAGCTACGATTACGTATCCGACAGCTATCACAGTGCCGCCAAGCTCCGCCAGCAGACCATCGGGCTGTCCTATGACCTGATGCTGCCGGTTGCCAGCGCCACTCGGCTGTTCGCCGGCGCCACTGCCGGGTTGACCCATCTCGACCAGAAGAGCAACGGCTACCGCAACGATAGCGATTGGGGTCTGCATGCCGGGCTCCAGGCGGGCGTCCTGCAGAACCTGTCCGACAATCTGGAGCTGGAAGCGGGTTACCGCTATGCTAAGCACGACGCCGACGTGGATTTCAAGCCGCGCGGCATACGCAGCCGGTCCGGCAGCGCCGACCTGAGCAGTACCGAGCAACTGTACGTGGGACTGAACTGGCGCTTCTGAGCCTTGGACCGACAAGGTAGCAGTACCACCAAAGGCCAGGCTCGCCTGGCCTTTGGATTGACCGACACCGCCACGCCATGAACGTACTGATCGCCGAGGACAACAATCTGCTGCGCCATCATCTGGTGGAGCGCCTCACCGGCAGCGGTTATCAGGTGCTGGCCGCCGGCGACGGCCGGGAAGCCCAGCACCTGTCCCGCGAGTACACGGTGGAGATCGCAATCATCGACCTCGGCCTGCCGGCGATGGACGGCTTCGAGCTGATCCGCAGCATCCGCACCGATGGCAAGGCGTTCCCGATTCTGGTGCTGACCGCCCGGGGCAACTGGCAGGATAAGGTCGAGGCCCTGCAATTGGGGGCCGACGATTATGTGGTCAAGCCGTTCCAGTTCGAAGAACTCGAGGCGCGACTCAATGCCCTACTGCGCCGCGCCGCGGGTTTCACCCGTCCGCGCATCGAGGCCGGGGTCTTTGCCCTCGATCTCAACCGTCGCCAGGCCTTCGTCGCCAACGAGCTGGTGGCGCTCACCGCCTTCGAGTACCGGGTACTCGAATACCTCATGCTCCACCACAAACAGACCGTCAGCAAGGAGAAACTCCTGGTCCAGCTCTACGGGCCCGACGAGGAGCGCGACGACAATGTGATAGAAGTGCTGGTAGGCCGCCTGCGCCGCAAGCTGGAAGCCGCCAGTGGCATCAATCCCATCACCACGGTGCGCAGCCGCGGCTACCTGTTCGACGTGCCCTGCCATTGAACCTGTCGATTCGCCTGCGCCTGCTGCTCACCGCCTCGCTGACCCTCGGCGGCTTCGCTATTCTCTTTCCGCTGTCCCAGATCGCCACCTTTTCCAACACCCTGGAGGAAGGGGAGCTCAAGCGCCTGGCCGCGGATGCCCGCACCGTGCTCGCCGCCGCGGGTGTGGAAAAAGACCGACTGGTGATGCCCGACGCGATGGAGAATCCGCGCTTCAACCAGCTCGAATCCGATCTCATCGCGCTGATTTTCGACGAGCGCGGCGAAGTGGTGTGGCGATCGAGCTCGTCCCGGCATTTCACCCCCGACTACCAGCCGCATTATCACCGCGACGAGGTGGTGTTCACCCGCCTGCCGATGATGGACGGCGCGGGAGACTACTTTATCCACGACTGGGATGTCGAAGTCGGCGACAAAACCTATTCCATCGTCACCGGCGACCGGACCACCAATTTCGACAGCAGCCTGCGCACCTACCAGCGTCAGTTACGGCTGTGGCTGATCGCCGGCCTCGGCAGTCTGTTGGTGTTGCTCGCCGGCGGCCTGAGCTGGGCACTGCGGCCGCTGCGACGCATCTATCGCCAGGTGATCGCTGTGGAGCGCGGCCACATGCCCCGCCTGGAAGGGGAATACCCGGCTGAACTGGAGCGCCTGGCACGGGGTCTCAACAGCCTGCTCGCCGGCGAGCGTTCGCGGCGCAAGCAGTACCAGACCAAGGTCAGCGACCTCGCCCACGGCCTCAAGACGCCGCTGGCGGTCATCAGCGAAACCTGCCGCAACCTGCCCCACGATCAGCGCCACATCCTCGAGGATCAGGTGCAACGCATGAATCAGCTGGTCAATTTCCACCTGCAGCGGGCGATGGCGGCGCGCCCCGCCTGGGTGATCACGCCCCTGCCGCTGGCGCCGGTGCTGGAAAAACTGTGCGGTTCCCTCGACAAGGTCTACCACGACAAGAACATCGCCTGGGATGTCGATATCGGCGCCACCGAGGTGCTGGTGACCGAGCCGGAGGCCCTGGAGATCTTCGGCAACCTGCTCGATAACGCCTTTCGCCTGTGTCTCGGCCGGGTGCAGGTCAGCGCCCGGGCCGGCGAGGACAGCGCCATCGTGCGGATCGAGGACGATGGCCCCGGTGTGCCGGAGAACCTGCGTCAGCGGATTCTCGAACGGGGCGGGCGCGCCGATACCCAGAACGCCGGCCAGGGTATCGGTCTCGGCCTGGTGGTGGAAATGCTCGCCGAAATGGACGGCAAGCTGGTGATCGACGATTCAGTCCTGGGTGGCGCCGCCTTCTGCGTGCGCCTGCCGGCGATGGCCAAGGCGGCGACATCCTTTTTGCGTCACTGATCGGTGCCTTGCAGCTCGACTGCCGGGACCGGCGCAGGCGCCGCCCTTCCTGCCGCGCCACTGGCTGGCACAAAGGAGCGGGCTTTGGTCCCCAGTTCCTGGAACTTGCTGCTCAGGCCCTCCAGTTTCTGCACCCATTCCGGGTTGGGCTGCTGGCCTTCGATTACCTTGAAGTACGCCTGGATCAGGGCCGCCATGGCCAGTGGATCGACGATCGCCGCCTTGAGAGCGAGGGCGAAGACGATGGCGATCACCATGGTCCAGAATCCGGCGATGCCGGGAAACAGGCCGACCAAGGCGGCGACCGGGCCGAGCACCAGCAGGAAAATCACAAAGGCGGCAAGCCAGACGATAACGGCGAGGAACAGGGCATTCTTGACCATCCTGCCGTAATTCTGCGCGTACAGAACCAGGGCGTCACGGCTCGACGCCCAGGGGTTTTCCGAACCGATGCGGATGTTGTAGGCGAGAATCACTTCGTCGACGTAGGTCAGCGACAGGTTGATCACCTTGTTGATGAAGCGCAGCAGGGGTTCCAGACCGGGCACCGGCAGGAAGCGGCCAATGGTCAATAACAGTCCGTTGATGGCCTTGAGCACACCCTTGATGATCTGGTCGATGGCAAACAGAGTCGATGCCTCGGCGAAACGGCTCTTGACCTCCGCGGTCGCGTAGTCGATCTGGCTGCGGCCAGCGGGAATCGGTTTGTCGTCGATCAGTTGTACCAGTACCGCGATATGGCCGGCCTTGACCAGATAGAGCAGGTATTCCCGCAACAGATAGAGAATGCCGGACACCAGCCCGAAGCCGCCGAACGCGCCCCAGAAGGCAACGCCCTCGGGATTGTCGCCCGCTTTGCCGACCAGGTAACCGATACCGGCGCCACCGCCGGTGCCAATCACGTAGGCGAGGGTAATGGCAAAGAAAATCACCAGTCGCAAGACGATGAACGGTGCGGTCTTGCGCAATAGAGACAGGGTCCTGCCCAGGCTGAAGTCCATTTGCTATGCTCCTTCTATAGCGTTGTTATGTCAATTTGCCGGCTACCTTACCAGCTTGCCGGCAACGGTCAAGGCTCCTCCGCCGGACAAGGAATTAAGGTTTGTTTAATCTGCAGGCACTAACCTGTAAATGGCTTCAAACACACACGAGGATACGCTTATGAAACCGATTCCAGCCATTTTGTTCGCCGCCACGCTCGCCACCTTCGCCGCCGTTCCGGTCAGCGCCGGTGACCTCGGTCCCGACAAGGCCATCGAACTGGTCGAGCAGGGCACCATCAAGCATTTCCGCGATCTCAACAAGATCGCTCTCGATCTGCACCCCGGCGCCACCATCGTCGATACCGAACTCGAAGATGAATACGGCAAACACGTCTACAAGCTGGAGTTGCGCGACACCAACAACGTCGAGTGGGATGTGGCCATCGATGCCCAGAGCGGCGCGGTGTTGAAAAACCGCCAGGACAACGATGACTGACAGGCGGGCCATCGCCGCCCTGGCTGCGGCGGCACTGCTGGTCTGCGGCAGTGTCGTCGCCCGTGGCATCGACCATGACGAAGTGCTCGAATTGCGCCGCAGCGGCACCCTGCTGGCCTTCGAGAATGTGGTGGCGCTGATCAGCGAACGCTATCCGGACTCGCAGATTCTCGACGTCGAACTGGAGGATGAGAACGGCACCTACCTTTATGAGATCGAGATCCTGACCACCGACAACCGCGTCCGCGAGCTGGAAATCGACGCGCGCAATGGCACCTTTCTGGAGGACGAGCTCGACGACTGATGCGTCTGCTGCTGATCGAGGACCATGTGCCCCTGGCCGACGAGTTGCTGCGGCGCCTGCGCACCGAGGGCTACGCTTGCGACTGGCTGGTGGACGGCAGGGATGCCAGCCGGGCCCCTTTCGACGAGGTCTATGACGCGGTTATCCTCGATCTCGGCCTGCCCGGTAAGAACGGCCTCGATATCCTCCGCGAATGGCGCGCCGGCAAGCTGGCGCTGCCGGTGCTGGTGCTCACCGCCCGCAACAGCTGGAGTGATCGCATCGCCGGCCTCGAAGCCGGGGCGGACGACTATCTGGGCAAGCCCTTCCATCCGGATGAACTGGTGCTGCGGCTGCGGGCGCTGATCCGGCGCAGTCACGGCGCCGACGCCTCGCCGCTGCTCACCGTCAACGAGTTGGTGCTCGACGAAGGGCGGCAGTGCGTCGACGGCCCCGAGGGCGAGATCCCCCTCACCGGCGGCGAGTTTGCCCTGCTCCGCTACCTCATGCTCCACCCGGACAAGATACTCTCCAAGTGGCAGCTCGCCGAACATCTCTACAGCATGGACGCGGAGCGCAACAGCAATGTCATCGAGGTCCACGTCAGCCATCTGCGCGACAAACTCGGCAAGAGCGTCATCGAAACCCGGCGCGGACAGGGTTATATTTTCCGCGGGCTCGGCAGTTGAACCCCGCGCCGCCCGCCCATTCACTGAGGCGCCAGCTGGGTATCGCCGTTCTGGTGGTGTTGACGGTGCTCGGTTCAGCGGTCGCCATCGGCGCCAATATCCTGTTCGACCGCATCCAGGCGCGGGTCATAGAAGCCGATGTCGCCGCCAGCACCGAGCGCCTGCTGGCGGCCATCCGCATGGCTGGCAGCGGGCCCTTTCTCGATCAGGCGAGATTGGATCCGGCCTACAACCGCCCGCTGTCAGGCCACTACTTCATCATCAGCTTTGCCGACCGCCAGTGGCGCTCACGCTCGCTGTGGGACACCGAGATCGCGGTCAGCACCAGCGACCCACCGGGACGGTACCGGTCGATGCCCGGCCCTGACGGACAGCAATTGCTGCTGCTGAGTCGCGACTTCACCCGCTTTGGCCAGCGCTTCACCATCACCGTGGCCAGCGACTACAGCCATCTGGTGGCCGAATTCCATCGCGGGCTCGCGCTGTTCACCGCGCTGTGGCTGCTCGCCCTGGGTATGACACTGATAACCCTCAACAGCTGGATGGCGCGGGCGCTCCAGCCTGTATCCCGGGCGCGGAGCCAGGTGGCGGAAATCCAGGCGGGGGAGCGCCAGGCCCTGGATGAGGACGTGCCGCTGGAGCTGCTGCCGCTGATCCGCCAGATCAATGCGCTGCTCGAGGAAACACGCCACGCCCTGTCCCGCTCCCGCTACGCGCTGGGCAACCTCGGCCATGCCCTGAAAACGCCCCTCGCGGTGCTCTTCACCCTGGTCGAGCGCGAGCAACTGCGCCAACTGCCGGAGCTGCACCAGTCATTGCGCACCCAACTCGACCAGATCGACCAGCGTATCAGCCGGGAATTGAGCCAGTCACAGGGCCCCAGCGCCAGTGGAGTCCAGCAGTCATTTGCCCCCGACCGGGACCTGCCGCCCCTGGTGGACGCCCTGGAGCGCGCCCACCGCCGCCGGCTGGCGGTCGAGCTGCGCCACGCCGCCGGCCTGATGCTGCCCTTCGAACGCGCGGATATGCTCGAAGTGCTGGGCAACCTGCTGGACAATGCCTGGAAGTGGGCGGGCTCGCGGGTGCTGGTGACCATCGACGAGGCGCCCGCGGAGTGGCGGCTGAGGGTGGCAGACGACGGGCCGGGCATCGATGTCCCGGACGACCGCGAGCAGGCCCTGGCGCGCGGATATCGTCTCGATGAATCGGTGGCCGGCCAGGGCCTCGGGCTCGCCATCGCGGCGGATATCGTCGCCACCTATCGAGGTAGCCTGCGTCTCGATCACTCGCCGCTCGGCGGCCTCGAAGTGCACGTCCAATTGCCTAAACCCCAGGGGCGAAATTACTGAGCATCAGAGAGTTGCACATAAAATCGACAGAGTGGTATGGTGGCGTCATGTCCGTCGAATATTGCACCACAACCTCCACCACCAGCGTCCGGGGCTGCAGCCCTGCACACGCCTTTCTTTCTGTGGGCGATTAAGTACTGCTGCCAGTCTTAATCGCCCTCGACACCAGCACATCGCCCGTTTTGAAATATGTCACAGGTTCTTCGCAACCTAGGACCAATAACTTTCAGGAGTCACCATGTCCACCAACGCTAACAACACCATAACTGTCACCGAAAGCGACTACCGCAAGCTGCTGTCGCTGATCGAGGCTGCGGATTCCGCCGCGGCCGACAACCTCGACGCCGAACTCTCCCGCGCCGAGATCGTCCCCGACCATCTGCTGCCCGCAGACACTGTCGCAATGGGCTCCACGGTGACTTTCCGCGACCGCGACAACGGCGCCGAAACCACTGTCACCCTGGTGTTCCCCCGGGAAGCCAATGTCGATCAGATGCGGATTTCCGTGTTGTCGCCGGTGGGCAGCGCCTTGATCGGCTTGCGGATCGGCGGCGCCATCGACTGGCCGATGCCCGGCGGTCGCCAGCGCCGCCTCGAAGTGGTGACGGTGCAACAACTGCGCGAGGATTGAACACCGTGGCCGACCCACAGTTCTGGAACCAGTTGCTGGCCCGCAGCGACGCCATCGCCAGCATCGATGGCGGCGATGATGACCCCCGCCAGCAATTGCTGGCGCAATTGGAGACCCTTGCCGAGCAGTACCGGCACGCCTTTGATCCCGTCGATGACTTCGAGGCCTTTGTCACGGTTGCTCTGTGCCGCAGCGTGGCAACCGCGGTAGCCGCGCTGAAATCCTGAATCAGCCCGGCCGGCCGTCGACCCTCGGGCTGGACAGCACCCGCCAGTAAAGTACAACAAACATCGCAAAGGCGGCGCTGAAAGCCAGCCCCGATACCATCAGCGGCAGCTGGTAGCCCGCCCAGCCGACAGCCGACAACAGCCGCGCCAGGGCGGCGATGGTCACCAACCCATAAATTGCCACCGCCCCGCGCGGCAACACCAACGGGCGCCCGGTATGGCCTAGAGCCACCCGGGTCATCACCCCAAGGATGAGGGTACCCATCGCGCCCACACCGGCAGCATGTACCCATACCAGCGAAGACATACCCGGCAGCCAGGGCCCCAAACCTTTCAGCAACAGGGCCACCACGATCCATCCATAGCCGAGGTGCAGTACCCACAGCAGCGGCTCGCGCCGGCAGTGCCACCCTCCCCAGCCGGCGAGACGAACGGCATTGAGCGCGGCCGCGGCCAGCGCCACCAGCGCCCCGGCCAGGGGAGCGGCGACAAACCCGTCGGCAACGATCATCATCGCCGTTACCGCGATCGCCACGCGGTCGAGACCCGGGCGCTGGCGTACCCGGTTCCGCTGCCCGCCATGACGGTCCAGCCAGTTGGCGGTGAACGCCGGCGTGATACGCCCGGCCACCACGACCATCAATAGCACGATCAGATCTATCGCCATGGTCTCGGCAAGGCGCGCAACACCCGGCAAAATCCCGGAAAAATCCAGTTGAATCAAAAGATTGGCAATAAACAACAGGCTCAGGACGGCGACCATCACCAGGTTGCGGCGATTGCCGCTGGCGATGATCACCCGCGCCACATAGAGCGTCATGGCCAGCATAAAAACGAGGTCGAGCAGTGCCGCCGCCCAGGGCGGGATGCCCGGCCACCAGGGCGCGAGCCGCCCCGCCAGCCAGGCCAGGGCGAGCAGCGACAGGCCCCGCCCCCGGAGCGGCGCGGCGCCGGTCCAATTACACATCGCGGTCAGCAGAAAGCCGGCAATGGCCGCCGCCACCAGCCCAAACAGCATCTCGTGGACATGCCAGCGCAACGGATCCATGCCTCCCGGCGGCGGCCAGCCCCACAGCACGACGCCGAGCCACAGCGGCGCCAGCAGCGCGCCGTACAGGCCCGCCAGGACGAAAAACAGGCGAAAGGGGTAAGCCAGCACGGCCGGTGATTTCACGGCGGCAGTTCCGTCGGGTGGCGCGTCGGGGGAGGGCGGGTCCACACCAGTCCGGCGATGATGGCGAACAGCAGGCTCGCCGCCACCATTGCCGCTGCGGGAATGTCCGCCAGCAATAGCACCAGCCAGCTGATGGCGAGCATCAGTGTCGCGCCGACCTTTGCCGCCAGCGGTACCGCCCGCTCTCTGTGCCAGGCGGCGATCGGTGGTCCAAACCATCGGTGGCGGCATAGCCAGTGGTGAAAGCGCGGGCAGCCGCGGCCGCCCGCCCACGCCGCCAACAGCAGGAATGGCGTAGTCGGCCACAGCGGCAGCACCATACCGATGATGCCACTACCCAGGGAGCACACCGCGACCAGCAGGTACAGATGCCGGACGATGCCACATCTGGCAACGCCACCGCTCATGGCGAGGCAGCCCGCCGGGATCGCCCGCCGGCTTCGAGCCGCCGTTGCAGCTCCCGGGCGAACGCCATGTGATGGTGCGGGCTGTCGTCGAAGCCCTGGTCGACGCGCGCGAATGCCGCCTGCAGGGCGGCGAGCCTTTGATCATCGAATACCCGTTCCACCATCGGAAACACCATTTCGTCCTCCTTCCACACATGATCGGGATACAGCTTGACGAGGCCGTCCAGCGCTTCGCGAATGATCACCTCGGCGCGATCGGGCTCGGTGGCACGGAGGCCCACGCCGGTTTCCAGCAAGCTGACCAGATGGCGGCCCTTGGTGTGCTCGCCCTTGAGGCCGCCGATCGGGCAACCGGCTTCCGGCACGCCGGCCTCCACCATGGCGGGAAACAGCACATCTTCCTCCTTGGCATGATGGTAATGGTCGGCAAACTCCCGCATGAATACGATGATCTGGCGCAACAGGTGGTCATCCAGGGGTTGGTCGTCCATCCATCCCTGGCGAACCGCTTCCACGAAGCGGACCACCATCATGATATAGCTGTGTTCATCGACAAGCTGCTGCATGGGCTTATTGGTCATGGCGCACCTCCTTTATGTTTATGGTCGTTTCAACTGCCGGCCTTGAGCAACCGGCGACGAATATCACTGATCGCTTTCATGGGATTGAGCTCCTTGGGGCACACCCAGGTGCAATTGCCGATATCGCGGCAGCGAAAGACGCTGAAATGATCGTCCAGCGCCTGTAGGCGTTGCGCTTCCGCGCTGTCCCGGCTGTCCTCGAGGAACCGCTGGACCTGGAGCAGTACCGCCGGGCCGAGATAGCGCTCCGGATTCCACCACCACGAGGGGCAGCCCGACGTGCAGCAGCCGCACAGAATACATTCGTAGAGGCCGTCGAGTTTTGCCCGGTCCTCGGGGGATTGACGCCGCTCGATGGCGGGCGCGGGTTCATCGTTGATCAGATAGGGTTTGACTCGGCGGTACTGTTCGAAAAACAACGTCTGATCCACCACCAGATCGCGTATCACCGGCATGCCGCTCAGGGGGCGGATGGTCAGCCGCTGCGGGCCGGCCATCACCTGGTCCACGGCGGTGATGCACGCCAGGCCGTTCTTGCCGTTGATATTCATGCCATCGGAGCCGCAAACGCCTTCCCGGCAGGAGCGCCGGTAGGCGAGGGTGCTGTCCTGCTCCCGCAGGTGCTCGAGGATATCGAGCACCATCGCCCTGCGGTAATTGTCCGCCACGGTGAACGTCTGCATCCGCGGTTCACGGTCGGTTTCCGGGTTGTAGCGATAAACCTCCACATTGAACATCTTTTCCTCCTGCCTCTGTTGATGGACAACCGGGCACGTCGGCTATGCCACTACCGCCGTGGCTTGTCGCCGCGCGACGAGGTCTGGGGAACCGGTTCGCGCCCGATGTCACGGCAACGTGGCGGCGACAGCACAAGTAAAGCAGGCTTTGGCGGTTTTACACTATCAACATAACGAGGAAGCTAGAAGCATGCCAAAAAATTATTGACCACTTTCATAAACTTATTGATTTATGCTGTTTAAATAACAACAATCTAAAGACAACAAAGTGACAACAGGGTGTCAATATGCCTACATCCCACACCTTTGCCAATCTCGCTCAGCTGGTTGCCGATCTGACCCAGACCATGCCCCGCGATCTGCGCTTCCAGCGGCTGCTGGATGTTTTTCGCCGCAACTTCCCCTGTGACGCCATCGCCCTGCTGGAACTGGACGGCGGTCAATTGGTGCCTCGCGCCGTGCAAGGACTCTCTGCCGATACCCTCGGCCGGCGTTTCGTCATCCGCAATCATCCGCGCCTGGCACAAATCCTCGACAGCCACGGACCTGTGCGCTTTGCCGCCGACTCCGCTCTGCCAGACCCTTACGACGGCCTGATCGAGGACAGCGACGACCACCTCTACGTCCACGACTGCATGGGCGCGCCTCTGTATGTGGACAACCAGCCGTGGGGCGTCATTACCCTCGACGCGCTGCAGGCCAATACCTTCGATACCTTCGACATGGGTATTTTCGAGACCTTCGTCACCGTGGCCGCGGCCACGGTGCGGGCGGCCGACTGGATCCACCACCTCGAGGCGCAACTGGAGCGCCGCCAGCGCATCGAGCTGAGCCATCAGCCCCACGGCGCGACGGACGAACTGCTTGGTGACAGTGAACCCATGCGCCAGCTCAAGCGCGAAGCCGAAACCGTCGCCGCCTCCGACCTGACCGTCCTCATCCTCGGTGAAACGGGAGTCGGCAAGGAGCTGGTCGCGCGCTACATCCATCGCCAGTCGTCCCGGGCAAGCCAGCCCATGGTCTACGTCAACTGTGCGGCACTGCCGGAAGCCATCGCCGAAAGTGAATTGTTCGGCCATGTCAGGGGGGCGTTTTCCGGGGCCACCGACAATCGCGCCGGCAAGTTCGAACTGGCCCACGAGGGCACTCTGTTTCTCGATGAAGTCGGCGAGCTGCCCCTGGCGATTCAGGCCAAGCTGCTGCGGGCTCTCCAGGATGGTGAGATCCAGCGTATCGGCAGCGACCAGCATCACCGGGTGGATGTGCGCCTGATCGCGGCGACCAACAGGGATATCAAGAAAGAGGTGGCCGAAGGGCAGTTTCGCCCGGATCTCTACCATCGCCTCAGCGTTTACCCCCTGGTGGTGCCGCCCCTGCGCGAGCGGGGGCAGGACATCACCTTGCTCGCCGGCCATTTCCTCGAACGGGATCAGCGCCGGCTGGGGCTGCGCGGGGTGCGCCTCAGCCGGCGGACGCGCAACTGGCTGATGTCCTTCGACTGGCCCGGCAATGTGCGGGAGCTGGAACACGCCCTGTCGCGGGGCATCATCCGCGCCCTCAGCGAAGGACAACCCCGCGATCGCATCATCGAGCTCGATATTCGCCATCTCGGCAATGACATCCTGGCGCCGAGCCAGCAGTCACCGCTTCACGGTGGTGGCGCCGTCATGGGGACCGCGATCGGCAAGTTGCCGCTGCGCGAGGCGGTGGACGATTTCAAGCGCGCGTTGATCGGGCAGCGCCTGCTCGAGTGCCAGGGCAGCAAGGCGGCGGCAGCGGAATCACTGGGCGTCGACAGGGGCAATTTTTCCCGTCTGATCAAGCGCCTTGGAATTGATCAGACGGGAGGCTGAGGGGCTGTCCGCCAGCCTGATCAGCTGCAGAAGTAACTCTGGGTGCCGTGGGCCTCGATGGCGGCGGACAGGCGCTGGAGGCCGTGAACATAGGCCGCGGTGCGCATTGAAATCGCCTTGCGCTGGGCGATGCTCCACACATGCATCGCTTCCTGCTCCATCAGCGGCTTGAGGCGTTGCTGTACTTCCTCGGCGCTCCAGTAATAGCCCTGGCGGTTCTGTACCCATTCGAAGTAGGAGACAGTCACGCCACCGGCGTTGGCGAGGATATCCGGCAATACGGTGATGCCCCTGGCGTCGAGCAACTTGTCCGCGCCGGCGGTGACCGGACCATTGGCCAGCTCGAGAATCACCCGGGCATTGATGGTGTCGACGTTGCCTTCGTGGATCTGGTCTTCCAGCGCGGAAGGCACCAGCAGGTCGCACTCGAGGGCCAGCAGCTGGTCGTTGTCCAGCACCTGCACATTGCCGAAGCCCGCCGCGTAATCGCTGACCCGCCCGGTCTTGCGCTTGCACTCGTAGACCGCTATCGGATCGAGGCCCGCCGGGCAGTAAATCGCGCCGTTGGAGTCTGAGATACCGAGGATTTTCCAGCCGTCCTCGTGGAGCATCTGGGCGATGAAATAGCCGGCGTTGCCAAAGCCCTGGACCACGGCCCGGCGCTCGCCATTCAGGCCCAGTTCCTGCGCCAGGTGCTGGAGGACGTAGAAGCCGCCCCTGGCGGTGGCGTCTTCGCGACCCAGGGAGCCGCCGAGGGCGATGGGCTTGCCGGTGATCACGCCGGGGCAGGGGTAGCCCACCAGAGAGCTGTACTCATCGGCCATCCAGCCCATGATCATGGCGTTGGTGTAGACGTCGGGAGCGGGAATATCGCGCTCGGGGCCGATCAGCTGGGCAAAAGCGTGAACGTAGGCCCGGGACAATCGCTCCAGCTCCGCCTTGGACAACTGCCTCGGGTCCACCTGAATGGCGCCCTTGGCGCCGCCGAAGGGCAGACCGGCGACTGCGCATTTGAAGGTCATCCAGAAAGCGAGGGTGACCACTTCATCCATGGAGGATTCGGGGTGAAAGCGGATACCGCCCTTGGTGGGACCGCGAGTGTCATCGTAGCGGCAGCGCCAGGCGAGAAAGGAGCGGCGGGAACCATTATCCATGCGGATCAGTAGCCGGGCGGTGAGCACTTCCTTGGGATAGCGCAGCTTCTCAAGCACCTCGGGGTGCACGTCGGTGTATTGGGCAGCTTCATCCAGGTGGCTCAGGGCACCTTGCAACATGTTTTCCACGCAATATGTCTCCAGGGTAAAATTTAGCCGGCTATTTTAGCGTCCAGGCACCTCGGCCCGCACTATTTAGGTACATTTTCTGCCGCTTTTTTGTCCAACAGGCCTCAAAACAGTGCATAACAAGTATTATTCGTGATAGGAGGGGCCCCGGAGGCCGCCAAAAAAGACCTTCCGCCCCATCTTTCATCACAATGCGTGAATTTTCGCACCATCAGGGTGCAGGCTGGAGACGGCCGTTCCCGACCGTCACCCGCTGATTCGCTGCGAGGGCCTGTCGGATGATCTCGCCATCACTCGACGGTGACGGATTTGGCCAGGTTACGGGGCTGGTCCACGTCCGTTCCTTTTTGCACAGCCACATGATAGGCGAGTAATTGCAGGGGAATAGTATAGATGATGGGTTCGAGGCTCTTCGGCACATGGGGCAGGTTGAACAGGGTGATACTGCCATCCTCGTTGAAACCGGCGTTGGCGTCGGCAAAGACATAGAGCTTGCCGCCCCGGGCCTGGACCTCGTGGAGGTTGGATTTGAGCTTCTCGAGCAGTTCGTTGTTGGGCGCAATCGCCACCACCGGCATATTGTCGTCCACCAGTGCCAGCGGCCCGTGCTTGAGTTCCCCCGAGGGGTAGGCTTCGGCGTGGATATAGGAGATTTCCTTGAGCTTGAGCGCGCCCTCGAGGGCGATGGGGTACTGCTCGCCGCGGCCGAGGAACAGCGCGTGGGATTTCTCGACGAAGGGTTCGAAAGTGGTCTCGATCTGCGAATCCAGCTCCAGCACCTTGCGGCACAGCGCCGGCAAGCGGTGGAGGGCAGCCACCAGCGCCTGTTCGTCACCATCGGACAGGCCGCGGGTCTTGGCCAGGGCGATGGCGAAGATCTGGAGTGCCACCAACTGGGTGGTGAAGGCCTTGGTCGACGCCACGCCGATCTCGGGGCCCGCCTGGGTCATCAGCGCCAGATCGGACTCCCTCACCAGTGAACTGTTGGGCACGTTGCAGATCGTCAGGCTGCCGAGGTAGCCACCCCGTTTCGCCGCCCTGAGGGCGGCGAGGGTATCGGCGGTCTCTCCCGATTGAGAGACCGAGATGAAGAGGGTATCGGGCGGCACCACCACCTTGCGATAGCGGTACTCGCTGGCAACCTCGACCTGGCAGGGGATGCCCGCCCAGGCTTCGATCCAGTAGCGGGCGACGAGCCCGGCGTGGTAACTGGTACCGCAGGCGACGATATGGATATTCGCCGCACGGCGCAGCAGATCCACCGCGCCGAGGCCGAGGCTCTCGATCAGCACATGGCGCTCGCTGATGCGCCCCTCGAAGGTCGCCTGCAACACCTCCGGCTGCTCGTAGATTTCCTTGATCATGTAATGGCGGAAATGGCCCTTGTCGGCCATCCCGGTGTTGCCCTCCAGGCGCGTCACCGGCCGGTCGACCACCTCGCCCGAACCATTGCGGACGGTAAAGGTCTCGCGGCGCACTTCCACCAGATCGTCCTCTTCGAGGAACACGAAGCGGTCGGTGACCTGGCGCAGCGCCATCTGGTCGGAGGCCAGGAAGTTCTCCTCGATGCCGACGCCGAGCACCAGCGGGCTGCCGTGGCGCACCCCGACCAGGACCTCGGGATCATCGGCGCTGACCACCGCCAGCGCATAGGCGCCATCGAAACGGCTGACCGCCTTGGCCACGACTTCCGCCAGCCCGCCACCCTCGGTCTGCCGGACATGGTGGATCAGGTGGACGATCACTTCGGTGTCGGTATCGGAGCTGAAGCGGTAACCCTGGCCCTGGAGAAACTCGCGCAGCTCCAGGTAGTTTTCGATGATGCCATTGTGCACCACGGCGATAGCGCCGGAGGTGTGGGGATGGGCATTGGCTTCATTGGGCATGCCGTGGGTGGCCCAGCGGGTGTGGGCGATGCCCAGCCTGCCCTGGCTGGGCCGGGCGGCGAGCCGCTCCTCGAGGGCGGCGACCTTGCCCGGCGTCTTGTGGACTTTCAATTGCCCCTGCTCATCCACCACCGCAACACCTGCTGAGTCATAGCCGCGGTATTCAAGACGGCGCAAGCCCTCGACGAGGATTTCGATCACGTTGCGTTGGGCAATGGCCCCGACGATGCCACACATAGACTATTCCTTTTCCGGTTTGCGGGGGCGCTGCCACCCCTCGACATTCTTTTGCCTGCCCCGAGCCACCGCCAGCTCCCCGTCGGGAACATCGCGGGTAATGGTGGAGCCGGCGCCCACCGTGGCATTGGCGCCGATGGTGACCGGCGCCACCAGCGACGTGTTGGAGCCGATAAAGGCGCCATCGCCGATGAGAGTCCTGAATTTGTTGACGCCATCGTAGTTGCAGGTGATGGTGCCGGCGCCGACATTGACTCCACTGCCAATACCGGCATCGCCGATGTAGCTGAGGTGATTGATCTTGCTGCCTGGGCCGATCTCGGCCTTCTTGGTTTCGACAAAATTGCCCACCCGGGCGTTCTCCCCCAGTGCGGTGCCCGGCCGCAGACGGGCAAAAGGCCCGACGTCGACATTCCTGCCGAGGGTCACCGGGCCTTCGATCACGGTATTGGCCTTGATCACCGCGCCATCGCCGATCACTGCGTCGCGGATATGGCAGTTGGGGCCGATATGCACATTGCGGCCAAGGCTGACGCGGCCTTCGAAGATGCAGTTGATGTCGATGAACGAGTCTTCACCGGCCTGCAATTCTCCACGGCAGTCGAAACGATCGGCATCGGCCAGGGTAACGCCGGCCGCCATCAGCCCGAAAGCGTACTGCCGCTGGTAGTGACGCTCGAGCTGGCAGAGCTGCTGGCGGCTGTTGACACCTTCCGTCTCTTCCGGGGTTGCCGGCTGGTGGGTATTGATAGCCAGACCATCACGGCGGGCGATGGCGATCAGATCGGTGAGGTAGTATTCGCGCTGGGCGTTGTCGTTGCCAATGGTTGGCAGCCAGCGCGCCATGCACCCCGCCGGCACCGCCAGTACCCCGGTATTCACTTCGGTGATGCGCTTTTGGTCGGGACTGGCGTCTTTTTCTTCGACGATGCCCGTCACCCGGCCCTGATCGTCGCGCAGGATGCGGCCATAGCCCCGGGGATCGCGCAGCTCGACGGTCAGCAATGCCAGGCAGTCGCCGGCCACACTGGCCACCAGGGTATCGAGAGTAGCGGCGCCGATCAATGGCACATCGCCGTAGAGCACCAAGGTTGTGGCATCGGGTCGCAACAAGGGCAGGGCCTGCAACACCGCGTGACCGGTACCCAACTGCTGCTGCTGTTCCACCCAGCGCACCGGGACGCCATCGAAATGTGCGCGAACCGCTTCGCCGCCGTGGCCGACGACCACGGTGACGGTGCTATCGGCGATCCCGCCGGCGGTATCGATGACGTGGCCCAGAAGCGGCTTGCCAGCCAGTTCGTGCAGCACTTTGGGAAGCGCGGATTTCATCCGCGTTCCCTTGCCCGCCGCAAGAATCACAATATCCACTGCCATTACTGATCTCCATGAAAGCTCAGCATTGTAGACGCCTAGCGAAACGATTTGAACACGACAGGGAGGCAAAAAAAAGGGCAGCTGACGCTGCCCCGGTAACTGTCGATCTGCCGTTATTTGACGGATCTCGCCTTGCGGCGCAATTCCTCGATGGTGCGCAACTGCGCGGCGGCTTCGGCAAGCTGTGAAGCCGCACGGGAGAAATCGAACTCGCCACTCTGGTTGAACATCACCTGCTCGGCCTCCTTTTTGGCTTCGAGGGCCGCGGCTTCGTCGATATCGTCGGCGCGCAACGCCGTGTCCGCCAGGATGGTGGTCACATGGGGCTGCACTTCGAGATAGCCGCCGGAGAGGTAGTACAGTTCTTCCTCGCCGTTCTGCTTGACGATGCGTACAGGGCCCGGCTTGAGGTCGGTGAGCAGGGGGGCGTGGCCATAATTGATGCCGAGCTCACCCAGGGAGCCGGTGGCAACCAGCAGCTCCACCAGCCCCGAGAACAGGGATTCCTCGGTACTTACGATGTTGCAGTGAAATGTCATAGCCATAACTCTAGCCTCGATTCAGCGGCATTACTACTTTTTACCCGCTTTTTCCACTGCCTCTTCGATAGAGCCAACCATGTAGAACGCCTGCTCGGGCAAATGGTCGTAGTCACCCTTGAGGATGCCCTGGAAGCCGGCGATGGTGTCTTTGAGAGACACGTATTTGCCGGGACTGCCGGTAAAGACTTCCGCCACGAAGAACGGCTGGGACAGGAAGCGCTGGATCTTCCGGGCGCGGGCCACCACCATCTTGTCTTCCTCGGACAGTTCGTCCATACCGAGGATGGCGATGATGTCCTTCAGTTCCTTGTAGCGCTGCAATACCGATTGCACACCGCGGGCGGTCTCGTAGTGCTCGCTGCCGATCACCAGCGGGTCGAGCAGTCGCGACGTCGAATCGAGCGGATCCACCGCCGGGTAGATACCCAGCTCGGCGATCTGCCGCGACAGTACCAGGGTGGCGTCGAGGTGGGCAAAGGTGGTTGCCGGCGACGGGTCGGTGAGGTCGTCCGCCGGTACATAAACCGCCTGGAAGGAGGTGATAGAACCGGTCTTGGTGGAGGTAATGCGCTCCTGGAGCACACCCATCTCTTCCGCCAGGGTCGGCTGGTAGCCCACCGCGGAGGGCATCCGGCCGAGCAGCGCCGATACTTCGGTGCCCGCCAGGGTGTAGCGGTAGATGTTGTCGATGAACATCAGCACGTCGCGGCCTTCGTCGCGGAAGTGTTCGGCGATGGTGAGACCCGACAGGGCGACCCGCAGACGGTTGCCCGGGGGCTCGTTCATCTGGCCGTAGAGCATGGCCACCTTGTCGAGTACGCCGGATTCCTTCATCTCGTGGTAGAAGTCGTTACCTTCCCGGGTGCGTTCACCGACACCGGCGAACACCGACAGGCCGGAGTGGGCCTTGGCGATGTTGTTGATCAGTTCCATCAGGGTCACGGTCTTGCCCACGCCGGCGCCGCCGAACAGACCGACCTTGCCGCCCTTGGAAATCGGCATGATCAGGTCGATGACCTTGATACCGGTTTCGAGGATATCCACCGTGGAAGACTGGTCCGCGTAGGCGGGGGCCTTGCGGTGGATGGGCATCCTGGTGTCGGCATCGATGGGGCCCGCCTCGTCGACGGGATTGCCGAGCACATCCATGATCCGGCCCAGGGTGCCCTTGCCCACCGGCACGGAGATCGGCGCTCCGGTGTTGGCCACGTCGAGGCCGCGACTCAGGCCCTCGGAGGAGCCCATGGCGATGCTGCGCACCACACCGTCGCCCAGCTGCTGCTGGACTTCGAGGGTGAGGCCTTTTTCGGTGACCGTCAGGGCATCGTAGACACTGGGCACCTGATCGCGGGGAAACTCCACGTCGATCACCGCGCCGATGATTTGAACTATACGTCCGCTACTCATTTCCGCTTCCTCATAAAATCTTGCTTTGAGCTTTCGACAGTCGACCCGCTATACCGCGGCCGCTCCACCAACGATCTCCGAGAGCTCCTGGGTAATGGCCGCCTGACGGGCCTTGTTGTAGATCAGCTGCAATTCATTGATCAATTCGCCGGCATTGTCGGTAGCATTCTTCATGGCCAACATGCGCGCCGCCTGTTCGCAGGCATTGTTTTCGACCACCGCCTGGTAAACCTGGGATTCGATGTATCGGGTCAGCAGGCCGTCGAGCAGTTCCTGGGCGTCAGGCTCGTAGATGTAGTCCCAGTGGTGGCCGAGTTTTTCATCCTGTTCCGGCAGCAGCGGCAGCAGCTGGAGCACCTGTGGCCGCTGCGTCATGGTGTTGATGAAATCGTTGCTGACCACGAACAGCCGGTCGATGCGGCCCTCGTCATATGCATCGAGCATCACCTTGACGCTGCCGATCAGGTCGGCGGCGGAAGGCTCGTCGCCGAGGCCGCGCACCGAAGCGACGATATTGGCACCGAGGCCACCGAAAAAGCTGCTGGCCTTGGCGCCGATGGCGCAGATATCGACACCGGTGCCCTGGTCGTGCCACTCCTTCATGGCCTTGATGGTGGCCTTGAACAGATTGATGTTGAGGCCACCACACAGACCGCGGTCAGTGGACACCACGATAAAGGCGACGCGCTTGACCTCGCGCTGTTCCAGATACTCGTGGCGATACTCCGACCGGGCGTTGGCGATATGACCGATGACCGCCCGCATCCGCTGGGCGTAGGGTTTGCCCAGCGACATTCGCTCCTGGGCGCGGCGCATCTTGCTGGCCGCGACCAGTTCCATGGCGCTGGTGATCTTCTGCGTGCTCTTGACGCTGCTGATCTTGGTTTTGATCTCTTTTCCGACTGCCATAAGCTGCCTGCCTGTCCTGCTATGCGTTGCTGTGAATCAAGGGCCCCGTTACCGGGGGCCGGAGCCTCGCCGGCTCCCCTTACCAGCTCTGGGTAGCAACGAACTTGTCGAGGGCCGCCTTGAAGCCGGCTTCGATATCGTTGTTCCAGTCGCCTTTCTCGTTGACTTGATTCATCAGATCACTGTGCTCGGAGTGCATGTAGTCGAGCAGTGCCTTCTCGAAAGCGCCGACCTTGTTCACTTCGACGGCCTTGAGATAGCCTTCGTTGGCGGCGTACAGCACCACGCCCATCTCGGCGACACTCTGCGGGGAGTACTGGGCCTGCTTCATCAGTTCGGTAACCCGCTGGCCGTGCTCGAGCTGGGCGCGAGTGGCTTCGTCCAGGTCGGAGGCGAACTGGGAGAACGCCGCCAGTTCCCGATACTGGGCG
Organism: Porticoccaceae bacterium; assembly: GCA_041655035.1. GTDB lineage: Bacteria > Pseudomonadota > Gammaproteobacteria > Pseudomonadales > Porticoccaceae > NAT127. The sequence continues at coordinate 29,321 of JBAZCN010000008.1, read as the reverse complement.
AGGGCGAGACGGATACCGCCGCCGAGCTTCTTGATGATCTTGGTCTGCGCAGCACCACCCACCCGGGATACCGAGAGACCGGCGTTCATCGCGGGCCTTACGCCGGCGTTGAACAGACTGGACTCGACGAAGATCTGCCCGTCGGTAATGGAGATCACGTTGGTCGGTACGAAGGCCGACACGTCGCCCGCCTGGGTTTCGATGATCGGCAGCGCGGTGAGCGAGCCGGTCTTGCCCTTGACTTCGCCGTTGGTGAATTTCTCGACGTAATCGACGTTGACCCGGGCAGCGCGCTCCAGCAAGCGGGAGTGCAGGTAGAACACGTCGCCGGGGTAGGCTTCGCGGCCCGGCGGACGCTTCAGCAGCAGGGAGATCTGGCGGTAGGCCCAGGCCTGCTTGGTGAGGTCGTCATAGATGATCAGCGCGTCCTGGCCGCGATCGCGGTAGTACTCGCCGATGGTGCAACCGGTATAGGCCGCGAGGTACTGCATCGAAGCCGGGTCGGAGGCGGTGGCCGCGACGATCACCGTGTGATCCAGGGCGCCGTGCTCTTCGAGCTTGCGCACGATGTTGGCAACCGTGGAGTTCTTCTGGCCGATGGCCACGTAGACGCACTTGATGCCGGTATTCTTCTGATTGATGATGGTATCGATGGCAATCGCGGTCTTGCCGATCTGGCGGTCGCCGATGATCAGCTCGCGCTGGCCGCGACCGATCGGCACCATGGCATCGATGGCCTTGAGGCCGGTCTGCACCGGCTGGTCCACACCCTGGCGTTCGATGACACCGGGCGCGACCTTCTCGATGGCATCGGTGAGCTTGGCGTTGATCGGGCCCTTGCCATCGATGGCGTTGCCGAGAGCGTCGACCACCCGGCCTTCGAGCTCGGGGCCGACCGGCACTTCGAGAATGCGGCCGGTACAACGGGCCTTTCTACCTTCGACCAGGCCCTGGTAATCACCCAGGACCACGGCGCCCACGGAATCCTGCTCGAGGTTGAGGGCGAGGCCGTAGAGGCCGCCGTCGAATTCGATCATTTCCCCGTACATGACACTGCCGAGGCCGTGGATGCGCACGATACCGTCGGATACGGAAACGATGGTGCCTTCGTTCTTGACTTCGGTGGCGACATCGAGGCGCTCGATGCGCTGCTTGATGATGTCGCTGATTTCAGATGGATTCAATTGCTGCATGGTCGATTCCTCGATCCTACGAATTTAATGCTTCAGCGAGTTTGGTGAGACGACCGCGAATACTGCCATCGATCACGGTATCGCCGGTGCGGATCAGCACACCGCCGAGGAGAGACTCGTCCACGGCAACCGTCACATTGACGCGACGGTCCAGGCGCCGGCTGAGGGCCTGGGCCAACTGGTCTTGCTGGGCGGCATCCAGGGGGCTGGCGGCCACGATCTCCACGTCGACGGCTCTCTCCCGTTGCGCCTTGAGTGTTTCGAACTGCTCACTGACGAAGGGAATCAACGGCAGACGGCGGTTCTGCGCCAGCAGCCGCACCAGGTTGCAACCCTTTTCGTCGAGGGCGTCGCCGCAGAGTTCCACCAGGGCTTCTCCCTGCTGTTGCGCACTGCGCTCCGGCGAATCCAGCAAGGTTCTGACCTTGCTGTCGCTGACGACGGCCGATAGCTCCTTCAGCATCGCCGACCAGGGTGCGAGGGTGTCCGCCGCGACGGCGTATTCATAGGCCGCCTTGGCGTAGGGTCGAGCCAAAGTACTCAGTTCCGCCATATCAAACCCCGTTACAGCTGCGCCGCCAGTTTGTCGACCAGCTCACGATTAGCGTTTTCGTCAATGGAAGCTTCGAGGATCTTCTCGGCGCCGGCGAGAGCCAGCGCGGCCACCTTGGCGCGGAGTTCCTCGCGAACACGGTTCGCTTCCTGTTCGATTTCAGCCTGGGCCGCGGCCTTGAGGCGCTCACCTTCGGCGCGCGCCTTGTCCTTGGCCTCTTCGACGATCTGATTGGCACGCTTGTTGGCCTGCTCCAGAAGCGCTGCCGCTTCCTGCTTGGCCCCCTTCAGTTGTTCCGTAGCCTTGCCCTGGGCCAGTTCGAGATCGCGCATCGCGCGATCGGCGGCATCGAGACCATCGGCGATCTTGTTCTTGCGCTCATCCAGGATACGGGTAAGCGCGGGCCAGACAAACTTCATGCAGAACCACACGAAGACGGCGAAAGTCGCCATCTGGCCAAACAGCGTCATATTGATATTCACGCCTTTAACCTCACAGTTTCAGTTGCATTTTGGTCGGCCATCTCATGATGGCCAAGAATTAGCCAGCAACGCCGGGCGCAACGACGAAAATGAGGTACATGGCGATACCGACACCGATGATGGGGATGGCGTCGATCAGACCGGCAAGCAGGAACATCTTGCCTTGCAGCATGGGGCCGAGCTCGGGCTGACGAGCGGTTCCTTCGATCAGTTTGCCGCCGAGAAGGCCCATGCCCAGGGCGGCGCCGATGGCAGCAGAGCTGAGCATGATGGCAGCAGCGATGATGACGAGTTCCATTGTGTATCTCCTAGAGTTTTAAGGTTGGTAAGTTGAAAGTGAAAAACTGTTTCCCGGTCGATCAGTGGTCTTCGTGGGACATGCTCAGATACACCACCGTGAGAACCATGAAGATAAAGGCCTGCAGGGTGATGATCAGAATATGGAAAATAGCCCAGCCCAGCTGGAGGAAGCCGCCGAAGATACCGAGCAGCAGCCCGGCACTGTACATGGTGGCGATCAGGATGAAGATCATCTCGCCGGCAAACATGTTGCCGAACAGCCGCAGGGCGAGAGAGAACGGTTTGGCGAGAAGGCCGACGACCTCCATGAACAGGTTGACGGGGATGAACGCCCAGTGATTGAACGGATGAAGGACGAACTCCCTGGCGTAGCCTGCGCCCTTGATCTTGAAGCCATAGAAAATCATCAGCACGAAGACGCCGAGGGCCATGCCGGCGGTGACGTTGACATCGGTGGTGGGCACGATCTTGAAGTAGACGTGGTGGGGGTCCATGCCGAGAACGTGCTGGCCGAACAGCTGGGCGGTGTAGGGAATCAGGTCGACAGGGATGAGATCCATCAGGTTCATCAGGAACACCCACACGAAAATGGTGAGGGCGAGGGGACCGACCACCTTGCTGTGGCCGTGGAAACTGTCCCTGACAGTGCCGCCGACGAACTCCATCACGTATTCGATGAAATTCTGGAAGCCGCCGGGCACACCGCTGGTGGCTTTCTTGGCCGCAGTCCGGAACAGCCAGCAGAACACGATGCCAAGTCCGATGGACCAGCCCAGGGAATCCACGTGGATAGCCCAGAAGCCCATATCGGTAGCCTCCTGGGGAGAGTGGGCGAAGCCCCAGGTGCCATCAGGATGTTTCCCATAGACCAGATTTTGAAGGTGGTGCTGAATATACTCTGTTGTGGTCTGGGTTCCTGATGCCATTGATACGGGTCTCTATTGAAGGCCTGTTGGTTAAACCAGTCTAGGGCTCATGTCGTTGCAGAATTTTTGCAGCCACCCCGACATGGATCAGAACCATGACGCCATAACCAGCAAAAAATGCAATCACCCCTAGCGGTTTGACAAATAAAAACGTTGCGATAAAAAATAGCGCGGACAGCACGATCTTGCCGGCCTCGCCCTGGTACATGCTGCGCACCGCCGAACCCAGCTGGCTGGCGCCGCGATAGCGAAAGGCCAGCCAGCCAAAATAGGTACTTCCCGCGATCTGCACGAGGCCGCCGGCAAGCAGCGAGTAGGCGTGCACCACACCCACCGGCAGCAAAGCAGCAGCAAGCAGCACCAGTGCCAGCAATTCGATACCAGCCATCTTTGGCAGTGACGGTTTGCCTATGGTATCCACTAGTCGGCTGCCGTCCGCTCACAACGAACCCCATGGGAATAATTAGCTACCCATGAGCGGGGCAGAATTATAAGGACTTCAGTACAGTTATTCAACAAAACTTGCCCTGTCTGGATCATCCGCCGGCCGCCCCTGGGCCAGTTCCGTGTCAATCGCCGACCCTGAGCCGTTCGAGCAGACCGTCGAGCTCGTCGAGCCGGCTGTAACTGAACACCACCTTGCCCTTGCCACCACTGCCGTGCTGGATCGATACCGGCAGGCCCACGTGTTCCGCCACGCGCTCTTCCAGACGGCGGATGTCGGGATCGACATCCGCTTTCGCCACTGCCGGTTCGGCTTTTTCCTTCAACAACTGCCTGACCAACGCCTCGGTCTGGCGCACCGTCAGCCCCTTGCCAACCACAGTGCGGGCGGCGACGGCCTGGTCGTCGCCGCTGAGGCCGAGCAGGGCCCGGGCGTGGCCCATTTCGATATCGCCCCGCTCGAGCATGATCCGCACTTCGCTTTCGAGGGCGAGGAGGCGCATCAGGTTGGCGACAGTGGCGCGCGACTTGCCCACCGCCTCCGCGACCTGTTGCTGGGTAAGATGAAACTCCTCCTGGAGACGGGTGAAGGCGTGAGCCTCCTCGATAGGATTGAGATCCTCGCGCTGGATGTTCTCGATCAGCGCCATGGCGATGGCGGCCTGGTCGGGGACATGGCGGACCAGCGACGGGACGGTGTCGAGCCCGGCCATCTGGGCGGCCCGCCAGCGGCGCTCGCCGGCGATGATTTCGTAACTGTCGGCGCCCAGCGGGCGGACCACGATGGGCTGCATGATGCCCTGGGCGCGGATCGATTCCGCCAGCTCCTGGAGCGCCTCGGGATGCATGTCACGGCGCGGTTGGTACTGGCCGCGCTGGAGAAATTCGATGGGCAGGTGGCGCAGGCTGCCGTCTTCGTCGCCGTGCTGCGAAGGGGACGCAACCGCGCTCTCGCCAATCCTCGAGCTGCTGTCGCCGGGCGATATTCCCAACAGCGCGTCGAGGCCGCGACCCAGTCCTTTGCGTTTTCCGCTCATGCTTACTGTCCTGTGGCTCGCAGACCCGCCGGCTCGACCTGCTTGCCGCGAAGAATGATTTCGCCGGCGAGGCCGAGGTAGGCGATGGCACCCTTCGAATGGCGGTCGTGCTGCAGGGCGGGAAGGCCGAAGCTCGGGGCTTCCGCCAGGCGGATATTGCGGGGAATGGTTGTGCGGTACACCCGGTCGCCGAAATACTTGTGCAGCTGGACGGTCACTTCGTTGGTGAGCGAACTGCGCGGATCGTACATGGTGCGCAAGATCCCTTCGATCCTCAGCGCCGGGTTGAGCAGCTTGCCGATCTTCTGGATGGTGCCCACCAGGTCGCTCAGTCCTTCCAGGGCGTAGTACTCGCACTGCACCGGGATGATCACCCCGCGGCAGGCGACCATGGCATTGACGGTGAGCATGCTCAGCGACGGCGGGCAGTCGATGATGATGTAATCGTAGCGGCCACCGACACGGGCCAGGGCCTGGCCGAGCCGGCTTTCCCTGGCCGGCAGGTCGAGCAACTCCACTTCGGCGGCGGTGAGGTCGCGGTTTGCCGGCAACACGTCGAAACCGCCCACTTCGTTGGCCTGGAGGGCGGCGTCGATATCGGTTTCCCCGATCAGCACCTCGTACACGGTCTGGCTGAGGCTGTTCTTGTCGATGCCGACACCCATGGTGGCATTGCCCTGCGGGTCCATGTCCACCAGCAGCACGCGCTTGTCATAGGTTGCCAGCGACGCCGCCAGGTTGACGCTGGTGGTGGTCTTGCCAACCCCGCCTTTCTGGTTGGCGATGGTAAAAATATGACTCAAGGTGTTACCCCGATCTCGATCAAGTGACGCTCCCCGTCGATGCCCGGCACCTGCAAGCGGTGCGTGCCCGTGACATTATAGGGTTTTGCCAGCGCACTCAACTCCCCAACGGGATAACGGCCCTTCATGGCGTAGAACCGGCCGCCGTCGGCCAACAGGGCGGCGGTGCTGGCGACCATCATCTCGATGGCGCTGTAGGCACGGCTGATGACCCCGTCGAAAGGCGCTTCGGCCCGATAGGATTCGGCCCTGGCTTGCACTTCACTGACATTGCCGAGGCCGAGTTCGGTTTTCACCTGGAACAGAAACCGCACCCGCTTGCCGTTGCTGTCGAGCAGCGTAAACTGCTTGTCGGGCAGGGCGATGGCGAGGGGAATTCCCGGCAGACCCGGCCCCGTGCCAACGTCGATGAAGCGCTCGCCGGCCAGATAAGGGGCAATGGCCAGGCTGTCCAGCAGATGCCGGGAAACCATGTCGAGCGGGTCGTCCACCGCCGTGAGGTTATAGGCCCGGTTCCATTTTCCCAGCAGGCCGAGATAGCGGAGCAGGAGCTCGACCTGCCGATCGTCGAGGGTGAGCCCCAGCGAGGTCAGGCCTTCCCGCAGCAGGCTGCGCGCTTTGTCGGTTGCGGCACCGGCACCTTCTGCGCGGCTGTTCACGGCGCTGCGGCGGCCTCTTTGCCGGCCGCGGGTTTGCCGACATTGCCGGCGGCAGATGCCTTCTTGAGGAAGATCAGCAGCAGGGAGATCGCCGCCGGGGTCACCCCGGGAATGCGCGAAGCCCGGGCCAGGGTCTCGGGCCTGGCCTCGGCCAGCTTCTGGCGCACTTCGTTGGACAAGCCCTTGACCTGGACATAGTCGAAACCGGCGGGAATCGGCGTATTCTCGCTGCGCCGCAGGCGCTCGATATCGTCCCGCTGGCGCTCGATATAGCCGGCGTACTTGGCCTCGATCTCCACCTGTTCCGCCACCTGCTGGTCGACCACCGGGTCGCCCAGCAAGCCGCCCACCAGCGAATAGTTCAGTTCGGGACGTTTCAACAATTCGAACAGGTTGTACTCCCGGGTCAGCGGGTTGGCGCTCAGCACATTGATCCGCTCCGCTGCCGGCGAGCCGGGCTGCACCCAACTGCCGCGCAGGCGCTGGCGCTCCAGCTCGATGGCCTCACGCTTGGCGCTGAAGCGCTGCCAGCGGCTGTCATTCACCACCCCGAGCTGGCGCCCCTGTTCGGTGAGACGCAGGTCGGCATTGTCCTCGCGCAACACCAGGCGGTACTCGGCGCGACTGGTAAACATCCGGTACGGCTCGCGGGTGCCCATGGTGATCAGATCGTCCACCAGCACTCCGATGTAAGCCTCGTCCCGTCGCGGACACCAGGGTTCCAGCCCCCGGGCGCGAAGCCCGGCATTGATGCCGGCCAGCAGCCCCTGGGCCGCGGCCTCTTCGTAACCGGTGGTGCCGTTGATCTGGCCGGCGAAGAACAGCCCCTCGATGAACTTGGTTTCCAGCGAGTAATTGAGATCCTGGGGATTGAAGAAATCGTATTCGATGGCATAGCCTGGGCGGGTGATATGCGCATTCTCGAAGCCCTTGATGGAACGCACCATCGCCAGTTGCACGTCGAACGGCAGGCTGGTGGATATGCCGTTGGGATACAGCTCGTGGGTGTCGAGCCCTTCCGGCTCGATAAAGATCTGGTGGCTGTCCTTGTCGGCGAAACGCACCACCTTGTCTTCGATGGACGGGCAGTAGCGAGGGCCGACACCTTCGATCACTCCGGTGAACATCGGCGAGCGGTCCATTCCGCCGCGGATGATGTCGTGGGTGTGTTCACTGGTGTGGGTCACCCAGCAGCACACCTGGCGCGGGTGCTCGGCGGCGGCGCCGAGGAAGGACATCACCGGTACCGGCGTATCACCCCATTGCTCCTGGAGGCCAGTGAAATCCACGCTCTTGGCATCGATCCGCGGCGGGGTGCCGGTTTTCAGCCGACCGACGCGGAAGGGCAGTTCCCGCAGACGGTGGGCAAGGGCGATGGATGGCGGATCACCGGCGCGCCCCCCGGCGTGGTTTTCGAGACCGATATGGATCAATCCGCCGAGAAAGGTTCCCGCCGTCAGCACCACCGAGGGCGCACGGAAGCGCAAGCCCATCTGAGTCACCACACCGACGACCCGGTCTCCCTCCACGATCAGATCATCGACCGCCTGCTGAAAAATCCGCAGATTGGGTTGATTCTCCAGGATGGCGCGGATCGCCGTCTTGTACAGCACGCGATCCGCCTGGGCGCGAGTGGCCCGCACCGCCGGCCCCTTGCGCGCGTTCAATACCCGGAACTGGATGCCACCTCGGTCAGTAGCCATCGCCATGGCGCCGCCGAGGGCGTCGATTTCCTTCACCAGATGGCTCTTGCCGATACCACCGATGGCCGGGTTGCAGGACATCTGGCCGAGAGTTTCGACGTTGTGGGTCAGCAACAGTGTTCTGCAGCCCTGGCGCGCCGCAGCCAGGCAGGCCTCAGTGCCGGCATGGCCGCCACCGATGACTATGACGTCGAACTGGTCCGGGTGCAACATCGCTCTTACCTCGACAAGGGGCCGGCATTATACGGCAATGTGCTGAAATTTTAACCACCGAATTTTTGTTTCTGCTTTGTTCTTTTTATAAGCTCTTTCTAATTAACATTTTTTATATTCTTTATAAGAGTATTTATGTTAGAAGCTGTTATAGAGCTCTCCAGGATCTGTGGATAACAAAAATAACATATTGAAAAACATTGTATTTTTTAGTTTATAACCGTATGGGTTTGCTCTGCGGAAGCTGTCGTAACCCGTACCCTGATCCTGTTGATCAAACGCGAGTTATGCACAGCCCGATGATGAGGGTGGTATTTCTGCCCAAGTTACACACGGTTTTGTTAGAGCTTTTCCACAGATATTCACAGGGTTATCCACTGTTTTGGGGTTTTTTTGAGTTTCCTGTGGTTTTCCTGTTAGTTTCCGTTTTATAGCCTGTGTTTAGCTATTGTTTGCTTCGCGGCCCTTTTTTTATTAGAATCGCCGCCCTTTATCCGCTCGACCCAACTGCTCGCTCAACAGGATTTCGTCATGAAAAGAACCTTTCAACCAAGCGTACTGAAGCGCAAGCGCACCCACGGTTTTCGTGCCCGTATGGCTACCGCCAAGGGCCGTCTGGTACTGAATCGCCGCCGTGCCAAGGGCCGTCACAGCCTGGTTGCCTGATCGATAACAGGGAACCTGCCCCGCATCCCGGGGCATGTCCTGCACCGGTGGTCTCCTTTGGCAAAAGCCGACGGCTGTTGAGTTCCTCGGAATTCAAGGCAGTGTTTGACAAAGCCCAGTTCAAGGTTGGCCACCAGTACTTTCTTGTACTGGCCAACCGCAATGCCCTGGGGCATCCGCGACTCGGCCTGGTTATCGGCAAGAAGAACATCCGCCGGGCGGTCAAGCGCAACCGGGTCAAGCGGGTGGTGCGGGAGACATTCCGCCACAACTGCTCCCGGCTGGACTCCCTGGATATCATTTTTCTTGCCAGGAAAGGCTTCGATACCCTGTTGCCCGCGCTGCAAACCAGTATCATGCGTGACACCTGGGAGCGTCTGGCGAGAAAGGTGGACAAGCAATGAAAAAGCTGCTGAAAGTGGTGATCAAGGGGTACCAGTACCTGGTCAGCCCGTTCCTTGGGCAGAATTGCCGCTTTCACCCTTCCTGCTCGGCCTACGCCAGCGAGGCGATCGATACCCACGGCGCACTCCGGGGATCATGGTTGGCTCTCAGGCGCCTTTTCCGTTGTCACCCGTTCCACCCTGGCGGAGTCGACCTCGTGCCCCCGGCAACCCGCAGATCTTGAGATAAACCGATTATGGATTGGCAACGCAACCTGCTGATAAGCGCCATCGTTCTGGTGCTCGCCCTGCTTTATATCCGCTGGAACGAATTCGAGACGGAACGCGCGCCGCCCCGGGAGAGCTTTGTCAAGGAAGCGGTGGCAGTGCCCGAAATCGCCAATCGGGACAGTGCCGGCGCCGATTCGACCATTCCCTCGGTGAGCAATGGCAACGCTGACAAACCCGTGATTGCGGAAACCGGCAGCGGCCGGTTGATCACCATCAGCTCCGATGTGCTTGAAATCACCATCGATACCTACGGCGGGGATATCGTGCGCACCGCCCTGCTCGAGCATCGCGAGGGGCTCGATCCCACGTCCGATCCCTTCGTCATTCTCAACCGCACTACCAGGCACACCTATATTGCTCAGAGCGGGCTGATCGGCGCCAATGGCACCGATCACAGCGAATCGCGGCCGCTGTTCCAGGTCGAAGGCGACAACTTCGCACTCGCGGCCGGAGAGGACACTCTGGTCGTCCCCCTGGTCTACCAGCAGGGCGATGTGCAGATCACCAAGCAATTCGTCTTGCGGCGGGGAGATTACCTGCTCGATGTGGCTTATCGCATCGACAACCGGGGGGTAGACTCCTGGCAGGCCCACCTGTTCGGCCAGATCCAGCGCGATACCTGGCAGCCGCCCGCGGGTGACGGTTTCGGCATGAAGCCCTACCTGGGCGCTGCCATCACCACTCCTGACGAAAACTACAAGAAGATTCCCTTTGGCGACCTTGCCGACGGCCCTTTCAGCACCGAGAAGACGGGTGGCTGGGTGTCGATGGTGCAGCATTACTTCATCAGCGCCTGGGTCCCGGACCAAGAACAGCAGAACAGCTACACCCTGCGCAAGCTCGGCGGCAAGGACCTCTACACTTTCGGCTTTACCTCGCCGCCGCTTACCGTCGCTCCCGGCCAGCAGGGACAGATCAAGGCCGGTTTCTATGCCGGCCCCAAGGATCAGCACCGGCTCGAGGAGATATCGCCGCATCTCGACCTGACCGTCGACTACGGCTGGCTGTGGTGGATCGCCAAGCCGATATTTGCGCTGATGACCTTTATCCACGGACTGGTGGGCAACTGGGGCTGGACCATCATCCTGCTCACGGTGCTGATCAAGCTGGTGTTCTTCAAGCTGTCGGCCACCAGCTACCGTTCCATGGCCAAGATGCGCAAGGCCCAGCCGGAAATGGCGCGGCTCAAGGAGCTCTATGGCGACGACCGCCAGAAGCTGTCCCAGGAAATGATGAACTTCTATAAAAGGGAGAAGGTGAACCCGATGGGCGGGTGCCTGCCGATACTGGTTCAGATGCCGGTATTCATCGCCCTTTACTGGGTGCTGTTCGAAAGTGTCGAGCTGCGCCATGCACCCTGGATCCTGTGGATTCAGGATCTGTCGGTCAAAGACCCCTATTTCGTGCTGCCCGTTCTCAACGGCATCAGCATGTATATCACCACCTTGCTGCAGCCGGAGCCGCCGGACCCGACCCAGGCCAAGATAATGAAGATCATGCCGGTGGCGTTCTCGTTCCTGTTTGCCTTCTTCCCGGCCGGCCTGGTGCTCTACTGGACGGTAAACTCGGTGCTGTCGATCCTTCAGCAGTGGGTCATCACCCGGCGGATCGACGCGGGCAAGGGCTAGCCCACCGCAACCATGACCACGGCCCTGACTGACCCCGACTGGGATATCATCGCCGCGGTGGCCACCCCGCCGGGCCGCGGCGGCGTGGGGATCGTCAGGGTGTCGGGCCAGAGCCTCGCGTCTTTCCTCGAGCAGCTCCACCCTGGAGAGGTCAAGCCGCGCCACGCGCTGCTCTGCGACTTCCGCGACGCCGATGGCCAGGTGATCGACCGGGGGCTGTTGATCCATTTTCCCGCGCCGCACTCATTCACCGGCGAGGATGTGATCGAGCTCCACGGTCACGGCGGCCCGGTGGTGATGGACGCCCTGCTGGCCCGGATGGTCGAACTCGGCGCGCGTCTTGCCCGGCCCGGCGAATTCTCCCAGCGGGCGTTCATCAATGACAAGATCGACCTGGCCCAGGCCGAAGCCATCGCCGACCTGATCGACGCCTCGTCGCAGGAAGCGGCACGCGGCGCGATGCGCTCGCTTCAAGGGGAGTTCTCCCGCCGTATCCACAGTCTGGTGGAAGGTCTGATCGATCTGCGGATATTCATCGAAGCCGCCATCGACTTTCCAGAAGAGGAAATCGACTTTCTCAATGATGGCCGGGTGCTCGCCGGGCTCGATACACTGCTTGCCGACCTCGATACCATCATTGCCGATGCCGGGCAGGGCGCCCTGATCCGCGAAGGCATGACGGTGGTGATCGCCGGGCGACCCAACGCCGGCAAGTCGAGCCTGCTCAACGCCCTGTCGGGCCGCGACAGCGCCATTGTCACCGCCATCGCCGGCACCACGCGGGACGTGCTGCGGGAGAGCATCCACATCGACGGGATGCCACTACACGTGGTCGACACTGCCGGCCTGCGCGACAGCGCCGACCCGGTGGAGCAGGAGGGTATCCGCCGCGCCTGGGTGGAAATCGAACAGGCCGACCGCATCCTGTTCGTGGTGGACGCCACCCGGGACGGCCACACCCGCCTGGAAGACCTGTGGCCGGCATTTTTCGAGCGGCTACCGGGGATGACCCAACTCACCATCGTCCTCAACAAGATCGATGCCGTGGACAATATTCCCGAAGGCAATGTTCCGGGGGCCGATTTCGCGGTAATCCCGCTGTCTGCCAAAACCGGGGAGGGCGTCGATCACCTGCGCCAGCACCTCAAGGATTGCATGGGTTACCACGGCACCCGGGAAGGCACCTTTATCGCCCGCCGTCGCCATCTCGACGCCCTGGCCAAGGCCCGCGCGGCAGTAGGCCAGGCTCGTGAACAACTGCAAACCGCCAGCGCTGGCGAACTGGTGGCCGAAGACCTGCGCCAGGCCCAGGACGCCCTGGGAGAGATCACCGGCGAGTTCACCTCGGATGAGCTACTGGGGAGGATTTTTTCTAGTTTCTGCATCGGCAAATGAATCAGGTTCCATGGACGTCCAAGGAAGTCTGCTGATTGTATAAAAATCATTATAAATAAAGGATTTTTTGTCTTTTCAATGTTCTGGTGGTACAGTCAGAGCCATCGCTTTCCGGGTCCATATTTGGGTCCAAGTTCCCCGGAAAGTATGGCAGATTGACTTTCATGGACCCAAAGGAGGGTCCATGGCTCTGACAGACACCGCTCTCAAGGCGCTCAAACCCAAGCAAGCCTCGTATATCGTCAGCGACGATCGGGGCCTGTATGTAGAGGTGCTTCCCACCGGCAGTATCGTGTGGCGCTATCGCTACCGGCTGAATGGCAAGAGGGAAAAGCTTACGTTGGGTAAGTACCCGGCGCTGACGCTGAAGAACGCCCGCATGAAACGGGACGAAGCCGCCCAACTCGTGGCGCTTGGAGAGTCCCCAGCCCAGAAGAAGCAACAGGCAAAGATCGTCGGCCCGGAAGACACCACCGTGGCCGAGTTCGCCGAACGCTTCTTCAAGGACATCCAGGAGCGCGACCGCAAGGACAACACCATGCCCCGTCGCTACCTGGAAAAGGACATCCTTCCTTATATAGGCAGCAAGCCCATCAAGGACATCACCGCAGAGGACGTGCGCAGCGTCATCTGGCGCAAGAAGGACCAGGGCTTCGATGCCGCCGCCGGCCAGGTGCGCGGCCTGCTCAAGCGCATGCTCGACTATGCCTTGACCTGCGGCCTGATCCAGGCCAACCCGGTCACAGCCCTGCCCATGCGGCACGTCTACCGCGCCACTGCCCGCGACCGCGCGCTGACTCCGGACGAGATCCAACGTTTCCTGCGCGCCGTGCACAAATCCAACATCCGCCGCCAATTCAAGATCGCCTTCCAATTGATCCTCATGACCCTGGTGCGCAAATCCGAACTGATGCTGGCCCAGTGGAAGGATGTGCATCTTGAGCAACGCGAATGGCATATCCCGGTGGAAAACTCCAAGACCGGTAAACCTCACATCATTTACCTGTCCACCCAGGCCGCTATGCTGTTCCGGGAACTCAAGACCATGGCCAGCACCAGCGACTGGGTCATGCCTGGCCGTGGCAGCCTGACCAAGCCCTTCTCCAACAACGCCCTGAACACGGCCCTGAAAGTGTCCCTGCAAGACCAGGACATTCCCGCCTTCACCATCCACGACCTGCGCCGGACAGCCTCCACCCTGCTGCACGAGCAGGGCTGGCCATCGGATGTGGTGGAGAAGGCGTTGAACCACACCATTGGTGGTGTGCGAGGGGTCTACAACCGGGCAGAGTATGCGGAGCAGCGGCGGGAGATGTTGCAGGCCTGGGCGGATTTCATTGATGGACTGGTGCCGGCCAGAAACCTGGTCGTCAATCCGAGAGCGGAGTGATGCCGGCCTTTTGCCTTTTCCGGGTAGAGCCGTTGTCCCTTACGACCCATTCCCTTGAGCCTGACCATTTATGCCTCTCCAACAATAGCCGTGACATTATCCCCAGGAGTCTGATAGATTCCTGACGATTGAGAACGAGTTTGTTTTATTGCACTGGGTACCAATGCCATGATAACCGAACCCTGGGTCACCGCCGAGCAAGTTGCCCAGCACCTGGGCATAGTGAAAGACACAGTCTACCGCTGGAGGGAGAGCAAAGGTTTGCCCGCCCACAAGGTAGGGCGCTTGTGGAAATTCCAGTTATCCGAAGTGGATGAGTGGGTGCGGGCCGGTGGCGCTGATGAGGGTTCGGTCAAGAAAGACAACAACACATGACAGAATCCAATCGCATCGAATACAAGCGGGAACTCAGCGACGGGCTGGAGAAGGAAGTCGTCGCCTTCCTCAACTACCACGACGGCGGCATCGTCTATATCGGCATCGACAAGAATGGCCAGACCATCGGGGTCAACAATGCTGATGCCCTGCAACTGGCTATCAAAGACCGGATAAAGAACAACATCCAGCCTTCCGCGCTGGGGCTGTTCGACGTCATCCTGGAACAGCGCGACGGCAAGCCGATCATCAAGATCATTCTCGCCAGCGGCACGGAAAAGCCCTATTACCTGCGCAAATACGGCATGTCGGAAAAGGGCTGCTTCATCCGCCTTGGCAGCGCCAGCGAACCCATGTCTCTGAGCATGATCGAGGAGCTGTTCGCCCGCCGTACACGCAATTCCCTGACCCGCATTCGTTCACCGCGTCAGGACCTCAGCTTCGCCCAACTGAAAATTTATTATGAGGAAGTGGGCCTTGCCCTCAACGACAAGTTCGCCGCCAATCTGGAACTGCTGACCGAAGATGGCGCGTACAACTATGCCGCCTACTTGCTCGCTGACGACAACGGAAATTCAACACAGATAGCCAAATATGCAGGCAGTGATCGCGTCGATCTGATTGAAAGCAAGGAATACGGCTACTGTTGCCTGGTCAAAACCTGCAAGGCCGTACTCGACCGGCTGGAGGGGGTAGAAAACAGTATCCACACCCAAATCACATCCCGTGAGCGTATTGAAACCCCCTTATGGAACCCCGTGGCACTGCGCGAGGCCGTTATCAACGCCATTATCCACAATGACTACAGCACCGAACTCGTGCCCAAGTTCGAGATATTCAGTGACCGCCTGGAAATTACCTCTGCAGGCGCCATCCATCCTGGCCGTGAGCAGGAAGACTTCTTCGCCGGCTACTCCATGCCCCGTAACAAGACCCTGATGCGTGTATTCAAGGATCTGGGCATGGTCGAATACCTTGGCTCCGGCATGCCGCGTATCCTCAAGGCCTACCCGCGCGAGGCGTTCACCTTCTCCACTCATTTCATCCGACTCAGCATGCCCATGTCCGAAGAGGCCCAAACAAAGTCAGGGGTAGAGTCAGGGGTAGAGTCAGGGGTAGAGTCAGGGGTAGAGTCAGAACTGGCCTTGCAAGTCATGCGCCTGCTTATGACCTCGCCCTTGTCCAAAGCCGAAATCGCCAGGGCGATCGGGAAAAAGAAACCCACCCGTTATCTCAATGATTTGATGAAAAAGCTTCTGGAAGCTGGGCAGGTCGCCTACACCCTTCCAGACAAACCTCAGAGCCGCTTGCAGCAATACCGCCTTACGGAATCAGGGCAAGAGCTGCTGGCCCGGTTCAAGCTGGGCTACCACAAGGGTGCCAAGTTCCCGTCAAATAGAGAAAAATCTGGATGAATCGCCAAAAGACCATATACAGTCACGGCATACGTGATAATCACACACGCGGGAAAGTAGCCGAATTTCTAGCTGAAAAGATTGCATCGGGCAGCCAGTTATCCGTGGTGTCAGCGTACTTCACCATCTATGCCTACGACGCGCTGTCCAGGCAGCTTGACCAGATCGACCATCTGAACTTCCTGTTCGGCGAGCCCCGCTTCATCGCTTCGCTTGATCCGGAGAAGACCGACAAGAAAGCCTTCAAGATCGAAGATGAAGGCCTGGAGTTAGCCAATCGCCTGCAACAGAAAGAAATCGCTCGTCGTTGCGCTGAATGGCTGCGCGACAAGGTCGATATCCGCTCGGTACGCCAGGCTAATCTCTTACACGGCAAGCTCTACCACATTGACGATGGCCGACGTGAACACGCCCTGCTGGGCAGTTCCAACTTCACCCGGCGTGGGTTGGGCCTGTCCAACACGCCCAACATAGAACTGAACCTTATTGTCGATGGCGACCGCGACAGGGCGGACCTCAAGCAATGGTTCGATGAAATCTGGGGCGACGAAAAACTGGTCGCCGACGTCAAGGCTGATGTCCTGCGCTACCTGGAGCAGCTTTACGTCGATCATGCACCGGAGTTTGTCTACTTCAAGACGCTCTATCACGTCTTCGAGCGCTTCCTGTCCGGGCAGGAAGCCGACGCCGCATTGTTCGACCAAACCGCTATCATCGACACCGAAATCTGGAAAGCCTTGTTCGACTTCCAGAAAGATGGCGTCAAAGGTGCCATCCACAAGATCAACCAACACAACGGCTGCATCTTGGCCGACAGCGTGGGTCTGGGTAAAACCTACTCGGCGCTGGCGGTCATCAAATACCACGAACTGCGCAACCACCGCGTGCTGGTGCTGTGCCCCAAGAAGCTGCGCGACAACTGGACGGTCTATCTCGCCCAGAACAACAGCGAACTCAATCCCTTCCTCAAGGATCGCTTCGCCTACACCGTGCTCTCTCACACCGACCTGTCCCGTGACAGTGGCCGCGTGGATGGCATCGACCTGGCAACGCTCAACTGGGGCAACTTCGACCTGATCGTCATCGACGAATCGCACAACTTCCGCAACAACACCAAAGGCAAGCACGACGAAGACGGTAACCTCATCCGCAAGAGCCGCTATGAACGGCTGATGGACGACATCATCAAGACGGGCGTCAAGACCAAGGTACTGCTGCTTTCCGCAACCCCGGTCAACAACGACCTGAAAGACCTACGCAACCAGATCTACTTCGTCACCGAAGGGCGTGATACCGCCTTTTCGCAGAGCTTCGGCATCAACAGCATCAAGGACACACTCACCGTCGCCCAGAAAACCTTCATGGAATGGGCCAGGCGCTCCGGCGAAAGGGATGCCCGCGACCTGATGGAACGGCTCTCCGCCGGGTTCTTCACCCTGCTGGACGAACTCACCATCGCCCGTTCGCGCAAGCACATCCAGAAGTATTACAAAGCCTCGATGGCGCAGATCGGCCAGTTTCCCAAGCGCAGGAAACCGGAATCCGTGTTCTCCGAAATTGACCTTAAAGGCCGCTTTCTCTCCTACGACAAACTGAACGACGAGATCGACAACTATCAGCTTTCCATCTTCAAGCCGTCCAAGTACGTGCTGGGTGAGTTCAAGACGAAGTACGAAGACCATCGCGTCAAGAACTTCAGCCAGGAGAACCGCGAGAAGTTCCTGATCGGCATGATGAAGGTGAACTTCCTCAAGCGCCTGGAAAGCTCTGTGCGCGCCTTTGCCATCACCATGGAGCGCACCGTCAGCAAGATCGAAGATCTGGAAGAACGGCTCAAGCAGTTCCTGCAACATCAAGCCGAGACGGCGGAAGACATCCAGCCTGATTTCTTCATGGAACCAGCCGAAGAAGACGAAGAGTTGGCTCAGGCCTTCCAGGCTGGCACCAAGCTCAAGTACCGCATGGAGCATATGGACGTGGCCGCTTGGCTGGCCGATCTGGCCACCGACAAGCAGCAGCTTTCGCTACTGGCCGACGCAGCCCAGGCCGTCGATGCAGCACGCGACGCCAAGCTAGCTGAACTCAAGCGCCTGATCGAGCACAAGGTTCGCCACCCCAGCACCAACACGCTGGGCGAGGAAAACCGCAAGGTCATCGTGTTCTGCGCCTTCGCCGATACCGCTGCCTATCTGTACGAAGAATTGGAAGACTGGTCACGCAACACGCTGGGCGTTCACGTCGCCCTGGTGTCCGGTGGCGCACGCCCCAACCGCAGCACCTTCGGCCAGGCCGAGTTCACCCGCATCCTCACAAACTTTGCCCCCCGCGCCAAACAGCGAGCCAAGATGAAGTCCATGCCACAGGATGGCGAAATCGACCTCCTCATCGCCACCGACTGCATCTCCGAAGGCCAGAACCTGCAGGATTGCGACTACCTCATCAACTACGACATCCACTGGAACCCGGTGCGCATCATTCAGCGCTTCGGACGTATCGACCGTATCGGCAGCCCCAATCAGGCCATCCAGCTCGTCAACTTCTGGCCGACACCGGATCTGAACAAGTACATCAACCTCAAGAACCGCGTCGAGGCGCGCATGGCATTGGTGGATATCGCTGCCACGGCGGAAGACAACATCCTGCAAGCCGAAGACCTGGAAGACCTCATCAAGCAAGACCTGCGCTACCGCGACAAGCAACTACTCCGGCTCAAGGATGAAGTGCTCGACCTAGAGGACTTCAACGAGTCCGTCGCGCTGGGTGAATTCACGCTGGATGATTTCCGCATCGAGCTGGCCACCTACATCGAAGCCAACCGCGAAAAGCTGGAAGAAGCTCCCTTCGGCCTTTACGCCGTAGTGCCTCCGCACGCCGAGTACAGCACCATCAAGCCCGGCATCATCTACTGCCTGAAGCAGCGCATTGACGCCGCCGGCAATGAGGCAGTCAACCCGCTGCAACCATACTTCCTCGTCTATATCCGCGACGATGGAGAGGTGCGCTACACCTTCACCGCGCCCAAGCAGATTCTGGAAATCTTCCGTGCCGTCTGCCAGAGCCAGACCGAACCGCACGCCAAGCTGTGCAAGTTGTTCGATGAAGAGACCGCGCACGGGCAGAACATGAGCCGCTACAGCGGCCTGCTCGACAAAGCGGTTGCCGCTATTGCCGCTCAGTTTAGCCGCAAGAACGCAGGCAATTTGTTTTCTGGGCGTGGCGGCAAGCTTGCCGATGCGGCGAAGCAAATCAAGCAAACCAACGATTTCGATCTCATCACCTGGCTGGTGATCAAGGACGTGAACAATGGCTGACAACTCCGCCCTTCGCCAATCCATTCAGGATGCACTGCAAAACCTCGCCAGCCAGCCGCTGGCAACAGGTGCCATCGCTCTGCTCAACACCTTGGGCTACAGCAGCGATAAAACGGCAGAACTGGGTAACACCGCAGAAGCGCTGCTGGGCAGCATCGAACAGTTTCGTCCCGAACTTGGCAGCATCAACCACGCCAAGGTGCATGCCAATCGCTGGAAGTCCTGCGCTTTCCTGTTCCAGCTCACCAACGACGAGATTCCTTCACTGGCTCTGGGGCAAGCACCTGTAGGCGCGGATGGCAAGCTGACACAAGGCCAGATCGAGTCCTTCGTCTTTCTTGCCATCGATCTGCAAGGTGAGGGTTGGTCGCGCAGCCAGCTGGCAACCATCGCACGTGAGTTGAACAAGCGATTCCCCATGCCAGCCATCTTCCTGTTCCGCCAGGAAGAGCTGTTTTCTCTCGCGGTGATCGACCGGCGGCAAAACATGCGCGATGCCAGCCGCGACGTCATCGACAGCCGCATCACCGTCATCAAGGATGTGCGCCTTACCGCCCCTCACCGTGCGCACATAGACATCCTGGCAAGCCTCGCCTTGGTAAATCTGGGCGACAAGCGCCGGCCTGGCAACTTCCGCGAGCTGTATGACGCCTGGATCGACACGCTCTCCACGCAGAAGCTCAACAAGGATTTCTATCAGCAACTGGCTTGGTGGTACATGTGGGCTGCCAAGGAGGTGGAATTCCCGAAGGGCGGTGGGCAGGATCGCAATGCCATTGGCGTCATCCGCCTGCTTACGCGCCTGATCTTCGTCTGGTTCATCAAAGAGCGCGGCTTGGTACCCAATACCCTGTTCGAGCGGGAAGCATTGCGCGGTCTGCTAAAGCAGGCGCCGGATACCGCGCCGGATGAAAGCAACTACTACCACGCCATTCTGCAAAACCTGTTCTTTGCCAGCCTGAATCAGGAGATGGGCAATGACCGCCGCTGGGCAAAAACCGGCAGCGGCATGAAGGGTGATTACCTCATCTCGCTGGTCTATCGTCATCAGGACGCCTTCAAGCACCCTGAAACAGTACTGCAAGACTACTTCGCCCATGTGCCCTTCCTCAACGGCGGCCTGTTCGAATGCCTGGACGAGCAACTTACGGATGAGGAACTGGCCCGCCGCCCGGAACTTAAAAGACTGGTGGTGCAGGAGGGTAACGGGTCCGTATTGCGCATCGACGGTTTCTCACGTCGCCCCAATGCCCAGGCCAAAGTACCGAACAAACTCTTTTTCGGCGGCACAGATGATGCGGCGCTGAACACCGAGTTCGAGACCAAGGGCAAGCGTTATCCGGTCAAGGGCTTGATAGACCTGCTCGACAGCTACAAATTCACCGTGGACGAGAACACGCCGCTGGACGAGGAAGTAGCGCTTGACCCCGAACTGCTGGGCAAGGTATTCGAGAACCTGCTCGCCAGCTACAACCCGGACACCCGCAGCACTGCGCGCAAACAGTCCGGCTCCTTTTACACCCCACGCGAGGTGGTGGACTACATGGTGGATGAGGCGCTTATTGCCTACTTCACCCGTCATCTACCCAACGGGGAACAGCGCGAACAGGATTTGCGCCAGTTGCTCTCCCACGCCGACACGGAGCACGCTTTCGGCGAAGTAGAGTCCGACGCGCTGGTGCTCGCCATCGAGCAACTCAAAGTGCTCGATCCGGCTTGCGGCTCCGGCGCCTTCCCAATGGGCGTCTTGGCCAAGCTCTTCGTGGCCTTGAAAAAACTCGATCCCGACAACCGCCGCTGGCGCGACCAGAACCTGGCCCCGCTGCAACAGCGCCTCGCCCTGGCGAAGAAAACGCCCGACCCCGTGCAGCGCGATGCCGAAATCGAAGATGCCGAAGCCGCACTGGAAAAGCACAAGAAGGACTTTGCCGACCCGGCCTATGCCGACTACACCCGCAAGCTCTATCTGATCGAGAAGTGCATCTTCGGCTCGGACATCCAGCCCATCGCGGTGCAGATTGCCAAACTGCGCTTTTTCATCGCCCTCATCGTCAGCCAGCCCATAGACCGCAGCAAGCCCAACTGGAATATCACCCCGCTGCCCAATCTGGAAACCAAGATCGTCGCTGCCAACACCCTGTTCGGCGTACCGCGTCACGGCGCGCAAGGCTCGCTGCTCGATGATCCCGCCATCGCGGAGAAGGAGGCCGAACTGCGTGATGCCAACGCCGCCTATTTCACCTCGCGTACCCGTGCCACCAAGAAGCGCCGCAAGGAAAAGGTGCAGAAGCTGCACGAGGAACTGGTAACTCTGCTCAAGCGCGATGGTTTCGTCACCGCCAACGATGCCGAGCGCATGGCGCGCTGGGATCCGTTTGACCAGAACCGCTTTGCCGACTTCTTCGATGTGGAATGGATGTTCGGCCTGCCGCGCGCGCAGGACAACTCCGAAGCCGTGTTCGACATCGTGATTGCCAACCCGCCCTATGTGCGGCAAGAGGAAATCAAGGAACTCAAGCCGCTGTTGAGGGATGAATACAAATACGAGTGCTACACCGGCACGGCGGACTTGTTCGTCTACTTCTACGAGCGTTCGGTCAAGCTGCTCAAGCCGCAGGGAATGTTGTCCTTCATCACCTCCAACAAGTGGTATCGCGCCAAGTATGGCGAGAACCTGCGGCTGTTCATGGCCACGCACACGCGATTGAAGAGCATCATTGATTTCGGCGACGAAGCGGTGTTCACCGCTATTGCCTACCCGACCATCGTCATCGCCATGCGGCGCGAGCAGGCTGTGTCGTTGAGAAATGCGGAAAACACCGTGCGCGCTCTGAACTGGGCGCAGACACATCCCGTCGAGCAGTTTCCGGCGGTGTTCCAGGCGGAGGCTTTTTCAATTCCGCAGACCGAACTCAAGAAAGAAGGCTGGCAACTGGAACCACCCGGCAAGCGCGACCTGCTGGCGCGCATTCGCAGAGCAGGCACGCCCTTGGGCAAGTATGTGAATGGGCGGTTTTATTACGGCATCAAGACAGGGCTGAATGAAGCCTTTGTCATAGATGGTTCCACGCGAACGCGGCTGATTGCCGAAGACCCGAAATCGGCTGAGGTCATCAAGCCGTTCCTGCGTGGGCGGGATGTGAAGCGATGGAAGGCGGAATCAGCAGATTTATGGCTCATTTTCACGCGGCGACCGTTTCCCATCGACAAATACCCAGCCATCAAAAAGCATCTGTCCGGATTTAAGAAACAACTTATGCCAAAACCGGACGGCTGGGACGACAAGCGCGATGGTAAATGGAAAGGACGCAAAGCAGGAAGCTATGAGTGGCATGAGATTCAGGACAATATCGCTTACTGGCAGGAGTTCGAACAGCCGAAAGTCATTCTTGGCCGGTTCATGGATAAGCCGACCTACGCCTATGACGATAGTGGCTACTATGCGAACAATGCCCTATCCATCGTCGCCGGGGCTGATGAATATCTCGTTGGGATTCTCAATAGTTCGGTGACATGGTGGTTCCTGACCGCCACCTGCACCGATCTGCAAAACGGATTTATTCAAGTCCACAACAACAATCAGGAAGCGGTAGTCATCCCCGAAGCCTCTGTTAACCAACGGCAAGTGGTCGTGAGTTTGGTAAAGGCCGTGCTTGCAAACGCGCATGCTGCACATTTCGAGCAAATCATCAACGGCCTCGTCTTCGAGCTGTTTTTCCCGGATGAACTGCACGCCGCGAATATTCGCCTGTTCGATGCCTGCGAGAAAGCCGACGTCGGCAAACTGGCAAACCTCAAGGACAAGGCGCTTGTCACCGCCGCCACGGAGCTGGCCGGACGCATCTTTGCCACCGACCACCCCATCTACGCCATGCTTTTCGACCTGCAAGCTCTGGAAGTGGTGCGCATCATCGAGGGCAAGGAATGAGCGCCGTTCCGCCTGCGCCAGCACCGCCACCAGCGTCTGTCGCGCCGCCAATGCCCCTGCGCATCAAGCGCCTGACGCTCACCGACTTTCGCGCCTTCCCCGGCCCAGCGCCTGCGCACTTCGATCTGGATGGCAAAAACCTGCTGGTGTATGGCGAGAACGGGGCGGGCAAGTCGTCGGTCTTTCATGCGCTATCCGACTTCTTCTCTCTCAAGCGAAGCAGAAACCTCCGCGTCTACAAGAATGTATTTTCAGGAGAACCGGAAACGAGCTGTGCGGTCGAGGTTGAGTTCAACGATGGTGCGCCAAGTGCAAAGTGGTTCATGCAGGCAGGTTCAGGCGCGATCGGAGCCGCGCCGCTCGGTAGCCACGCCATCGGCGGCGCAACATCGGCCCGTGAGCGGCACCCCGCCACAGTTGCCGGTGCTAACGACACACGTGTGACGCAGGCCGCCCTGCGCAGGGCTGCACTGGACTATCGCGCCCTGCTTGATACCAACTACAAGCAGGGCGATGACGCAATCAATCTGTTCGACATCGCCTTGGAGAAACTGCTGGCCGACTTTCCAGTGACGGTGGCTGGCGGAACAACGCAAACCATTGGCGAGTTGTGGAGGGCGGTGGAACAAGCAAAGCCAGCCAAACATACACAAGCAGCATTGACTAGGGTGAATCAGGCCTGCACGAACTTCAACAATGGTTTCAATCAAGCCCTGACGGCGCTTCATCCCCTTATTGGTACTTTGCTGGGTGATCTGATTGGGGCGGACGTTGCCGTCGCGCCATTTGCTTTTGGCGGCATTACTTACACAGCAGCCTACTACAAGCGGGATCGCGAGATTGCTGGCCGTTCACTCACGTTGGATGTCAGTTATCGCAGCCACCAGCTTTCAGTACCGCAGCATTTCCTGAACGAGGCCCGCCTATCCGCACTGGCATTAGCGATCTATTTGGCGGGACGACTGGCATGTACACCGACCGCCACTACAACGGCGTTGAAGCTGCTGGTACTCGACGATGTACTGATTGGCCTCGATCACTCGAACCGCCTGCCAGTGCTGGATGTGCTCAGCTCGAAGTTCGCCGACTGGCAAATCGTGCTGCTAACCCACGACCGGGTGTGGTTCGAAATGGCCCGCTTCCATCTAGGTAACACCGGCCACTGGAAGTGTTTGGAAGTCTTCGAAGGCGAAGATGTCGTGCGAGGTATTCCGGCACCCACCGTTCGTGCTCCTGGGAATAAGGCGGCAAAGGCATCGCTTGACCAAGCACGTATTTTTTTGGCAAATCATCACGTTCCCGCTGCTGCCAATTACACCCGTGCTGCCTTCGAACTCGCCCTGAAATCGTTCTGTGAACGATTCGGTGTCCCTGTTGCATTCAAGACTGACCCCCGTCATCTGGATACGGAAAAACTTTTGTCTGCTGTCGAAGGATGGTTTAAGGCCCATTCGGCAAAAGTCTGTATGGCCGGGGTCATCGAGCGCGTTAAATTGTTTCGAAAGGTGGTGCTCAATCCTTACTCTCATGCTGCACCTCCAAACATCGCACGCGCGGAAGTGGCGGGTGCAATAGCATCAGTCGATAAATTGCTGACTGTAATCGAGAATGGTGGGATGGAGGGTAATCCGATTCAGGCAACGAGATCACTCATCGCCAATGCCGCTCCGCCTTCAGGCGATCTACATGCTGCATTGGGCTATCTGCGAGTGGCATTCTCAGGAAGTCTACGCTCGTTTTGCGAACGTAAGCATGTCGATATTGCGTTTCGGGGGCAACCGGCTGATACCCAGACTTTGTGGCGGGCAGTACTTGGAGGGCAAGCGACGCTATTTCCGCCGCCACAAAATACGGTGCCGGCACAAATCGATGCTGAGAGTAGCTGGCTTGTTTTACCGATTACTGATCCGGCTCTTGCGGCAGTAACTCAGGCAGATTTGGTGCGGCTTGTGGCGTTGCTTGCTCCAGGTAATGATGGTCGCTTGATTCTTGATACGATCTGAGAGGTAACCGTAGTATGAGAAAACTAGCTTCAGCAGGCTGATGGAAATCTGGAAGTAGCGCCAATAAGGACACTTGAATGATCAGGACACTGACGGGACCACAATTTGCCAGCACTTTTTACTTGAGGCCTGAGCAGTTTGCCTGGTTCCTCGGTGCCGGGGCTTCAGCCGCAGCCGGTATTCCGACCGGCTATTCAATGATCCTCGACTTCAAGAAGCGCTTGTTCTGCCAACTATCCAGGATCAGTCTCCGTGAAGTGGATGCCAACGATCCGCTATGGCAACAGCGTATCGACTTGTTCTTCAGCACACGTTCGGAGTTGCCGACACCTGACGATCCCACTGAATACGCAAGGGCTTTTGAGGCGATATATCCGACTGCTGCCGACCGCCGTACCTACATAGAGCAGGCGGTCACCAGAGGTACGCCGTCCTTTGCTCACCGCGTACTTGCCGCACTGTTGACAACCCGCCGGATTCCTTGCGTATTCACGACCAATTTCGACCAGTTGGTCGAGACGGCGACTACTCTGACCGACCAGTTGGTACCAGCCAACGAACGCGCAAACATGACGACTGCCGCCATTGACAATGCGGAGCGTGCCGAACGCTGCCTGCGAGAGTCGAGTTGGCCATTTCTAGCCAAGCTGCATGGCGACTTCCAGTCAGTTGAACTGAAGAATACGACCGACGAGTTGAGGGAGCAGGACGTTCGGATGCGACGCGTTCTCGGTGCCGCCTGCGCACGTTTCGGGCTTGTGGTAGTCGGCTACAGCGGCCGCGACGAATCGGTCATGACTGCGCTAACCGAAGCATTGGCGCAGCCGAATGCCTTTCCAGGCGGAATTTATTGGGTAACGCGTTCGGCAAGCTCCGTTCTGCCTGCTGTCAGTGAGTTGCTTGAGAAGGCTGCCCAAGCGGGTGTGACAACAGCGATTGTCGAATCCCCCACGTTTGATGAATTGGCCGGAGACATCATCGACGGAATAAGCCTGCCGCCGGTTTTGTTGCAGCATGTTCAGGAGTCGAGACCGACTCAGATACTGGCAGAGCTGCCACTACCTGTTCGGGAGCAGCGCAGTTTTCCAGTGCTGCAGTGTTCGGCGATCCCGATCCTCTCTATGCCCAAACAGGCGCGTCGTATTGAGATCGATACCGTAATCACGACGGTTCGTGCCCGTGAGCTGGTTCGTGATGCGAAAGCAAGGGCTGTGGTAGCCAGTGTTGGCCGTGAAATCGCCGCCTTTGGTTCCGACGCGGAATTGCTTAAGGCGTTCGCACCTGTCGGCGGGAAGCTCGCTGGAACCATTAATCTTCATCCCGATGCCGATAGTTGGGCGCTGGGATTGCTTTACGACGCCTTGACTTGGGCGATTAGCAGAGGCAGGCCCTTGTTGCCGCGCTTGAGGCGCAAAGGGCATGCGATCATCGTGGCAAGCGGCCTGCCAACGGATAGCCCGGAACGGGTGGCTGCGCGCAAAGAGAAGTTGTCACACCTCCGGCAAGCGTATTCAGCACCGTTGTCGGGAACAGTTGAGGGACACGGCTACCCCTTCAGCGAAGGAGTGCAGATTCGGCTGGATTGCATGGCGGATCGCTGGTGGTGTGCATTCGAGCCTTTTACCTATGTTGAACTGCCCCGCCCGGAAGCCGCTGATGGGGCAAACCATGACGAGGACGATGGCAATCTCGCATCTTCCGTGCGCCGTACAAATCCCATCATGGATTGGCAGCGTGAACGCTGGGCAGGGCGACGAAACAAGGAATGGGCGCGGATTATTGCAGGATGGGCGAAGCTCTTGCCCGGCAGCCATAGTGGCGTCGTCAAAGCCATTGGCCTCAGAGAGGACTCAGGGCCAGGGCAGGATGCGGAGTTTCGACTGTCGGCAGTGACTGCGTGGAGTCGGCCAAGCCACGACCATGACTACTTTCAACGGAGCGGGCGATGAGTGCAGACTATAGTGCATCGAAGTTGCCGCCCTTCTCTCTGCTGGAAGAGCCGCTGCTGACCTTCAATACGGAAGACACTTCGCTGGACGTGAACCCTTTGCGGGGAATCGTTCAGCATGGTGCGTACAGTAGTTCGATCTTTCCAACTTACACACCTGAACTTCGTATTGCGACGGTAGGCCCGGTCGGTGGCTGGAACAATCTTCGCACATTGGTCAATACGCTGCGATCCAGTCACGCGCCTTCAGATCGAAAACAGTATGTACCTGCGTTTCGTGGCTTCGAAAATACGTTCAATGTTCCTCTGGTCGCTGCCAAAACCGGAGAAGCGCATATCAAGCTGCCGGATGATGTTGGGTCTTTAGGGCTGGAAGGCCCGCCGCATGTCCGTTTATTGCACGCCTTGAGTACGGCGATGCAACGTCTGGCATTGGTACGTGATCACTTCGATGTCGTACTGGTACATCTGCCGGATGCTTGGCAGATTGCATTTCGTGCACCTGGTTTTGATGCGCACGATGCACTCAAGGCACTAGGTGCGGGGCATGGCATTCCCACCCAAGTCATCAACGATCGCGTTTTCACATTTGGTTATAAGGCTTCATTGGCGTGGCGTCTGTCCATTGCACTCTATGTAAAGGCCGGTGGCATTCCTTGGAAGTTAGCTCCATTGGAGGGCGTGCCTGAGAATACGGCATACATCGGGTTGGCCTATGCCCTGAGGGGAAATCCGCAAGAGGCGCATTACGTGACCTGCTGCTCGCAGGTTTTTGATGCTGATGGCGGGGGCATGCAGTTCGTCGCCTTCGAGGCGCGTGATCCGGTCAAAGACGTTGATGAGGCACGCCGAAATCCATTTCTTAGCCGAAGTGACATGCGTGCGGTGCTTGCACGGAGCCTGACCCTTTATCAAAGTCGTAATGGAGGCATGCTGCCACGCCGTCTGGTCGTTCATAAGACCACATCGTTCAAGCCAGAGGAACTGGAAGGCGCGTTGGATGCGCTCTCCGCTATTCAGGAGGTAGAGTGCGTCGAGGTGGCCAGCAACGCCGGATGGCGAGGCGTTTGGTTGCAAGAAAGCCGTAATCCCACGCCGCAAAGGAAAAGTGAGCCTGATGGTTACCCTGTGCCGCGAGGCGCAGTGATGCAGCGTTCGGGGAGGTCTGCGCTAGTTTGGGTTGCTGGCAATGCACCTCGTGCTGCATCTCGGGGCGATTATTACCAGGGTGGCAAAAGCATTCCGCGCCCAATCAACATCGTGCGATACGCGGGCGTCGGGCCGATTGAACTGACTGCATTCGAAGCGCTTGCTCTGACAAAGATGGACTGGAACAACGATGCGCTATACGACCCAGTTCCAGTCACTATTCGATATTCACAACGGCTGGCAAGAACCATTGCCAATGTCCCGACACTGCCAGGAAATGCTTACGCATACCGGTTGTTTATGTGAAGTACTAGCGCCCACAGTAGGCCGATACGATCCCGGCACGATTGTGGCCAAGCTCCTTACTGATGCTCTCGCGAGCTTCGGTGTCGAGCAAACGTTGTGGCATTGTCAGCGATTGGCGTTGCGGTCCGCCTGCCGCTGGAGCTTTCCAACCCGTCAAGGCTTCATAGCGACTTTGCGCGTACTGATGACGAAGGCCATGCATGTTGCTCAGCCCCGCCGCCTTGCACTGTCCATCGTAGACGTGCCGCTGCTGGATGTAGGTCTTGTTTGCCGGGATCAGTGATCCTGTGCCCGCCAGCCGGTGGGCATCGTCGAGCATAGTGCGTTGCTCCGGCGTGGTGATGGGCACGATGCGTTCTCGCCCACCTTTGGTCCAGGAACCTTTGAGAGCGATATGGTCGCCACGGTCGGCGTAGCTGGGCTGGAACTTGATGGATTCCTCCCGCCGCAGACCGAATGCCGCTTGAAGCTGCAGGCTCATGCGCACGTGGGGATCGGTGATGCAGTCCAGCCGGTCGTCGAGCCGCTGGGCTTTGTTCTCGCTGGGAATATGGTGGCGTTCGGGAATGCCCAGCCGGGTATTGTCCGCCGGGAGGATGCCCGCTTTGCCAACTTTCTCGGCCCACCAGCGAAGGTGGGCCATACGGTTCTTCAGTGTGCCTACGGACAGGCCTTCGGCTTGCCAGCGTTCCACCAGTACTTCGACATGCTTGCCTTTCAGTGAACTGGCGCGCATCTGGCGGAAGCCGGCTTCGCGCAGTTGGCGGGCGGTGTTCGGTGTCAACTATCTTGTCCGGTCGCATTGACTCATTAATAACCT
>JBAZCN010000007.1:0-53877 GCA_041655035.1 Porticoccaceae bacterium | reverse complement strand
CCTCGTTAGGTGGCGCCCGGGAGGTTGCGCCACATGTTGTCGTTGTCGTCATCCGGCGGGGTCGGATGCGGGCACGGTTGTCCCGATCTCCTGGCAAGATTTCCACAGGCGGGGCGGCGGGGTGTTGATCTGGATTAAACAAAAGGAAATGACCCGGCGCACAGAGGCTGCCGGTTTGTTCGATGGCGGGGCGGCGAGGGCGGCCCGGCTCAGGCCGACCGGGCGAAGGTCAGGGTGTAGCCGATTCTGGTGAGCTGGGACTGTTCGGCAACGAGCAGGTGGCGGGTGAGCGGATGAGCCTGCAGCCAGCCGCGGGGAAAGCTCAGGGTCAGCGCCCTGTCCTTCGCCGTCAGTTGGTAGGGAGGTTCGCCCTCCACCGGGGCGATGAACTTGAACAGCACGGCAAGGCGCAGCAGCAGGCACAGCCGCTCCAGCGCCGGGCGCTTGCCGTTGCCGCCGGCCTCGAACTCCCGCAGCGGGAATTTCTGCCGGTGGCCGCGAATCAACAGCCCGAGCTCGACCTGCTCGGCGGTGGAAAACCCCGGCAGGTCGGAGCATTCCACCAGGTACTGGCCGTGCTTGTGAAAATGGCTGTGGGAGATGGCCAGGCCGACGTCGTGAAGCCGCGCAGCCCACGCCAGCAGATCGAGATCGCCGGCGCCAAAACCCCACTCGTCGCGGACACTGGCGAACAGATGCCGCGCGGTGTCCTCGACGCGGCGGGCATTGGCCTCGTCGACTGCGTAGCGCTGCATCAGGGCGTTGACCGAGCGGCCGCGCACGTCCTCGTGGCTGTGGCGGCCGATCATGTCGTAGATGACCCCCTCGCGCAGCGCCCCGGTGGAGGTTCGCATCTGCTCTATCTGCAGAGCCTCGAAAAAGGCGCAGGCAATGGCAAGGCCCGAGGCGAACACGTTGCGCCGCCGCTCGGAAAGCCCCGCCAGCGCGCTCAACTCTCTGACATGCTTGAAACTGAACAGCAGTTTGCGCAGCCTGGCGAGATTGGCGGCGGTGATGCCGGCATCCGCCCAGCCCTGGACCACGATGATGTTTTCGAGGGCCCGCAAAGTGCCCGACGAACCCACGGCATTGCTCCAGCCGAGCTCGCGAAACGCCGAGCGGATATTGAGCACTTCGCCGTAGGCGGTGAAATAAGCGCTGTCAAAGGCCTTGCGGCTGATGACCCCGCCGGCGAAGAAGCGCTCGGCGTAGGACACGCAGCCCATGTGCAGGCTCTCCATCAAGCGCGGCTCGAAGCGTTCGCCGATAATGAATTCGGTGCTGCCACCGCCGATATCCACCACCAGGCGGGCATCGTCGTCGGCCAGGGTATGGGCCACGCCGAGGTAGACCAGGCGCGCTTCTTCGCGCCCCGGGATCACTTCCACCGGATGACCGATGACCGCTCCGGCGGCCGCGCTGAACTCGGCGCCATTGCCCGCCACCCGCAGGGAGTTGGTGCCCACCACCCGGACATCGCCGGGACTGAGCGCATCGAGTGCCTGGCGAAATCGCGCCAGGCACTCGAGCCCGCGGGACATGGCCGCGGCGCCGAGCCGGCCGTCGACCATTCCCGCAGCCAGCTGAACCGGTTCAGCCAGCCGCTCCACCGGCCTCGCCTCACCGTGTTCGACCCGCGCCACGACCATGTGGAAGCTGTTGGAGCCGAGGTCGACGGCGGCGATCAGCCGCCCGGAATCCGGCGAGAGGGGCTCATGTTCCATAGGCTGTCGGGACTCCTCATCCCCTGGTCGGATCGGGCAACATTGTGACCATAGTCTAGCGGGTGTATGATGACGGTGATTTTACCCCCCTGAAATTCAAGTTGCACAACCCAACGGAGAAACTCATGAGCGACAATATCGTTCACGTGACCGATACCAGCTTTGACAGCGATGTTATCGGTGCCGACATTCCTGTCCTGGTGGACTTCTGGGCCTCGTGGTGCGGCCCCTGCAAAATGATCGCGCCGCTGCTCGATCAGCTCGCCGAGGAGTACTCGGGCAAGGTCCGGGTCTGCAAGGTCGACGTCGATGCCAACCCGCAAACCGCTGCCAAGTTCAGCGTGCGCGGCATTCCCACCCTGATGCTGTTCAAGGGCGGTGAGCTGGAAGCCACCAAGGTGGGCGCCCTGTCCAAATCCCAGTTGACGGCATTTGTCGAGAGCAATCTCTGAATGCCCGGGCAGGTTTGCCAGTGTGAACCTGCCAAAAATTTCTTGCGCTTTTAGTAGCAACAGCTATAATCCGCGCACCATTCGACACCGCCCCGCATACCTTCTTGCCTCGCAATTCTGAATCCAGCACTGGTGTCAGACACAATAATACGGGATCTTTTTAACCGTCGGGTTGACTGAATAGCCGTCCTTACCGAGGCCGCCTATAGCCTGTCGACTCCGAAACCAACCACCAATGAGAAACCAACCATCAACTCCTCCCTATGAATCTTACTGATCTTAAAACCAAGCCCATTGCCGACCTGGTGAAAATTGGCGAGGACATCGGCCTCGACAACCAGGCCCGGTCCCGCAAGCAGGACATCATCTTCAACATCCTCAAGCGCCACGCCAAGAGCGGCGAAGATATCTACGGCGACGGCGTGCTGGAGATCCTCCCCGATGGGTTTGGTTTTCTGCGCTCCGCCGATGCCTCCTATCTGGCCGGCCCCGATGATATCTATGTATCCCCCAGCCAGATCCGCCGCTTCAACCTGCGTACCGGCGACAGCATTTCCGGCAAGATCCGCCCGCCGAAGGAAGGGGAGCGCTACTTCGCCCTGCTCAAGGTCGACCACATCAATTTCGACAAGCCGGAAAATGCCCGCAACAAGATCCTGTTCGAGAACCTGACGCCCCTGTTCCCCAACGAGCGGCTCCCGCTCGAAGCGGGCAATGGCAGTTCGGAAGACCTCACCGGCCGCATCATCGACCTGATCTCGCCCATCGGCAAAGGCCAGCGCGGCCTGATCGTCGCGCCGCCCAAGGCGGGCAAGACGATCATGATGCAACACATCGCCCAGGCCATCGTGCGCAATAATCCCGAATGCGAGCTGATCGTCCTGCTGATCGACGAGCGCCCCGAGGAAGTGACCGAGATGCAGCGCACCGTGCGCGGTGAAGTCGTCGCCTCGACGTTTGACGAACCCCCGGCCCGACATGTGCAGGTCGCCGAGATGGTGGTCGAGAAGGCCAAGCGCCTGGTCGAGCACAAGAAGGACGTGATCATCCTGCTCGACTCCATCACTCGCCTCGCCCGGGCCTACAACACCGTGCAGCCGTCCTCCGGCAAGGTGCTCACCGGTGGTGTCGACGCCCATGCCCTGGAAAAGCCCAAGCGCTTTTTTGGTGCGGCGCGCAACATCGAGGAAGGCGGCAGCCTGACCATCATCGCCACCGCCCTGATCGACACCGGCTCAAAGATGGACGAAGTGATCTACGAGGAATTCAAGGGTACCGGCAACCTGGAACTGCACCTCGATCGCAAGATCGCCGAGCGCCGGGTGTTCCCCGCCATCAATATCCGCCGCTCCGGCACCCGCCGCGAAGAACTGCTGATGGGCGAGGCCGAACTGCAACGCGTGTGGATCTTGCGCAAGCTGCTCAACGATATGGAAGACGTCGCCGCCACCGAGTTCCTGATCGACAAACTCAAGAACTTCAAGGTCAACGACGAATTCTTCAGCGCCATGAAAAGAAAGTAATCTTTCTGAGAGGCGATATCCCCCTGCATAGGGTGCGCCGAGGCACGAAGCGCACCGGGGTCGATGCCAGCCTCTGGTGCGCTTCGTGCCTCGGCGCACCTTATGGGAGATTCACTCGATGCTTCTTGAGGGCCGTTGAACCGGCTCTCAGTTCGCCGCCCGCCGGCTGTGCCACAGGCTCGCCACCACGGAGATGGCGAGGATCGCGGCAACCACGCCCAGCGACACCAGTACCGGGATATGGATCCATTCGACAACCAGCATCTTGGCACCGATGAATACCAGGATCGCCGCCAGCCCATACTTGAGCAGCGCAAAACGATCGCCGATATCCGCCAGCAGGAAGTACATCGCGCGCAGGCCGAGGATCGCGAACAGGTTCGAAGTCAGCACGATGAATGGATCGGTGGTGATGGCAAAGATCGCCGGGATACTGTCGACGGCAAAGACCACAT
This sequence comes from Porticoccaceae bacterium, assembly GCA_041655035.1. Taxonomy (GTDB): domain Bacteria; phylum Pseudomonadota; class Gammaproteobacteria; order Pseudomonadales; family Porticoccaceae; genus NAT127. The sequence goes on along the minus strand of JBAZCN010000007.1, from coordinate 49,723 downwards.
CGGATATCTCCACCAGCACCAGTGCGAGCAGCAGTGGCGTCGCCATGCGCACGCCGTTGCGAACCACGAAGAACCGCTCCCCCTCGAGCTTTTCGGTCACCGGATAATGGTTGCGTATCCAGCGGATCAGCGGGTTTTTGGCCAGATCGGGATCGCTGTCGGCGACCCACACCATCTTTATCCCGGTGATGACCAGAAAAGCGCCGAAGAAATACAGTATCCAGTGGAATTCGGTGATCAGCCAACTGCCGGCGAGGATCATCCCGGTGCGCAGGACAATGGCGCCGACGATGCCGTACAGCAATACCCGGCGCTGCAACTCCACCGGCACCGCGAAGTAGCCGAAGATCATCATCCACACGAAGACGTTATCCACCGCCAGGGATTTCTCCACCAGGTAGCCGGTGAGAAAGGCCAGCGCCTGCTCGTTGGCCACCTCGCGCCCCATCGAGCCGTCGAGATACCACCAGATACCGGCATTGAACAGCAGCGCCGCCGTCACCCAGGCTACCGACCAACCGGCGGCCTCCTTGAGCGATACCCGGTGCTGGTGCCCGCCCTTGAACACGAAAAGATCGACGGCCAGCATCGCCGTCACCACAATGGCGAATACCAGCCACAACCACACACTACCTACCGACACCATAATCACTCCGCGACAAACAATTCGGTAAAAACCCATGAAAAAAGGCCTGTTCCCGAAGGACACAGGCCTCGATCATTCGATACGCGCACCCTGCCCTTCGGCAAGGTCTTGCTTGCAACACCATGGTGTCGCCCGCGGTACCGGGAGGTTGCACAGTGGCAAACCTGCCGTGATGACGATACCGCAGCGGAAAAGCTACTCCCCTTGAGCGGCCGAGTGTAGGGGAGCCCTTTCGATGCTGTCAAGCCGACGGCAAGTCCGATCGCGGCCGAGGTGGCAGCCCCGGCCAGTGGTGACACCCGCAAAAGCCTGGGTTATGATCGGCGCAAGCCAACAATACCCGAGATGATCGGAGTCCACCCACTCCGGCCCATGATCGCTATCTTTCCCTTTGTTCTCCCAGCTGCCAGCAGCCAGGAATGCGGTTCCGACACCAGCTCCGAGTCCGGTGGAGAAGATCCTTCGGAACGACAGCGGGCGCCGTCCCGCCCGGCCCCCGCAGCCATCGTCTGTGATGTTCACTTCCTTCCCGCCAGTACTCTGCGCGCGGGTTCGTCCGCGCGCGTTTCCGGCGGCCTGATATCCCCTGAGTTCAGCCCATGGAAATAGTGTTTCTGACCGTCCTGATCATCCTCAACGGCCTGTTCGCAATGTCGGAAATCGCTTTGGTCACAGCGCGCCGCACCCGGCTGGCGCGGCTGGCCGAGGATGGCGACAACGCCGCTGCCGCCGCCATCAAACTGGGCGAGGAGCCGACCCGCTTCCTGTCCACCATCCAGATCGGGATCACGTCCATCGGCATTCTCAACGGCATCGTCGGTGAGGCGGTGCTGGCGGCGCCGCTGTCCATCTGGCTCCAGACCCTCGGTCTCGAACAAGCCATCAGCGATATCGGCGCCACCGTGCTGGTGGTGATCGTCATCACCTACCTGTCGATCGTGGTCGGCGAACTGGTGCCCAAGCGCATCGGCCAGCTCCACCCGGAAACCATCGCCCGTCTCGTGGCGCGACCGATGACGATACTGTCTGCCGGGGTGCGGCCATTCGTTCACCTGCTATCCGGATCGACGGCCCTGCTCCTGCGCCTGGTGGGCCAGCACGATTCCCACGGGCCCGGCATCACCGAGGAGGACATTCACGCCATCCTCCACGAAGGTTCCGAAGCGGGGGTTATCGAGAAAAGTGAGCACGAGATGGTGCGCAACGTGTTCCATCTCGACGAACGGCAGATCGGGTCGCTGATGGTGCCGCGCTCCGACCTGGTATGGCTCGACATCAACCGACCGCAGGAGGAACTGGTGGCGATCATCGCCGCCTCGACGCACTCGCGGTTTCCCGTCTGCCGCGGCGGCCTCAACGATATCCTCGGCCTGATCAGCGCCAGGCAGCTGTTCAGCCAGGCGTTGCTGGGCCCGGAGCTGGATCTGACCGAGAACCTGGAGGCCGCGGTGTTCGTGCCCACGTCGCTGACCGGCATGGAGCTGCTCCATCAGTTCCGCGCCAACAACAGCCGCATGGTCTTCGTGGTGGATGAATATGGCGATGTGCAGGGCATGGTGACTCTCCACGACCTGCTTGAATCGGTGACCGGCGAGTTCCAGTCCGACAATATCGACGAGGCCTGGGCGTTCCAGCGCGATGATGGCTCCTGGCTGCTCGACGGACTGATCCCCATCCCCGAACTGCGGGACCGCCTTGGCCTCAGGACCGCGCCGGGAGCCGGCAAGGCCCGCTATCACACCCTCTCAGGGATGATTCTGTGGCTGTTGGAGCGGGTGCCCCATACCGGCGACATCGCCGTCTGGGAGCGCTGGCGCTTCGAGGTTGTCGACCTCGACGGCAAGCGTATCGACAAGGTGCTGGCCAGCCTGATCAGCGACGACGATGACAGCCCCGCCGCGCCGGCCGACGACGATGCCCCGGATGCACCGCGGCCCACCGCCGAGCCGCGCCCCGACCAGCAAGGCCAGGGGTAGCAACGCGCAAATCCCGCCTCCGCCTCGACCGGAGCAGTGGGCACAAGCCCCACTCGCCCACACAATGGGCCGCCGCGCCTTCACGGTCACAGCCTTTGGGACGCGCTTTCGAGACACGCTGTAAATACATCCCTGTAAGCTCGACAGCGCCATCCCTGGCGCTGACGGTCTCGAAAGCGCGTCCCAAAGGCTGTGACCTTGTAATGTTGCCAACTCAAGGCGTTCAGTTCGCACATGCCGCGATCGCACTGCCCCCGGCGGCCGGCCCCTTGCATTCGCGCCGCTATGGGGCAACACTTTGCGGCCAGCCAGCAGCAGGCCAGCAGCAAATACCGTGAAATACACCGATCTGCGTGACTTTATCCACTTTCTCGAACAGCGCGGCGACCTCAAGCGCATCGCCGCAGCGGTCGACCCACATCTCGAGATCACCGAAATCTGCGACCGCACCCTGCGCATGGGTGGCCCGGCGCTGCTGTTCGAGAACGTCAAGGGGCACAGCGTTCCGGTGCTGGCCAATCTGTTCGGCACGCCGCAGCGGGTCGCCCTGGCCATGGGCCAGGACAGCGTCGATGCCCTGCGGGAGGTCGGCAAGCTGCTTGCCTTTCTCAAGGAGCCCGAACCACCCACCGGGCTCAAGGACCTGTGGGCCAAACGCCACGATTTCAAACAGGTGCTCAACATGCCGGCCAGGGAGCTCAAGAAGGCGCCCTGCCAGGACATCGTCATCGAGGGCGACGCGGTGGACCTGGCCACGTTGCCGGTGCAGACCTGCTGGCCCGGGGACGCGGGGCCGCTCATCACCTGGCCGCTGGTCGTCACCCGTGGGCCGGAAAAAACCCGCCAGAACCTCGGTATCTACCGCATGCAGGTGATCGGCCGCAACCGCGCCATCATGCGCTGGCTGGCCCACCGGGGCGGCGCCCTGGATTTTCGCGACTGGCAACTCAGGCACCCCGGCGAACCCTTTCCCGTGGCCGTCGCTCTCGGCGCCGATCCGGCGACGATTCTAGGCGCGGTGACGCCGGTGCCGGACTCGCTGTCGGAATATGCCTTTGCCGGATTGCTGCGCGGCGCCAAGACCGAAGTGGTCAAATGCCTCGGCTCCGATCTTCAGGTGCCGGCTTCCGCCGAATTCATTCTCGAAGGCCATATCCATCCGGACGACATGGCGGATGAAGGGCCCTTCGGCGACCACACCGGCTACTACAACGAAGTGGATCGCTTCCCGGTATTCACCATCGAGCGCATCACCCATCGCCGGGACCCGATCTACCACAGCACCTACACTGGCCGGCCGCCGGATGAGCCGGCGATCCTCGGCGTGGCGCTCAACGAGGTGTTCGTGCCACTGCTGCAAAAGCAGTTCCCCGAGATCGTCGACTTCTACCTGCCGCCGGAGGGCTGCTCCTACCGCTTTGCCGTGGTCACCATCCGCAAGCAGTACCCGGGCCACGCCAAGCGGGTGATGCTCGGGGTATGGTCGTTCCTGCGCCAGTTCATGTACACCAAGTTCGTGGTGGTCACCGACGACGACGTCGATGCCCGCGACTGGCGCGATGTGATCTGGGCGATGACCACCCGCATGGACCCGGGCCGCGACACGGTGATCATCGACAACACCCCCATCGACTACCTGGACTTTGCCTCGCCGGTATCGGGCCTCGGCTCCAAGATCGGCTTCGATGCCACCAACAAGTGGCCGGGGGAAACCACCCGGGAATGGGGCTCGCCAATTCAGATGGACGCGGCGGTCAGGGAGCGGGTGGACGCACTCTGGGATTCACTGGGCATAACCTCCCCACCATGACATCGCCCAACCTGTTTGCCGGCATTCCCGAGCGGTTGCCGGACGAGTTGTTCGACACCCTGCTCTCGGGGGCGGAATTCCGCCTCGAACGGATCGTCTCGCAAGGCCATGCCACGCCCCCCGGCCAATGGTACGACCAGGACGAAGACGAATGGGTGTTGTTGCTGCAGGGCGCGGCGGCCCTGCGGCTCGAAGAGCGGGCCGAGCCGGTGACGCTGCGGCCCGGCGACCACCTGCTGCTCCCCGCCCGCTGCCGCCACCGGGTCGAGTGGACAGCGGCAGGCGCCGACACCGTGTGGCTGGCGCTGTTCTTCACGGGCCGCTGACCCCGGCACCTGCGCGCCGGCGCTGTCATCGAACGGTCAACGCCCGGTTACACCGCTGTCATATTCGCCGCCTAGCCTGTGGCCATGAACAAACCCTCCGCCAAGAACCTGCGATCGCTGATGCTGCTCCACCAACTGGACGTGGTGATCTTCCATTGGATGATGAAGCGCAAGCACCTGGACCTGCTGGCGCGCGTCGCCCGCATCATCTCCCGCAGCGCCGACGGCTTCGGCTACCCGCTGCTGGCACTCGGGCTGTATCTGTTCGACAACCTCAACGGCAAGTACTTTGCCGCGGCCATGGTTCTCGGTTTCGCGGCCGAACGGCCGCTGTACTGGCTGCTCAAGAACAGCCTGAAACGCCGCCGCCCGGCCGCCCGGCTGCCCGGCTACAAGAGCTTCATCATCCCTTCGGACCAGTTCAGCTTTCCTTCCGGGCATACCTCCGGCGCCTTTGTCATCGCCGTGCTGCTGTGCCTGTATTTTCCCGCGATCGCCCCCCTGGCGTTGATCTGGGCCTGCCTGGTCGGCGCCTCGCGGGTGACCCTTGGCGTGCATTTCCCCACCGATACCCTGGCGGGCGCCGCCATGGGCTCGACCCTGGCCTGGGCCGCCGCCCACCTGCCCGCCACAGGGCTGTGACGATGAAAATTCTCTACGGCGTGCAGGGGACCGGCAACGGCCACATCACCCGGGCGCGGGCCATGGCGGTCGAGCTGGGAAAAGCGGGGGCCGAGGTCGACTACCTGTTTTCCGGACGGCCCCGGGAGCGGTTGTTCGACATGGAAGCCTTCGGCGATTTCCAGCACCGCGACGGCCTCACCTTTGCGGTCAGAAACGGCCGCATCCACCTCCTGGACACTCTTCGGGGCTGTCGGCCGGTCAATTTCATCCGCGATGTCCGCCAGCTGGCAATCGAGCGCTACGACATGATTCTCAGCGATTACGAGCCGATCACCGCCTGGGCGGGGCAGCTCCGCCGCCGCCCGGTGATCGGGCTCGGTCACCAGTACGCCTTCCGCCACGCCATCCCTCAGCACCGCAGCAGCCCCGGACAGCGCTGGGTAATGAAATTCTTTGCCCCGGCGAGCACCACCCTCGGGCTCCACTGGCACCACTTCAACCAGCCGATCCTCCCGCCCATCGCGCCGGTGGACAATCACCGCGCGGACCCCGAGCGCGGCTTGATCCTGGTTTACCTGCCCTTCGAGAGTCCCGCCGCGATCGCCGGCCTGCTGCGCGGGTTTACCGATCGCCATCACTTCCGGGTCTATCACCCCGACATCACGGACGCCACCGCCGTCTCTTGCGGCGGGCCGGCGATCCGCTGGCACAGGCCCTGCCGCGATGGCTTTCAGACCGATCTGTCGCGCTGCGAGGGGGTGATCTGCAATGCCGGCTTCGAACTCGCCAGCGAAGCGCTGCAATTGGGAAAGAAGCTTCTGGTCAAGCCAGTGGCGGGCCAGCCCGAACAGTATTCCAACGCTCTCGCGCTCGACCTGCTCGGCTACGGCCACACCATGGCCGAACTCGACGCCGGCAAGATCACCCGCTGGCTGGCCAGCGCCTGCGGTACCCGCATCGTCTACCCCAATGTTGCCGCGGCCATCTGCGCCTGGCTCATCGCCGGCGCCCGGGAGCCCATCGGCGACCTGGCGGCGCGACTGTGGGAGCAAACAGAACTCCCGGACCTCACCCCGGCGACCCGCACCGATATCAACCTGCCGGAACTTGCCACCACCCCCAGGGGAATACACCATGGCTGAGTCGCCCGCACCCCGCAACCTCCACCTCAACAGTGTCTGGCTGTCGGACATCCACTTGGGCTACAAGGGCTGTCGCGCAGAGTTTCTGCTGGATTTTCTCACCCATACCCGCGCCGACGTCATCTACCTGGTAGGCGACGTGGTGGATTTCTGGGCGATGAAACGCCAGTTCTTCTGGCCGGAGAGCCACCAGGCGGTGTTGCGCAAGCTTCTGGAACTGGCGTCGGGCGGCACCCGGGTGGTGTATATCCCCGGCAATCATGACGAATACAGTCACGAGCTGTGCGGCAGCACGCTGCTCAACGTCGAAATCCTCGGCGAAGCCGTGCACACCACGGCCAGCGGCAAGCGCCTTCTCCTGGTTCACGGCGACCAGTTCGACCACGCGGTGCGATGCGGCGCCCTGCACCGCATCGCCGGCGACCTGAGCTACGACTTGCTGCTGTTCCTCAACCGCTGGAGCAACCGGTTGCGGGGCTGGCTCGGCCTGCCCTACTGGTCCCTGGCCTACTACGTCAAGAACCGGGTGAAGAATGCCCGCGCCGCCATCAATGCCTTCGAGGCCGCGGCAGCGGACGAGGCGCGGCGCCGCGGCCTCGATGGCATCGTCTGCGGCCATATCCATCAACCGGAGATCCGCGTCATCGACGGCGTGCTGTACTGCAATGACGGCGACTGGATCGAGAGCTGCACCGCGCTGGTGGAACACCGCGACGGACACCTGGAGCTGCTCCACTGGGGCGACCTGCAACAGGCGTTGAAGTGCGACCAGGCGGCCAACGACGAGGCCGCGCCACAGCTGCTGCAACTGCCGGCACTGGCCCGGAAAGCCTGAAGTCCGCAGAAGAGTGTCAGCGGTCACGCGAAAGCCGGTATGCGCCGGGCAATCGCCACCCGTGCGCCCCTGCTCTTCCCTAGGGTGCGCCGAGGAACGAAGCGCACCGCGCCGCAACTACCACTCTGAAAACCGGCTTTTATTTATCAATAGCCGATATCGAAACGTCAACAGACCATAGAGACCGTCGACGCTGGGCCACTCCCGCAATCACGCCACACCGATCCTCACCACCTTGGCCGCCAGCGCCTCGGGGCGCATGCCCGCCCTGCCGATTCCCACATAATCCAGCCCCTGGGCAACCACGTTCTCCGGCTCGAACAGGTTGCGCCCGTCGAAGATCACCGGGGTCGACAAGGTCGCGCGGATACGGGCGAAATCCGGGGCCCAGAATGCCTTCCATTCGGTGCAGATGACCAGTGCGTCGGCGCCTTCGAGGGCGGCCTCCTTGCTGTTTGCCAAGGCCAGGTTCGGCCGCTCGCCGTAGAGGGCGCGGCACACCGCCATGGCCTCGGGGTCGTAGGCCCGCACCCGGGCGCCGGCGGACCACAAGGATTCCATCAGCATCCGGCTCGGCGCTTCGCGCATGTCATCGGTACGGGGCTTGAAGGACAGTCCCCACAGGGCGATGACTCTGCCGTCGAGATCGCCATCGAAATAATCGCGAATCTTGTCGAACAGGAGTTCCTTTTGCCGGGTGTTGACGTCGCGCACGGCCCGCAGCAGTTGCGGGCGGTAACCTGCGCCGACGGCACTCGCTTCGAGGGCCGTCACGTCCTTGGGAAAGCAGGAGCCGCCGTAGCCGCAGCCCGGATAGATGAAGTGGTAGCCAATGCGCGGATCGGCGCCGATGCCCTGGCGGACCTTCTCGATGTCGGCACCGAGGCGTTCGGCGATATTGGCCATTTCATTGATGAAGCTGATCTTGGTGGCGAGCATGGCATTGGCGGCGTACTTGGTGAGTTCGGCCGAACGGATATCCATCACCATCAACCGCTCATGGTTGCGATTGAAGGGAGCGTAGAGCTCGCGCAGCAGTTTTTCCACCCGGGGCGAATCGGTACCAACCAGGATGCGGTCAGGCTTCATGAAGTCGCCGATGGCGCTGCCCTCCTTGAGGAACTCGGGGTTGGAGGCGACCTCGACCTCGAGCGGTGAGCGCCTGGCGCGCAAAGTGCGGGTGATCGCCTCCCGCACCCGTTCCGTAGTGCCTACCGGCACGGTGGACTTGGTCACCACCACCGCTGGGTCCGCCAGATACTGGCCGATCATGCCGGCGGCGGCGAGCACTGCGGCGACATCCGCCATGCCATCGGTTTGCTGGGGCGTGCCCACCGCGATCAGAATAAGCTGCCCGTGGCGAATGGCCTCTTCCGGGTCTGATGAGAAGCGCAGCTGCCCGTCGGCCACGCCGGCGGCGGCCAGCTCACCGAGACCCGGCTCGAAAATCGGCATGTCACCGCGGTTCAACCGCTCGATCCGTCCGCTATCCACATCGAAACAGACGACCTGATGCCCTACCTGGGCCAGACAGGTACCTGTCACCAAACCCACATAACCGCTGCCCATTATCGTCACTTTCATTCTGCCTCCGTCGTTGCCAGCCGTTCGGAGCCATTGTGAAAAGACTTTGTGACCGGAATGTGGCCACGCTTTGCCGATTGCGGCAGCAATGAATTGCGCTACACTTGGCCCTCCAAAGCTGTTGACCGGGCACACAGTACGACCATGACGCTGTTCATCATTCAGAACCACCAGGGTGAATTTCTCGACAAGCAGCTGAACTGGGCCCCGCCCGGCGATATCGGCAACCTGTTCCACACGCCGCACCGGGATGTGGCGCTGAACCAACTGATCGAGCTCAATGCCCGGGATGTCCAGCTCCGGGCCGGCGTCGTCACCTGCAGCGCCGATGAGAAAGGACGGCCACAACCGGACGTCACTTCCACTCTCAGCGCTGTCTGACCTCCACTACCTCTCAGGAAACTCCGTGTCCGATTTCAATCAAGCCCTGCGGATTCTTTCCGCCCCGGAAAACCGCCTGCTGCTCACCGCCATCAAGCGCGGCCTGGAAAAGGAAAGCCTGCGAGTCACCGACGATGGTCAGCTGGCCCAGAGCCCGCACCCCAGAGCCCTGGGTTCGGCGCTGACCCACCCGCGGATCACCACGGATTACTCCGAGGCCCTGCTGGAGATGATCACCCCGCCGGTGACCAGCGTAGCCGAGCTGCTCGGTACCCTCACCGACATCCACCGCTTCATCTACCGCAATCTCGGCGATGAAATGCTGTGGGTCCACAGCATGCCCTGTGCCGTCGGCGGCGAAAGCCAGGTGCCGGTGGCGGATTACGGCAGCTCCAATATCGGCAGGATGAAAAAGATCTATCGTCTCGGCCTTGGCCATCGTTACGGGCGGGTGATGCAGACCATCGCCGGCATCCATTACAACTGGTCGGTGCCCGACGAATGCCTGAGCCTGCTGCAAACCGCGAGCAACGACAGCCAGAGCTTCCACAGCTACAAGACCCAGCGCTACTTCCACCTGATTCGCAATTTTCGCCGCAATACCTGGCTGCTGTTGTACCTGTTCGGCGCCGCACCGGCGGTGTGCCGCTCCTACGTCAACAACATGGAACACCAGTTGGAGCCGATCGGCGGCAGCGATCACAGCCTCCACACGCCATTCGCCACCTCGCTGCGGATGGGCGACCTGGGGTACCAGAGCAGTGCCCAGGAATCCCTCACCGTGTGCTACAACAATGTCGACAGCTATATCGAGACGCTGCGCAACGCCCTCACCCAGCCTTATCCGCCTTACGAAACCATCGGTCTCAAGGATGAGCGGGGCGAATACCGGCAACTGAGCACCCATCTGCTGCAGATCGAGAACGAGTTCTACAGCACCATCCGCCCCAAGCGCACCACCCGCCCGGGCGAAACGCCCATCAAGGCGCTCACCGAACGCGGCGTGGAGTACATCGAGGTGCGCTGTATCGACCTCAACCCCTTTACCCCGGTGGGCATCGACGCCCAGCAAATCCACTTCCTCGATGTCTTCCTGCTTTACTGTCTGATGGCGGACAGCCCGCCCACCGACGACCGTGAATATCGCGACATCCTCGACAACCAGAAACTGATCGTCTACCGCGGCCGCGATCCACAGCTGCGGCTCAAGCGCAACGGTGGCCACGGCAGTGTCGGCGAGTGGGGCAACGAGCTGTTCGCCGCCATGGCCCCGGTCGCGCAACTGCTCGATGACGCCACCGGTACGGATTGCCATGGCGCCGCCCTCGCCGCCCTCGAACAGCGCCTCGGCGATCCGGCGCAAACCCCGTCGGCCCAGGTCCTCGATATCATGCGGCGCGAGGAAATCAGCTACCTGCAACTGGGCCTGCACCACGCCCGGGCCTTGCAGGAGTATTTCCTCGACGGCGAGCTGGATCCCGCTGTCGCCGACTTCTATCAGCAACTGGCCGGCAAGTCGATCGCCGACCAGGCCGCCATCGAGGCCAGTGACAGCCTCGACTTCGACGAGTTTCTCGCCACCTATTACAACCAATACAACCCGTGAACTATCTCGCCCACCTGCTGCTGTCCGGTCCCGACCGCGATGTCCAGGTGGGCGGGCTGCTCGGAGATTTCGTCAAGGGTCCGCTGCGCGGCGAGCTGCCGCCCCGCATCGAACACGGCATTCGCCTGCATCGCAGGATCGACGTGATCACCGACCGCCATCCGGCGTTCGTCAGCGCCACCAACCGCCTCCCCGCACAGTGGCGGCGCTACCGCGGGATACTGCTCGACATCTATTTCGACCACCTGCTGGCCCGTCGCTGGGGCGATTTTCACGACACGCCGCTGGCGGAATTTTGCCAAGACTTCTACCGTCACCTGGCCCGCCACCAGGCCATCCTGCCGGCCCGGGCCCTGCACTTTTGCCAGGTCGCCCCACAAGTCCACTGGCTGGAAAGCTATCGTTTGCCCGATGCGGTGCCCACCGTGCTCGACAATGTCGGCAAGCGCCTGCGCCACCAGGTAGCCCTGGGCGATGCCTGGCCGGCACTCGACGCCGAGCGGGTCCGTCTCCAGCAGGATTTCGAAACCCTGATGACAGACCTGATAGAATTCGCCCACCACGCCGCCCCACAGGAATCCCGACCATGACAACGCCCAGTTCCCGCCAAATCTTCCTGCTGATCGCCCTCGGCTGTGGCGGCCTGATGGCCATTGCGCTGTACATGCAATACGTCATGAACCTGGTGCCCTGTTATCTGTGCATAGTCCAGCGGGTATTCGTGATCGCCGCCGGCGTCGTGGCCCTGCTTGCCGCGCTTCACAATCCAGGCCTCGCCGGCATCCGCGGCTACGGCATCGCGACCGCGCTCGCCGCCGCTGGCGGCGGCGGCTTCTCCATCCGCCAGCTGTGGCTGCAGAGCCTGCCGGAAGACCAGGTACCGGCCTGCGGTCCGCCCGCCGATTTCCTGTTCGACAGCTTCTCCTTTGCCGAGGTATTGCCGCTTTTGCTCAAGGGCGACGGCAATTGCGCCAAGGTCGACTGGTCTCTGTTCGGCATCAGCATCCCCGGCTGGCTGCTGATGTGCTTCGCCGTCATCATCCTGCTGTCGCTGTGGCAGGTGGCGCGCCCGACCCGTCACAGCCGGCAATGAAACGTGCCGTTGAACTGCTGCAAGGATTGAGCGTACTGGTACTGTTCCAGGGGCTCGGTGAAGCACTGGTGCGGTTCGGGGGGGTGCCAGTACCCGGGCCCGTGGCCGGCCTTTTTCTGTTGCTGCTCGCCCTGCAGCTGATCGACACCGACCACCGCCCCTGGCTCGCGGCTTCCGCCTTCCAGCTGATCCGCTACCTGTCGCTGCTGTTCCTGCCCGCCGCGGTCGGCATGTTCTTTCTCGGCGATCTGCTCACCCGCCACTGGCTGGCTATCGCCGCCGCCATCGCCGTCGCCACGCCGTTGTCGATCGCGCTCACGGCGCTGCTGATGAGGTGGCTGCTGACAGGCCGGCGCCATGGCTGAAGTGCTCGACAGCGGCTTGGCGATTATCGCCACTACCGCCCTGGTGGTCGCGGTCTACCTGCTGGCACTGCGGCTGTTCGTCGCTTCCGGGCACCTGCCGATCCTCCATCCGCTATTGAGCGGCGGCCTGCTGCTGGCGCTGATCGTGTTCGCGGTCTACCCGGATTACGCCAGCTTCCGCCGCTATTCGGCGCCCTTCTACTGGCTGTTGGGCCCGGCCACTGTGGCCCTGGCGCTGCCCCTGCACCACGAGCTGCGCCGCCTTAGAGCGGTACTGACCCCACTGGTGGTCGCCATCGCGGGCGGCGCGGTGATAGCACCAGTGGTTGCCATCGGCCTGGCGGCGGCGCTCGGCGGCAGGGAGATACTGTCGTCGGTGGCCACCAAATCGGTGAGCACCCCGATCGCCCTGGGTGTCGCCGAGACCATCGGCGCTATCGCCCCGTTGGCGGCGGGCCTGGTGATCTTCACCGGTGTCGTGGGGGTGATGGTGGCGGAACCGCTGCTCAGACTGCTGGGGATCGGCGACGAACGTATCCTCGGCGTCGCCCTGGGCGTCAACGCCCACGGCGCAGGTACCGCCCGGGCCTTCGAAATCAGCCCCCGCTGCGGCGCCTTCGCCAGTCTCGCCATGGGCCTCACCGGCCTGTTGACCGCCCTGGCACTGCCGCTGCTGATGCATATCCTTGGAGGATGGGAAGGAGGGTAGGCTCCCACACTGACACGTGGGAGCCGAAAGGAGATCAGCGCCGGGCTGGGGCGCCGCTCCCGCTGCTGAGGCTTATTCCTCTACCGAAGACTTGAGCAGTTCCACTTCGAAGATCAGCGTCTGGTTGGGACCGATGGGGCCGCCGGTGCCGCCCGGGCCATAGGCCAGGCTCGGCGGGATGAACAACTCCCATTTGGCGCCTTCCTTCATCAACTGCAGGGCCTCGGTCCAGCCGGGGATCACCTGGTTGACACCAAATGTGGCGGGAACCCCGCGCCGGTGCGAGCTATCGAACTCGGTGCCGTCGATCAGCGTACCGGTATAGTGGACCTCGACCGTATCTTCCGGGCCCGGTGAACCGCCTTCCCCTTCCTCGACGATCCTGTACTGCAGGCCGCTCTCGAGTGTGACCACGTCATCCTTCTTGCCATTCTCGGCAAGGAAGGTATCGCCTTCGGCCTTGTTCTTCTCGGCCAGAGCGCTGTTTTCAGCTTCGCGCTGGGCGATCTGTTCCTGCTGGAAGGATTCCAGCACGGCGATCACGTCGTCCTGGGCAAGTTTCGGCTCCGCATCGCTGAGCGCATCCTGAACACCGGCGGAAAACGCCGCGACATCGACGGTCATGCCCTCTGCCTTGAACTGGCCGCCGATATTCTGGCCAAAGATATAGCTCAGCTTCTGTTCCTTGGTGGAGATGTCCACCGCACCATCCATTTTGCCTTCGGACACTTTCTCACAGCCCGTGACGAGCACCGCCAAAGCTACTACCGCAGCCAGTTTATTTACTTTCATATGCAGGGTTCCTTAAACACCGTTATGGTTGATTGTCATGGTAACTCATTCCGCCCACCGGCCACAGGGGACAACAAAAGCCAGGTGGGGTTCATATCCGGGGTCAGGCGCAGCGTCGGAACAACAGGTCCCAGACGCCGTGCCCGAGTCGCTCACCGCGCTTTTCGAACTTGGTCACCGGGCGAAACTCAGGTCGCGGCACATAGCCGCCCGCGGGATCGACATTGGCGTAACCCTCGGCGGCGGTCATCACCTCGAGCATCGCCTCGGCGTAGTCCTGCCAGTCTGTGGCCAAGTGCAGCAGGCCACCGATTTCGAGCTTGCCGCGAAGCTTCGCCACAAAGGCCGGCTGGATGATCCGCCGCTTGTTGTGTTTTTTCTTGTGCCAGGGATCGGGAAAATACACCTGGATCCGGGCGAGGCTGCCGTCGGCAATGCAATCGTCGATGACATCGATGGCGTCGGCCATGTACACCCGGAGGTTGCCGATGCCTGCCTCCCCGGCGTTATTGATCAAGCGCCCCACCCCGGGGGGGTGGACCTCGATGCCGACGAAATCCTTGTCCGGCTCCGCCTCGGCCATCGCCAGCAGCGAATCGCCCATGCCAAAACCGATTTCCAGCACCACCGGGGCGCTGCGGCCGAACACCGCCGTCCAGTCGACGGGACCGGAGAACAGGCTGAGGCCGTAGTCCGGCCAGTGATCGTCGAAGGCGCGGCGCTGGCCCTCGGTCATGCGGCCTGCCCGCACCACGTAGCTGCGAATGGATTTCTTGTTGAATTCCGGGCGAATATCCTCCATCCCCCGGCCTCAGTGGTCGCTGCCGTGGCGGCGGGCAAACGCCAGCAGCAGGGCGGCCCAGCCGATTATCAGCAGTACGCCACCTATCGGGGTGACCATCCCCAGCCAGGGCATGCCGAGCAATACCAGGATATAGAGGCTGCCGGAGAAGATCGCCGTGCCGGCGACGAACAACCATCCGGCAAGTCGCCCCGAGGTCGTCGCGGCCAGTGGAGACAACGCCAGTGTCAATAACGCCAGGGTGTGATAGAACTGGTAACTGACGGCGGTTTCCCAGGTTGCCAGCATCGCCGGCGACAGGCTGGCCTTGAGGCCGTGAGCGCCAAAAGCACCGCACACAACGGCGACGAGGCCGCTGGCGGCGGCAAGGATTCCCAGGGGTTTCGACATGGTGAGCCTCGGTCGGTCAGGTCCGGCAGAAATGGAAAAGCCGCGAATCTGCGGCTTTCCCCGATGGTATGGCTGTGACAAGCGGGCGCCGGTCAGGCTTCCATGGCCATACGGACCTTTTTCATGGCGTTCTGCTCGATCTGGCGGATCCGCTCCGCGGAGATGCCGTACTGGTCGGCAAGATCGTGCAGGGTGGCCTTGTCGTCGTTGAGCCAGCGCTGCTGGAGGATATCGCGACTGCGCTCATCGAGATCGGACAGCGCCTCGAACAGCCGGTCGTGGCTGGTTTCCCTCCAATCGGCCTCTTCCAGTTGCAGGGCCGGGTCGGCGCGGCGGTCCTCCAGGTAGTGGACCGGGGCCTGCCAGGCGTTGTCATCATCGTCATCGGGAGCATCGAAGGCGGTATCCCGGGCCGACAGCCGCTGCTCCATCTCGCGCACGTGGGCGACCTCGACACCGAGGTCCTGGGCGACCGCCGCGGCTTCCTCGTTGTTGAGCCAGGCCAGGCCTTTCTTGGCGCTGCGCAGGTTGAAGAACAGTTTGCGCTGGGCCTTGGTGGTGGCCACCCGGACGATGCGCCAGTTGCGCAGGATGTATTCGTGTATCTCGGCCTTGATCCAGTGCACGGCAAACGACACCAGGCGCACGCCTTTCTCCGGATTGAAGCGCTTGACCGCCTTCATCAGGCCCACATTGCCTTCCTGGATCAGGTCGGCCAGCGGCAGGCCGTAACCGTTGTAGGAACGGGCGATATGAACCACGAAGCGCAGGTGGGACAATACCAGGCTGCGGGCGGCATCGAGATCATTGTGGTAGTAAAGTCGATCGGCGAGCGCGCCTTCTTCCTCGACGCTGAGGATAGGTATGGCGTTGACACCCTGCATGTAGGACGCAAGATTCTCACCGGGAGACAGCATCGCCACAGGTTGTAAACTTTTTTTCATACGGGCCTCTAACTAGGATGTGAAGCTAGTTTAACAGTTTGCATTTGGATGTCCATATTTGCGAAAAGTTCAACTAACCGGCTGTTTTAGATGGTCTTTATCACTCCGGCTCGATATGCCTGAGATGCTGGGAAACCGCGATCCAGGCCCCCAGGGAGCCCAGCAGGGCACCGCCCGACAGCAACAGCAGAAGGGCGCCGAAGCCGGGGCCGGAAATGGCGAAGCCACTCTGGTAGAGCACCGCCAACTGGCCCACCGTGCCACCCACCAGCAGCACCCCCAGCCAGACCAGCAGCCAGGCGAGCAGACCGCCGCCAAAGCCGAACCACAACCCCCCATAAAGGAAAGGGCGGCGCACGTAGCGATCGGTGCCGCCAATCAGCTTGACTACCACGATCTCATCGCGGCGACTCTCGATGGCGAGACGAATGGTATTGCCCATGATCACCACGACACCGATGCCCAGAGCCGCCCCCATGGCGTAGACCAGGCGGTGGCCGATATCGAGCAGCGCCTGCAGGCGCTGCAGCCAGGCGAGATCGACCGCCACATCGTCCACCTGGGGCTGTCGGGCAATGGCCCGTGTCAGGGCCTCGGCGACGTCGGGACTGGCGCTCGCTTCCGCCGCCGGCACCACCAGCAGCACTGCCGGCAGCGGGTTGTCGTCGAGCAGGTCGAGGACATCGCCAAAGCCCGACGTCTCGCTGAACTCGGCCAGCGCCTCCTCCGGCGTCACCAGGGTGGCGGCCTCGATATGCGCCATATCGCCCAGGGCGGCAAGCAGGGTGTCGATATCCTGCGGCGTCAAATCATGGCGCAGGAACACCGTCATCCGGGTATTGAATTCGACTTCCCCGCCCAGCTGGCGGAGGTTGTCGACCGCGGTGTACAGGCTGGCGGGAAGGGCCAGCGCGATGGCCACCACCAGCATGGTCATCAGCGTCTGCAGCGGGGTGGCGGCCAACCTCGCCAAGCTGGCAGCCACCGTTTCGCGGTGATGGCGAACATAACTGGCCAGCAACTGCCGCAACTGCGCCCTGGCACCGCTCGCCCCCCGCCGCTGGCGACCACCTGGCGCAGTCTTCCTGCCGCCGCTCCGGGATACAGGCTTAGCTGTCATCCCGGCCTCCAACCAGACGGCCGTCGTGGAGGTGAAGCTCCCGACAACCCATGGGCGTGATCAGGGCGATATCGTGGGTGGCGATCAGCACGGTGACGCCCACCCGGTTGAAATCCCGAAACAGGTTCATGATCTCCGCCGACAGCTCCGGGTCCAGGTTACCGGTAGGCTCGTCCGCCAGCAGGATGCGGGGCTTGTGCACCACTGCCCGGGCAATCCCCACCCGCTGCTGCTCGCCACTGGACAGCGTAATGGGGTTCTGGCCCTCCCTGCCCAGCAAGCCCACCTTGTCGAGCGCCGCCCGCACCCGCTTGGCGATCTCCTCGCGGGGATGCCCGGATACCTGCAGCGGCAGGGCTACGTTGTCGAAAACACTGCGATCGAAGAGCAGATGATGGTTCTGGAACACCACGCCGACCCGGCGCCGGTAGTACGGCACCTGGCTGGCATGGAGACGGCCGAGGTTCTTGCCGTTGATCAGCACCTGGCCGGCGGTGGGCCGCTCCATCAGCATGATCAACTTGAGCAGCGTGCTTTTGCCGGCGCCCGAGTGGCCGGTCAGAAACGCAAACTCCCCGGCCGCCAGGTCGAGGCTGAGATTGGACAGGGCTTCGTGCCCTCCGGGATAACGCTTGCTGACATTCTCGAAGCGGATCATCGCAAGCTACCCGGTCAGCCTTCGTCCTGCTGCAACAATGCGCTGACAAACTGCTCGGCGCGAAAAGGCTGCAGATCCTCCACCCCTTCACCGACGCCGATATAGCGCACTGGCACGCCGAAGCGCCGGCACAGGGCGAAAATCACGCCGCCCTTGGCGGTGCCGTCAAGCTTGGTGAGGGCGACCCCGGTCACGCCGACGGCCTCGTGGAACTGCTGCATCTGGACCACCGCGTTCTGACCAGTGCCGGCATCGAGCACCAGCAGCACCTCGTGGGGGGCGCTGCCATCGAGCTTGCCCAGCACCCGCTTGATCTTGCGCAGCTCTTCCATGAGATTGCTCTTGGTGTGGAGCCGCCCGGCGGTGTCGGCAATCAGCACATCCACGCCCCGCGCCCGGGCGGATTCCACGGCATCGTAGATCACCGAGGCGCTGTCGGCACCGCTGTGCTGGGCAATCACCGGCACGCCGTTGCGCTCCCCCCAGACCTGTAACTGCTCCACCGCGGCGGCGCGGAAGGTATCGCCGGCCGCGAGCATGACCGAGCGCCCATCGGCCATCAGCTGGTGGGCCAGCTTGCCGATGGTGGTGGTCTTGCCCACCCCGTTGACGCCGACCACCAGCAACACCCGGGGCTTGCTCCCCGCCAGGTCCAAGGCCTGTTCACAGGGCCGGAGGATAGCCACCAGAATGTCGTTGAGAGCCTTGTGCAAGGCGTCCACGTCGTCGAGCTCCTTGCGCCGCACCCGGTCGGTCAGGCTCCTGATCACCTCGGTGGTGACATCGATGCCGAGGTCGGCGGTGAGCAGCTGGGTTTCGAGTTGCTCGAGCAGGTCATCGTCGATGGCCTTCCTGCCGAGAAACACATTGCCGATGCCGCGGCCGGTGCGCGCCAGGGCTCGGCGAATGCGGCCCATGGGCTTGTCCCGGGGCGTGGTCGCGACGGATTCGACAGGGGCGGGGGTGTCCTGTTCGTCCTTGCCGCCCAGCGAAAACAGCCGCCGCAGCCGGCCCGGCTGTTCCGTTGCCGGGGCCCCCCGGGGCTCGTCCCCGGCTTGGCCAGGTCCCGATTCCGCTGCCGCCGGCCCCGCCGCCGGTGACGCCGCTTCCGGATCGGCAACGGCACCATTGTCGCGATTTTTCTGGAAGCGGGCGAAAAACCCGGCCTTTCTCGGCTGGCTGCTGTCGCCGCTGTCGATATCGTCGGTCATGGACACCAATACCTGGCTACTGTGAAAGCGGTGTATCCTACCACTTCGGCGGGATGAACCGCAGCCCGATATCGACACCCGGGGGCGCCGCACCACAGACTCGCAACCCGAACCCGAGCGCCACGATTCTTGAAAGCCAGACACAAACAGCCGGCCAGGGAGAGCCGCAACCGACTTCGCATCATCGCCGGCCAGTGGCGAGGCAGGCGCCTGTCCTTTCCCGACGCGGCGGGCCTGCGGCCCACCGGCGATCGCATCCGCGAGACCCTGTTCAACTGGATCGGCCCCCGCATCGCCGGCAGCCGCTGCCTGGATGCCTTCGCCGGCTCCGGGGCGCTCGGCTTCGAGGCCTTGTCCAGAGGCGCCAAAGCAGTCGTCATGGTGGAAAGCGACCGCGCGGTCTTTCAGCAGTTGCAGGCTTCCGCAGCGCTGCTCGGCGCGGAGGGCGCGATACTGGCCAACACCAGCATCATCCACTGGCTGGAACAGGCGGCGGACAGCCCGCCCTTCGACATCATCTTCCTCGACCCGCCCTTTGCCAGCGATCTGCTGGCGCCGACCGTCGAACTGATCGCCAGCAGGGCCCTGCTCGCCGCCGACGGCCTGGTCTACATCGAAACGCCGGCGAACGCACATCCGCCCCTGCCGGCGGACTGGCACCCGCGGCGGGAAAAGCGGACAGGCAACATCAGCTGCAAGCTCATTGCTCTATCGCCGGGGGCTCGCCCGGGGAAGGACTCGCAATTGAGGCCGGAGGGCTAATTGTGTACCATCTGCGGCCCCAGGAGAGAGCCACGCCATGAAAACCGTCGTCTATCCCGGCACATTCGATCCCATCACCAATGGTCATGTCGACCTGGTGGAACGCGCCTGCAAACTGTTCGACAACGTGATCGTCTCGATTGCCAAGAGCGAAAAGAAAAATCCCCTGTTCTCCCTGAACGAGCGCATCACTCTCGCCAGCACCGCGCTCGCCCACCTCAGCAATGTCGAAGTGGTCGGCTTCGACTACCTGTTGGTGAACTTCGCCCAGGACCGCAAGGCCACCGCCATCCTTCGCGGGCTGCGCGCAGTGTCGGACTTCGAATACGAATTTCAGTTGGCGAACATGAACCGCGCCCTGGCCCACGAAGCGGAGACCATCTTCCTCACCCCGGCTGAGAAACTCTCCTATATCTCGTCATCCCTGGTCCGCGAGATCGCCTCCCTCGGCGGCGATATTTCGCCATTCGTCCACTCCTCGGTGGCCGCGGCGCTGCGCGACAAGTTCAGCGGCGATCACTGACGCCTGTCAGCGCTGGCACCGCGGGCAGTAGACGGTCGTCCGCTGGGCCAGCCGCACCTCCCGCAGGGACTGGCCACAGCCCGGGCAAGGCCCGCCGCCGTGGCCGTACACCTTCAGCGACTGGGCGAAATAGCCGGGCGCGCCATCACCGCCGACGAAATCCCGCAACGTGGTGCCACCCTGGGCAATGGCGCCCGCCAGCACCTCGCGAACGGCGCCGTGAAGACGCTGGTAGCGGGCAAGCGAAATGCGTCCCGCCGACCGCAGCGGGTGGATACCCGCCAGGTAGAGGGCTTCATTGGCGTAGATGTTGCCCACCCCCACCACCACCTTGCTGTCCATGATGAAGCTCTTGACCGCCACATCCCGCCGGCGGGAGCGCCGCCACAGCGCCTCGGCGGTGAAATCCGCCTCCAGCGGCTCCGGGCCGAGCTGACGAAGAAGAAAATGCTCGCCCGGGTCGCCGTTGTGCCACAACCACATCCCGAAGCGGCGCGGATCGCTGTAGCGCAGTATCCTGCCGGATGACAGGCGCAGGTCGACATGATCGTGGGCTCCCAGCGGCGCGCCGGCCGTCACCAGACGCAAGCTGCCGGACATGCCGAGATGGACCAGCAGGTGGCCGTCGGCAATCCGGAACAGCAGGTATTTGCCCCGGCGGACAATATCCTCGATAATGGCCCCGCTTAGTTGTTCGCCCAGCCCTACCGGCACCGGATAGCGCAACCTGGGATTGCGCACTTCGAACCCTGCCACCCGCTGCCCTTTTACATGAGGCAGGATTCCTCGCAATGTCGTTTCCACTTCAGGCAATTCGGGCACAGCACTTCTCATCGGGTATAATTGGCGGCATACTAGCGCGCGTAAAGCACAGGAGCAACGGCCTCCAGGAATGGTAAAGCATAGGTCTCAAACCATGGGCAAGCTCCGGAGAACCCGGTATGATTGCCGCTTTTTAGAATTACAGGGGTAGAATTTATGGCCTTAGGAAAACGCCGGGCCCAACAGGAAGAGTCGGAAATCGATCTGACACCGATGCTGGACGTCGTGTTCATCATGCTGATCTTTTTCATCGTGACCGCTTCCTTCGTCAAAGAGTCCGGTATCGATGTCAGCCGTCCGCCAACGACGGATCAACCTCCGCTAAGCCTCGAAAACAAGAATATCGTTTTCCAGGTCAGTGAAAATGGCGAAATCTCCCTCGACGGACGTCGTATCGATGTTCGCTCGATACGCGCCAACGTCGAAAGGATCCATGCGGAAAACCCGCAAGCCAAAGTCATCATCAACGCCAGCCCCAAAGCCAAGACCGAGGTCTTCGTGCAAATCTCCGACCAGGCTCGCGCGGCGGGTGTCTACGACATCTCGCTCTCTACCAAGAGGCGCTAGACGCGCCCTCTTTCCCCAGGAAAGACACCCATAAAAAACCCGGTTTAAACCGGGTTTTTTATGGGTGAAGCTTTTCTATGGATAAAAGCTTAGCAGCGCAGCCCCGGCCGAGCCGGAAGGCCGGCCGCTACTTGATCTTGGCTTCCTTGTAGACCACATGCTGGCGAACCACGGGGTCGTACTTCTTCAGCTCCAGCTTCTCGGGCTTGGTGCGCTTGTTCTTGGTGGTGGTGTAGTAGTGACCAGTACCGGCGCTGGAAACCAGCTTGATCTTGTCGCGGTTTGATTTTGCCATGGTTCAGCTCTCCTTAAACCTTGTCGCCGCGGCTGCGGATGTCGGCCAGCACTTTTTCGATACCGTGCTTGTCGATGGTGCGCAGACCCTTGCTGGATACGCGAAGCTTGACGAAACGCTTCTCGGATTCGACCCAGAACCGATGGGCGTGCAGGTTGGGCACGAAACGGCGACGGGTTCTGTTGAGCGCGTGGGATACATTGTTTCCGGACATCGGCTTTTTGCCGGTGACCTGACATACTCTGGACATGATGCTGCCTCTACAAGCCTGTTGGCCGGCTCGCACCGACCGGTTTACCCTGCCAACCCTCGGCAAGGACACGGAAAATACACGGGGGACCCCGTAAAGAGGCGCGTTTTATACCAGAGCACGGCCCCAAAATCAAATTTCGCAGCAAAAATCTTGTTACAACAGCCCTCTTTCCGCCATCGACACCGCGCAACCGGCCCCCACCACGATGTGATCCAGCACCCTGGTGTCCACCAAGGCCAGCGCCTCCTTGAGACGGCGGGTGATGACGGCGTCGTCACGGCTCGGCTCGGCCACTCCGGACGGGTGATTATGGGCAAAGATCAACGCCGATGCATTGTGGTGCAGGGCCCGGCGCACCACTTCGCGCGGGTAGACACTGGCGCCATCGATGGTGCCGAAGAACATCTCCTCGCTGGCGATCAGCCGGTGCTGGCTGTCGAGAAACAGGGCGACAAACACTTCCTGGCGGCGTCCGGCGAGAACCGCCTGCACATACCGGATCACCGTGGCGGGCTCGGTAAACACCGAATCCCTGCGCAGTTGTTCACCCAGGTGGCGACGGGCGAGTTCCATCACCGCCTGCAACTGGGCATATTTCGCTTCGCCGAGCCCCCGGGTGGCGCAGAACGCCCCGGCGTCGGCGGCGAGCAACATGCCCAGACCGCCGAACCGGCTGATCAGTTGCCGCGCCAGATCCACCGCCGACAGGCCGCGAATCCCGGTGCGCAAAAAGATCGCCAGCAACTCGGCGTCGGAAAGCGATGCGGCTCCCCGCGCGAGCAGTTTTTCCCGCGGGCGCTCCCCCTCGGGCCAATCCTTGATTCCCATATGATCTGATCTCCAACAGTCCTTGTCTTCGAAAAATGCGGGCGCGGTGGTATCTTAGCGCCTCACCGCAGTTTAAGGCAGTCTATTATGGGTTCACTGGCCAACAAACGAATCCTGCTCGGGGTCACCGGTGGTATCGCCGCCTACAAAAGTGCCGACCTGGTGCGGCGCCTCCAGGATGCCGGCGCCACGGTACGGGTGGCGATGACGCCGGCGGCAACCGAATTCATCACCCCGCTGACCTTCCAGGCCCTGTCCGGCAACCCTGTCCATTGCGATCTTCTCGATCCCGCCGCCGAGGCGGCGATGGGCCATATCGAACTGGCGCGCTGGGCCGAGTTGATGATCATCGCCCCCGCCACCGCCGACTTCCTCGCCAAGCTGGCCTGCGGTGTGGCCGACAATCTGCTGCTCGCCATCTGCCTGGCGACACCCGCCCCCATTGCGCTGGCGCCGGCCATGAACCAGGGCATGTGGAGCAAGGACAGCACGGCCCACAATCTGGCGCTGCTCCGCTCCCGGGGTTTCGCGATCCTCGGGCCCGACGCCGGCAGCCAGGCCTGCGGCGATATCGGCCCCGGGCGCATGCTGGAACCGCTGGCAATCGTCGCCGCTGCCGAAGCCCTGCTGAGTTCCGGCGTTCTGAGCGGCAGGAAAGTGGTGATCACCGCCGGCCCCACCCGGGAAGCCATAGATCCGGTGCGCTATATCTCCAACCACAGCTCCGGCAAGATGGGTTACGCCCTGGCCCGGGCCGCCGCCGAAGCAGGGGCCGAGACCTGGCTGATCAGCGGCCCCACCAGCCTGCCCACCCCCGACCGGGTGCGCCGGGTGGACGTCGTCTCGGCACAGGAGATGCTGGACGCCACCCTGGCGGCGGTGGCGGAGTGCGATCTGTTCATCGGCTCGGCCGCCGTCGCCGACTACAGGCCGCGGCTGAGCGCCACCCACAAGATCAAGAAAAATACCGAAACCATGACCATCGAGCTGGAGAAGAACCCGGATATCATCGCCGCGGTGTCGGCCCTGGCCAAGCGCCCGCTGACCGTGGGTTTTGCCGCGGAAACCCAGGACCTGGAAGCCCACGCCCGGGCCAAGCTCAGCGCCAAGCGCCTGGACGCGGTGATCGCCAACGACGTCTCCCGCAGTGATATCGGCTTCAACAGTGACGATAATCAGGTCCTTCTGGTCAATCGCGATGGCGCCGAACTGTTGCCCATCATGGACAAAAACCAACTGGCGCGAGAACTGATCAAGCGCCTTGCCGTGTGGCTCTAGTTTCCTCGTATCCCCCGATGCACCACCCACTGAACAGAGACCACGGAAAGGACAGCAACCATTGAAACAGGGATTACTGGCGAACGCCCCCCACCTGCCCCGCTGGTGCATCGGCGCGCTGCTGCTGATACTCTTCGCAGCCACCATCGCCACCCCGCTGCTGCGAGCGCGACTCGTCGATGCCCCGCTGCGGGCCGCCCTGGACGACACCCTGGCGGCCAGGGCGGCCGGTTACGCCGGCCGGGTCGACGCCTACATCGGCGCCGAGCTGGCCATCCTCGACCAGTTGGCCGCTGACGACGACGCCGTCGCCGCCCTGCGCGCGGCGCCGTCCCCGGCGGCCGGCGCCGACCGCCGCGAGCAGTGGCAGGCCAGTGTCCGCCAACAGCACGCCAGCGTCGGCGAACTCTTTCTGCTCGGCACCACCCCGGACAACTTTCCACTCAAGGGCAACTATCTCGCCGAGGCGCTCTACGAGCAGGCCATCGCCGGCGCCTCGCCACCGCCCCGAGCGGCACTGGTCGACCAGTGGGATATTTTCATCGCCCGCCCGGTGACGACAGACGGCACCGTCGCCGGCGCCCTGCTGGCGCGGATACCACTGGCCCCGCTGCGCGACGGCATTCACCGCCTCAGCGACGGCCGCGATCACATCGCCCTGCGGCAACGAGTGGAGAGTGGCAAGACCGGCGAGCTGTTGGCCCTGGGCCCGGCCCCGGTTGACGGCGCCACGGCCGCTCACGGCACGGCGGTGCCCAACTGGTTCATCCAGGTGGACGCCACGGCGCCCCTGATCGCGGCGATCCCGCGGCCGAAGGCCCTGGCCAGCGCGGCGCTGATCGGGCTGTGGAGCCTGGCCCTGCTGCTTGCCGCGCTGCTGCTCAAATTCAACCTGCGGATCCGCCAGCAGGGGAACTCCGGCCACAAGGCCCGCCTCGACCCCCGCGATGACCTGTTTACCGAGCACTTTATCCGCGAGGCCACCAGCTATCTCGATCCGCTGCCCTCGGTCGCCGCCAATCGCGGCCGCCTGAAACCCGACTATCGCTACCCGCGCCGGGTATTCCGCAACTACGACATTCGCGGCAAGGCCGGCAGCGAAATCACCGGGGAATTCGCCGACGCTCTCGGCAGAGTGCTCGGCACCCTGGCCCTCGAGCGGGGCGAGGATACCCTGGTGGTGGCCACCGATGGCCGCATCTCCAGCCCCCTGCTCGGCGCCGCGCTGATCCGCGGCATCCTCGCCAGTGGCTGCGACGTCATCAACATCGGCATGGTGCCGACCCCGGTGCTCAACTTCGCGCTGCAACAACTCGCCGAATCCTGCTCCGGGGTCATGGTGACCGCGAGCCACAATCCCGTCCAGGACAACGGTTTCAAGATCATCTTCGACAACCATGTGCTGAGCAGCGCCGAAATCCTCGATCTCCATGACCGCATGGAAGACCAGCTCTGGCTGAGCGGCGATGGGCAGGAAACCCGCACCGGCGTCACCGAGGCCTATCTGGATGCGCTGATCAGGGATATCCGGCCGCTCGCCGGAGCCAGGGTGGTGGTCGACTGCGGCAACGGTGTCACCAGCCTGGTGGCCGCCGAACTGTTCCGTCGCCTCGGGTGCACCGTGATCGAGCTGTTCTGCACCGTCGACGGCAACTTTCCCAACCACCCCCCCGATCCCACCATCAGCGCCAACCTCAGCGACCTGATCGCCACCGTCCATCGCGAAGGGGCCGATCTCGGCGTTGCCTTCGACGGCGATGGCGACCGCCTGGTGGCGGTTGCCGGCAGCGGCCGCATCGTGTGGCCCGACGAGTTGATGATGATCTTCGTCAAGGACATACTGATGCGCCACCCGGGCGCCGACGTGGTGTTCGATGTCAAATGCTCGCGCCGCCTGCCCGACCTGGTGCGCAGCCTCGGCGGCAACCCGGTGATGTGGAAGACCGGCCACGCCCATATGCGCAACAAGATCGCCGAAAGCGGCGCGCCGGTGGGCGGCGAGTTCAGCGGGCACCTGTTCTTCAACGACCGCTGGTACGGCTTTGACGACGGCCTCTACGCCGCGGCGCGACTGCTGGAAATCCTGACCGTCAGCGAGCAGACACTCGACAGCCTGATGGCGTCCTTCCCCACTTACATCACCACCGCCGAGATCAAGGTCGCCGTCGATGACGAGGCGAAATTCGCGTTTGTCGAAGCCCTGCGCCTGGCCGGCGACTTTGCCGGGGGCACAGCGGTTGCCATCGATGGCATTCGGGTAGAATATCCCGATGGCTGGGGGCTGATCCGGGCATCCAACACTTCCCCGGCACTGACCCTGCGTTTTGAAGCCGACAACCAGGCCGCCCTCGAGCGCATCCAGGCCACCTTCAGGACACAGCTGCTCAAGCTCGATCACCATCTGGCCCTGGATTTCTAGGGCCTGTCGCCACTATTTGTTGAGGAAAACCATCAGCCATGTCCCTGTCCCGTACCGATGCCATCAACACCGCAGGCGTGCTCACCGAGGCCCTGCCCTATATCCAGCGCTTCACCGGCAAGACCATCGTCGTCAAGTTCGGCGGCAATGCCATGGAGGGCGATGAACTGAAGAAAAGCTTTGCCCGCGATATCGTGCTGATGAAGCTGGTGGGCATGAACCCGGTGGTGATCCACGGCGGCGGACCGCAGATCGGCGAACTGCTCAAGGCCCTGGACATCCAGTCGGAATTCGTCGACGGCATGCGCGTCACCGACAGCCGCACCATGGATGTGGTGGAAATGGTGCTCGGCGCCTCGGTCAACAAGGAAATCGTCAGCATGATCAACCACGCCGGCGGCAAGGCCATCGGTATCACCGGCAAGGACGGCCAGCTGATCATGGCGAAAAAGCTCCACATCACCCGCAACAACCCGGCGCTCGAGGTCCCGGAAATCATCGATATCGGCCAGGTCGGGGAGGTCGAGCATATCAACGTGGAAGTGATCGACATGCTGGTCAACAGCGACTTCATCCCGGTCATCGCTCCCATCGGGGTCGACCGCCAGGGCCAGTCCTACAACATCAATGCCGACCTGGTGGCTGGCAAGATCGCCGAGTACCTCAAGGCGGAGAAGCTCATGCTGCTCACCAACGTCGAGGGTCTGAAGGACAAGGAGGGCAACATCCTCACCGGCCTGTCGACGGAGCAGGTCGACGGCCTGATCGCCGACGGCACCATCTACGGCGGCATGCTGCCCAAGATCGCCTGCGCTCTCGACGCCGTCAAGGGTGGCGTGCACAGCGCCCACATCATCGACGGCCGGGTGAGCCACGCGGTGCTGCTCGAAATCTTCACCGATGACGGCGTCGGCACCCTGATCACCAATCAGGCCTGAGCGGCGTCATTCATCGGTTGCGGGGTTCGCCGGCCCGCCCTCTCCATCCTGGTCGGCGGCCTCGGCCGCTCCCGCCAGGGCGCTGTCGCCCTTGAGCTCCACCAGCCGCCGGGCATAGTCCTGGTATTTCTCAGTGAGCTCGCGGTGCTGCGCGCGGCGCTCCGCCAGCAATCGGGCGGCGGTTTCTTCCTGCTCCCGCAACCCGACGAGCATCGCCTCGGTGGCTCGCGGCGGCGCGCTGCCGCTGGCCTGCTGGCTCGCCGCCCGCTCCCGCAACTGATGGAAGCGGCGCTGGTACTCGGCAATATTGTTGGTCAGGATTTCGATTTCCCGGGTGAGCAGGGCCAACTGCCGATCCCGGGCATTGTGCACATCGTGCACCGTGGAATAACTGCGCAGGATAAACTGGTCGAGGCGTTGCTGCTGTTGCCGCCGACCCTCCTCAGCCTGGGACGGCAACGCGTCGGAAGGCGGCACGGTTTCGACGACCCGGCCTTCCGGGGTGATGACTTCATAACCCTTGGCAGCGAACTCCGGAGGAATCGAAAAGTCTATGACCACGATATTGTCAGCGTTGCGGTAGCGATACAGGGTATCATTGGCTGCGACCGCCCCCGGTCCGAGGGCCGCCGACAAGGCCAGCAGCACGGCCAGGGAGCGTCGCCACCGGCTCGCCATTCAAACTCCGTAGCGGGAGCGGTAATCGCGAATGGCCGCCACCGTGTCCCCCTGGCCGCCCTGATTCTCCAGGTAGCCGATGACGTGGTCGATGGTGATGATGCTGGTGACGGGAATAGCGTAGTCCCGTTCCACCTCCTGTATGGCCGAGAGGGATTCCCGGCCGCGCTCACGGCGGTCGAGGCCGATCACCACACCGGCGGCCCGGGCTCCGGCCTGCTCGATGATGGTCATCACCTCGCGGATTGCGGTGCCGGCGGTGATTACATCGTCGATGATCAGGGCGCGGCCGCGCAACGGTGCGCCCACCAGGCTGCCGCCTTCGCCGTGGTCCTTGGCTTCCTTGCGATTGAAACAGTAGGGCACGTTGCGGCCGTGGTGGTCGGCGAGGGCGATGGCTGTGGCCGCCACCAGGGGAATGCCCTTGTAGGCCGGACCGAAGAGCATGTCGAAGTCGATCCCGGCGTTGACAATGGCCGCCGCGTAACAGCGGCCGAGTACGGCGAGCGCCGCGCCGTCGCAAAACAGCCCGGCGTTGAAGAAATAAGGACTGACACGTCCGGATTTAAGAGTAAAGCTGCCAAACCTGAGGGCTCGTTCGCCAAGGGCCAGATCGACGAACAACTGCTGGTAATCGTCCATTAACTCTCCCAATAGGGGCAATAGGAACAAGGTTCCTTTTTTTATAACCAAGGTCTCGGTATCATACACGCCGAGTAACATAGGGGCGACCATGAGAATCATCAGTCTTTCCGTCGACGGGATCTTCCAATCATCCCATCGCGGCCTGTACGACTGGCTGGCAAGCCAGGATGCGGATGTTATCTGTCTGCAGGATCTACGTGCCCAGGAGCCGGAAATCGCTGACCGCGAAGAGTTTTCCCTGGACGGCTACTTTTCCTACTTTTTCGATTCACCCAAACCTCACGTCAACGGTGTCGCCATCTACACCCGCCAGGCGCCCAAAGCCATCGTATTCGGCTTTGGCCTGCCCTGCGGCATCGACATGGATGGCCGTTACCTGCAAGCGGATTTCGACAACATCAGCATCGGTTCGCTGCTGGCGCCCGCCGCTGTCGCCGGCGAGCAGGACCAGCGCCAGAAGGATCAGTTCTTCCAGGAATTGCAGGCCCATCTCGAGAAGATCACCCGCAAGAAGCGCCGCTATATCATTTGCGGCAACTGGCAGATCGCCCACACCGATACCGATGTGAAGAACCCCGGCGCCCATCTCGGTGAATCCGGATTCCTGCCCCATGAGCGCCAGTGGCTCGACCAGCTGTACCGCGAAGTCGGCTACGCCGACGCGTTCCGCCGCGGCAACACCGATGACGACGAGTTCAGCTGGTGGCCTGCCGGGGTGCTGGAGCGCGGCGACGGCTGGCGCACCGATCTCCAGGTGGTCTCCAAGGACCTGGCCCGCACCGTCGAATACGCGGTGATGTACAAGGCCAACTCCTTCTCCAGCCATACACCGGTGATCGTCGACTACGACATCGATCAGCTGTAAGGCGGCCGAAGCCGGAGCAACGAACCCCGCCAGGCGGGGTTTTCACTGTGCGGCCGTCAGCGCTGCGGCTGGGCGAGGGCCATTTTCTGGACCTTCACCAGATCGGCAATGCCCCGTTTGGCAAGCGCCATCATCGCGGCGAACTCTTCTTCGCTGAACGGTGCGCCCTCCGCCGTCCCCTGCACCTCGATAAAGCCACCGCTGCTGTTCATGACCACGTTCATATCGGTCTCGGCATTGGAATCCTCGATGTAATCGAGATCGAGCACCGGCATCCCCTTGTAGATCCCCACCGACACCGAGGCCACCATGTACTGCAACGGCTCGGCCTTGAACGGCTTCCGCGCTCCAATGGTGGCCAGCGCATCGGCCAGCGCGACACAGGCGCCGGTAATGGAGGCGGTGCGGGTACCACCGTCGGCCTGGATCACGTCGCAATCCACGGTGATGGTGTTCTCGCCCAGCGCGGAGAGGTTGATTGCCGAGCGCAGCGAGCGGCCGATCAAGCGCTGGATTTCGAGCGTCCTGCCCCCCTGCTTGCCCCGCGATGCCTCCCTCGCCATGCGTTCACCGGTGGAGCGTGGCAACATGCCGTATTCCGCCGTCACCCAGCCCTGCCCGGTGCCGCGCAGAAACCGCGGCACCGACCCCTCGACACTGGCGGTACAGATCACCTTGGTGTCACCAAATTCGATCAGCACCGAGCCCTCGGCATGCTTGGTGTAGTTGCGGATGATGCGGACGGGGCGGAGCTGTTCGGCGCGGCGGCCACTGGGGCGGGTCATGGAGTGTTCCTGAGGACGGATTTTGGTCGCCATTGTACCCAATCTACCCGTTGATCGGCGCATCACTCTGTTAAGATCGACCTCCCGCCCATCGCTCGAGGCCCACCATGCCCCACAGTATGACCGCCTTCGCCCGCGTCACCCACCAGGATGACTGGGGCACCCTGACCTGGGAGATACGCTCAGTCAATCACCGCTACCTCGAAGCTGGATTCCGCATCCCCGAAACCCTGCGCGACCTGGAAACGGCATTGCGGGACAACGCCCGCCAGCAACTCGCCCGGGGCAAGCTGGAATGCATCCTGCAACTGGCGCTCGACAGCGACCGCCAGGGCACGGCCATCAACACCGCCAAGGCCCGGCAGTATATCGACGCCGCCGCCCGGATCGCCGAGTTGATGCCGGAGGCGGCGGCGATCTCGCCTCTCGACATTCTCGATCGCCCGGGAGTGCTGGAAGAGCGCAGCATCGACAGCGACGCCCTCAAGGCCTGTGCCCACAGCCTCTTCGTCACGGCGATCGGCCAACTGATCGCCAACCGCGCCCTCGAAGGCGGCAAACTCGCCGACTTCATTCGCCAGCGCCTTGCCGCCATCCGCATAGAAACGGCAAAGGTCCGCGCCGCCCTGCCTGTGATCCTCGACGCCCAGCGGCGCAAACTGACGGAACGCGTCGCGGAACTGCAGCTCGACCTCGACCCTGAAAGGCTCGAACAGGAAATCGTCATCATCGCGCAGAAGGCGGATATCGCCGAAGAACTCGACCGCCTCGACGCCCACCTCGGCGAAATCGAGCGGGTATTGGACAGCCGCGAGCCCATTGGCCGCCGCCTCGACTTCCTGATGCAGGAACTCAACCGCGAGGCCAACACCCTGTCGTCGAAGTCCATCGCCCTCGATACCACCCTGTCGGCGGTGGAGTTGAAGGTGCTGATCGAACAGATGCGGGAGCAGATCCAGAATATCGAATAGTTTTCCCAGCCATCCAGCAACATCCGTTAAGCCCTGATTTTTCAGGGCTTTTTTATTTTTTGCGTCCAGGGAGGGTTGCAGTTTTCCACTTCTATCCGACGATAAATGGTGGGCAGAATGGTGGGCAGTCCCTCCATTTTGGTTCCATAAGCAGTTTGTGGTGGGCAAATTGGTGGGCAGTTAAACACGCCAATTTTGCATTTATCTCACCACTGCAAGCACTTAGCTACAGGTTCAATAAGCAAATCACTGGTGGGCAGTGAGCTCTGCCCACCAGGCTTTTTTCACAACTATGGAGTGGATATGGGAAAACTGACTGCAAAACAAGTACTTGCATTCACCAAGGCAGAGCCTAAGAAGTACGCTGACGGCGAAGGGCTGTATTTTTGTGTACGCAAGCAAGGTGCGCCCTACTGGATGATCCGCTACACCACCGCAGACAAGCGACGCGAGGCGACCCTTGGACAGTTCCCCTCGATGTCACTGGCCGATGCCCGGATCGCAGCCGCCTGTTTCAGGAAGGAAGTACGTGAAGGCATCGATCCATTGACGGAGAAACGGAAAGTTAAACTTCCCGAAATCGAGACCGTTGATCAGCTATTCCACGACTGGTATCGCACTGATCTGTGCCGCCGCCTGAAGCACCCCAAGATCCCTTATCGCATTTTCACCAAAGAGATCAGCCCGGTGATCGGGCTCAAAGGGATCCAGGAAGTCACCGCACGCGATGTGCGCGAGGTGTTGGAACGCATCCGCGAGAGCAACCGGCCTACCATAGCCAACGATACCTTGATGTATATGAAGCAGTTGTTCCGCCACGCCATCAAGCTGGACTTAACCCTGAACAACCCAGCGGCGGCATTCAATGTAGACGATGCCGGTGGCGTCGAGTCCAGTAAAGACAGGACGCTGACCAAAGAAGAAATCATCCACGCCTTTTCCGTGTTCCAAACCCATATCAGCAGCTTTGGCCGCGACAACTACCTGGCTTGCTGTTTGTTTTTGGTGCTGGGCGTGCGCAAAAGTGAGCTGTGCGAAGCACTATGGCGAGAGTTCGACCTGGATGCCTCTGTCTGGGACCTGCCCGGGGAACGTAGCAAAACCGGTGTGCCAATCAGCATTCCCTTGCCTCGCCAAGCGGTAGCCTGGCTGCAAGAACTACGGATCCGCGCCTGCGGTTCGCCTTATGTTTTTCCCGCACGCCGGGCCAGCAACCGGCCACATATGGGGCCGGATACGCTCAATCGTGCCATTTCAAAGCTGTTTGGCCGGGAACCAGGGCGTAAAAAACAGCCACTCAACAGAATGGGCAAGCTGGAACATTTCACCGTGCACGACTTGCGTCGCACCTTTCGCAGCCTGGCCGCTGCTGAAGGCATTTCCGGCCATGTCGCCGAACGCTGCCTCAACCACAAGCTAAAAGGCGTCGAAGGCATTTACGACCGACACGATTACTTTGTCGAGCGCCAAATCGCCCATCAAAAAGTGGCGGATGAAGTCGAACCATTGGTAACGTTTCAGGAGGCAAGATGATCCACTTGCAAGGAATGCGAGCCTATCCGAAATTTTGTGGGTGAGGCATATTATGCGAGGTAAACAGCATGGATATGCCGATGAAGAAGAAACGTACGATTGCCGCTCAGGCGGCTGCGCGAGGGCCACTGCCTGAGCTGCCCCATGAGTTACTCGATGAGCTGGTCAAGGGGCCGATGACACCGGTCGAGGTTCAGGATCTGATGTTGGCCTTTAACAAGGCGATTATCGAGCGGGCTATGGGCGCCGAGATGAACATGCACCTGGGCTACCGGCCCGGCCAGGCCAAGCCGCCCGAGCAGGCTAACGAGCGCAACGGCGCCAGCGGCAAGACGATCATTACGGATCGTGGCCCGGTACGCGTGGATCTGCCTCGTGACCGCGACGGCAGCTTCGAGCCAATCTTGATTCCTAAGCACGAGCGGCGCTTTACCGGTTTTGATGAACGCATTATCGCCATGTACGCCCGAGGCATGAGCGTGCGCGAGATTCAGGCCTTTCTGGCCGAGAGCTATGGGACCGAGGTCTCGCCGGACTTTATCAGCTCAGTGACTGACGAAGTCATGGCCGAGGCGATGGCCTGGCAGAGTCGCCCATTGGAAGTGATGTATCCGGTCGTGTTCTTCGATGCACTACGGGTCAAGATCCGCAGCGACGGCGTGGTCAGCAATAAGGCCGTATACCTGGCCCTGGGTATCCAGGCAGATGGCCAACGCGATGTGCTGGGCTTGTGGATCGAGCAGACCGAGGGGGCCAAGTTCTGGCTCAAGGTCTTCAATGAGCTCAAGACCCGAGGCTGCCAGGATATTCTAATCGCCGTAGTTGACGGTTTAAAGGGCCTGCCCGACGCCATCAATACGGTCTTTCCCCAGACCACGGTACAGACCTGCATCGTGCATCTGATTCGGAACAGCCTGGATTATGCGGGCTGGAAGGATCGCAAAGCTGTCGCCCAGGCACTGCGCCCGATCTATGGCGCGGCCAGCGAGCACGAGGCGCTGCAAGCTTTGCAAGCCTTCGCAGACAGCGCATGGGGGCACAAATATCCCACGATTGTCGCCGCCTGGGAGCGAGCTTGGGAATACGTGATTCCGTTCTTTGTGTTCGCGCCCGATATCCGGCGGGTCATCTACACCACCAACGCCATTGAGAGCCTTAACATGCAATTGCGTAAAATCATTAAAACGCGAGGGCACTTCCCGAACGACGAGGCGGCTATCAAGCTGTTGTGGTTAGCGCTACGCAACGTGCTGAACAAGTCGGTACGCGCTGCCTTCGACTGGAAATCGGCCATGAATCAGTTTGCCATTATGTTCGGCGACCGATTCACTCAGGCAAGGGGATAAAAGTTGTTCAACCGCCTTGCCCACAAAAATACGGATACTCCCCGCGTGCCCTTCTCGGTCTTCATAGCTACTCCCAACAATAAGCAAAGTACTATCGGTCAAGTCAGCTTCAACTGTGCCGTAGAGATAGGTCATACGGTCATCGATGTTGTCTATGAATGATTCGCCTTCCCGATACGAAGCCACTAGGCGGCCACGCAGACGGTTGTCGAAAGCAATAGGGGCACCGGCATCGACAGTGCCTTGGTAGCGGTCCCAGCTGCCCCCGGTCACGTCCACCACAAGTCCTGGCTCTAACGGAGCCCTTTTCCTGACCAGGTTCACCACCCCGCTGGGTTCGCCATTACTTGAGAGCAGCCCACTCGATCCTCGCAGCACCTCCACGCGTTCAAAGGCGAGCAGGTTAGGGTCGTACCCCTCGCTATTAATGGCTGTGGCGGCTGCCGATCCATCAATTTGTGTGTTGGTCAACTGAAATCCGCGGGAAAAGAACTGGTAATTATGCGAACCGAAAAAGCCGGGTTGCGCGGTGATGCCCGGAACTTGTCCAAGTACCTCGGCGACGCTTTCAAGCTTCTGATCTTCGATACGTTGCCGGGTCATAACCCACACCAGCTGCGGGATGTCTCGTGCGGAGCGGGCTTTGCCGGTAGAGATCCCTAGTTGCGTATAGGAACCTGTTCCCTCAGTACCACTTCCCAAAATCCCGTCCCGTACCTGTACAGTCGGCAGCACCGTACTCCCATCCCCACCAACCTTCTCCAGCACATAAACCCCATCCCCTCGCGATGCCGCCATCAGCCCGGAGTTTTGCAGCAATACCACAAAGCCGTCACTGACGGTGTAATGCCCCTCAAGTCCTGCGGTATTCAGCCCCGTGGTCAGCGCCGGGTCGAACTGGATGGTGACGCCGGCGGCGGCTCCGAACTGGTTGAGGGCCGGGGCCAGGGGCCCGGCGGCGATCCGGTAGCTGGTCTGCGCCAGTGCGCTGGTGGAGCTGCCCGGCGCTTGAGCCATGGCGGGCGCTGGCAGCGCGAGGGGGATGGCGGATAGCAGGCAGGCTAGCAGCAGGCGATTCAGGGGAATTCCGGCGGACGGGTGAAGTGCGAGGGTGCGGCTTGGATTTGCCTGCCGGTGCAAGGGGGTTGTCATTGGATATTGGCCTCTTCGTCGGTGAATGTGTCATTAGCTATGACTGACGAGTGCCAAAAAGGGGACACAAACAGTTACGATTCGCGATAGGCGATGCTCACCCAGTAGCGGGTCAGGTAGCTGACGTCCACCGGCAGGGTGGCGGGCAGGGCGCGGATGATGGCGTCGGTGTTGTCGAGGCGGAAGGCGCCGTTGATGCGCAACTCGGCGGCGCGGGGGTCGCAGCGCAGGATGCCGCTGCGGTAGCGGGAGAGTTCGTCGATGAAATCGCCGAAGCGCATGTCGTCGGCGATCAGCAGGCCCCGGGACCAGGGCGGCTCGGCATCGCCAAGCGCGGTGGCGGGGGCGATATCTGAGCGGCTGAACCGCACCTGCTGGCCCGCTTGCAGCAACAGCGTTTCGCCGCTGGCGGCGGGGGTGATTGTTACCGCGCCGTCGAACACCGCGAGATGGGTTGGGCCGTCTTTCTCCAGGGTTTTGACGGTGAAGCGGGTGCCGAGGGCTTCGAGCATTCCCTGTTCGGTGGCTACCCGGAAGGGGCGTCTGGTGGCGTGCCCGGGGTCGTTGCCGGTGTCCACCAGGATTTCCCCCCGGTGCAAACGGATAAGGCGCTGGTCGGCGGTGAAGCGCACGTCGACGAGGCTGGCGGTGTTGATGGACAGCCGGGTGCCGTCCGCCAGCGCCACCTGCCGTTGTTCGCCGGGGCCGGTGTGGTGGTCTGTGGTCCAGCGCTGCCAGGGCTGCCGGTCGTGGAGCAGGTAGCCGGTGGCCGGCACGGCGATCAGCAGGGTGAGGATTTTGAGGGCCTGGCGGCGGCTGATCCTGGGCGCGGGTGCACGGTTGAGGGCGGCCGTGGCGATGGGGGCGGGCAGCAGGCCGAGCTTGCGTTGCAGTGACTGGCCCCGCTGCCAGGCCTGCTCATGGCGGGGATCGGCGCTGCGCCATTGGGCGCAGTCTAGGCTGTCCTGCTCGGTGGCCTCGCCACTGTGCAGCAGTGCAAGCCAGTGGGCGGCGGCGCGGGCGATGTCCTGGCTGATGGACTGGGTGTTGTCGGGCTGGCTGTTGCCGGGTTGGTGTTTGCCGGGTTGGTGTTTGCCGGTCATGGCTCAGTCGGCCATATGGAGGATGCAGGCCTCGAACGCCATGGCCATATGGCGCTTGACGGTGCGCTCGCAGATATTCATGCGCAGGGCGATCTGCTTGTAGGTGAGCCCTTCGAGCTGGGACAGCAGGAAGGCGCTGCGCACTGCGGGCTTGAGCCGGTAGAGCAGGGCATCGATCTCGTCGAGCGCTTCGCGGATGATCAATTGATCCTGCGGCGAGGGGGCAACCGCTTCGGGCTGTTGGGCGAGGATGTCGAGCCAGGCCCGTTCCAGTGACTGGCGGCGAAACAGGTCGTGCATCAGCCGCGACGCCACGGTGATCAGGTAGGCCCTGGGCCTGTCGAACTCCGGCAACTGACCGCTCTTGTGGCGGGCCAGCAGAACCCGGAGGAAGGTGTCCTGGGCGATATCCGCGGCTTGGGCAGAGCAGCCCAGTTTTTTGCCCAGCCAGCCGGACAGCCAGCGGTGGTGGTCGTTGTACAGTGACGCCACCGGGTCGTGCGGTGCGGAGTCTCCAGTTGGCATTGATCCCTCGGCCTGCGGTTGATTCGATAATGGTTCTCATTTTATGGGAGGCCCGCCTTCGAATTCAAGGGGCCGAGGCAGCCGGCCGGCGCCGGCGGTCGGGTATCGTCCAGCCGGAATCCGCAAGCTGTTGAAAACGAGAAAACTTCTTTTTGGAAAACACCATTTTTATCGCTTATAAGAGCAATTTCCCGTCTAAAAGACAGCCTTGTTAACGATCCATCGAATTTTTATTAACTGATTGATTTTGCTGTAAAAATTATCTGCTGTCATTGTTTCTTCATGTTCCGCCGCTAACCTGCCTTCCAAATCGATCGCGGGGAGAAGCAGCAATGAAGTGGCTCGACAACCTGACCGTCAAACGCAGCTGGGACGGCGTTTTGCTGGGTTTCAGTCTGATGATCCTGTGCCTGGGTGGTGTCAGCCTCTATGCCTCTCATTTCAGCCGTGACGCTTTCGCCACTCTTGACCGCATCCACGTTTGCCAGACCAGCGCCTTGCACCGTGTCTACATCGATCTGTTGCAGGCCCAGGTGGCCATGGACAGGGCCGCGGAGCTGGTGCGGATACCGTCGTTTGACGAGCCGGAGCCGGTGATCGCCGACGCCGAAGCACTGCTGGAAAACGCCCGCGAGGCGTTTCAAGTATTTCTGGAGGTGCCCGCGGACCAACGGCAACAGGCCGACATCGATGGACTGTCCGAGGCGCTGCATTCGCTGCTGAACGTGGGACTCGGCCTGCAGCTGGCGGTGCTCAAGGATGGCGATTTCGCCAGCTACCGCTCGGGTCGTGGGCGGGTCAACGATATGAACAAGGCGTTCGTTACCCGCGCCGACCAGTTTCTGGAAAACGCCGAAGCGCAATCACAACAGCTCAGCCATCGTTTCGACCAGGTAGTGCAGCAGACCAACGGGGTGCTGGCGCTGATCATTCTGGCGGCGCTGGCCCTGGTGTTGGTGGTGCGCTGGGGCATCACCGTCAACGTGATCCGCCCTTTGCAGCGGATCCTGGGGCATTTCCGAACCCTTGCGGCGGGTGATCTGTCGGTGCCCTTGGCACAACACGGCAACAACGAGATCGGACGCCTTTACCTGGGCGTGGAGCAACTGCGCAACGGGCTGGCGACCATCGTCGGCCAGGTCCGCAGCGGCTGTGAAACCATCCACGCCGGCACCGCGAACATCGCTCGCGGCAACGGCGATCTGTCCTCCCGCTTCGAACAGCTCGCGGCGTCCCTGGAACAGACGTCGGCCAGCATGGAAGAACTCACCGCCACCGTGCACCGCAACGACGAACACGCTTGCCAGGGACGCGAACTGGCACTGGGTGCGCGGCGAGTGGCGAATCACGGCGGTGACGTGGTGAACGGCGTGGTGAATAGCATGGCCCGCATCCGCACCGGCTCCGAGCAGATCGCGAAAATCACCAGCGCGATTCAGGATATCGCTTTCCAGACCAATATCCTGGCCTTGAATGCCTCGGTGGAAGCCGCCCGGGCCGGCGCTCACGGCAAAGGATTTGCGGTGGTGGCCGAAGAAGTACGGAAACTGGCGCAACGCAGCGACAGTCTGGCGCGGGACATCAAGGCGCGGATCGGGAACGCGATGGATGACGTCAACGACGGCGCTGATCAGGTGGAAGAAGCGGGCGCCACCATGGCGCGGATCGTCGAGGCGGTGAGCCGGGTTTCGGACATCATGGAGCAAATCGCCGGCGCGTCCCGGGAACAGACCCTGGGGATTGAACAGGTGGGAGCCGCAGTGGTGCAGATGGACCAGGTCACTCAGCAGAACGTACAACTGGTCGCCGGCACCGCCACCAGCGCGGATGCGCTTGAGCGGCAGGCGGACGAACTGATGACCTCGGTGGATTCCTTCACATTGGCGAGGGAAGACGGTGCGGATTCAACTTTGTGCCAGTTCCCAGCGCCTCGCTCCAATGTCGCCCCGGCCCTGGCAGGTGTCTCCGATGGAGAGGCCATACTGTAGGAGAGCGCAACGTCTGGTTGCTGCCATCATGTGATGAGCTCGTTTAGGCCCAACCTCCAGCAGTTTGTAAAGGTCGTAAGGGTTAGTCTGAAAGGTCGA
Organism: Porticoccaceae bacterium; assembly: GCA_041655035.1. Classification (GTDB taxonomy): domain Bacteria; phylum Pseudomonadota; class Gammaproteobacteria; order Pseudomonadales; family Porticoccaceae; genus NAT127. The sequence goes on along the minus strand of JBAZCN010000007.1, from coordinate 10,334 downwards.
GCCGGCCATTAAAGGGTGTCCTTGAAGCTGAAATATAGCGTATAGGTGTCAGCTACGGCTGAGCTGACCGTAAGAGCAAGCAGTATTGATAGTAGAGTCATCATATTTTTGCCTAACGTCTGAGCTCAGGCTGCCGCCCGTCAGGGCGGTCGCGCCTGCAGCGAATGGCTAGAGGAGATTGGGACATCCACAAACTTGACAATGCCAAAAGGCTTTGTCACTGTAAACATACCCTGCCAACCGTTCACGGAGGAACCATGACCAAGCCAAGGAAGGCACTGATTTCCCTTGAAGACACTCCCTGCTATCACTGCGTATCCCGCTGTGTGCGGCGGGCGTTCCTGTGCGGTTTGGGAAAGGGCTACAACTTCGAACACCGTCGGGGCTGGATCGTCCAGCGCATCAAACAGTTGGCTGCCGTATTTAGCATCGATATTGCCGCCTATGCGGTGATGTCCAATCGTTACCATCTGGTGTTGCGTGTCGATTCAGCGTTGTGTGAAGGCTCGGGATGAGCTCATTCAGCGCTGGCGCTGGTTGTTTATTGGACCACCCCTGATGCAGCGCTATGTGTCCGGCCAAGGCCTATCGCCGGCAGAGTTGACAGTGGTAGATGAAATTGCCGAAATCTGGCGTCAGCGGCTCGGGGATATCAGCTGGTTTATGCGCTGCTTGAATACTGAAATAACGGAGGGCTTGACCACAGCTTCACAAATTATGGGTGTTCTTTTTTAGCCGCAAAAATAAAATGGTCACAGGTTAAGAAAAATTATTTTCGGTCACGAAATATTTATATCGAAACGTAATATCAGATAGGTTTTTTAGAGCATAACAATATTTCTTGGAGTGTTAATTGTTCTGTTACATTGGTTTCGTCAATCATGGATTAATGGATTAGAGATTGTATTTTTCAGGGATTTAAAGGATGTCCCTCTGCAAAGTTTTCTGCATTAAAATGCCTCCTTAGCCCCGTAGAAATTCGTCTTTAATTCCCAATGCTTGCCGGAACGCGTACCTTAATTTGACGCCGGGTTAATAAATATTTATTGGTGAATACAGGGGAATTCGTATGGTGCTTATCTATAAAGTGTTACTCATGGGGATGCTTTCTTTATCCGCTTTGTCTCACGCGCAGTTTATGCAAAGTCAGGTCCAAATAGGATTTGGGGCGGCAGTTAAGACTTCGGAAGTTGGCCAGCTACTTCATAGAAATACAGTCATACCTAAAGCTGCTTATATGTGGGCTTTTGGCCTTAATGTAACTTATCGCAGCTATGATGATACCGATGCGGATGAATTCATGGAAAACGTGAAATTAAACGCCGTAAAACTGTTTGAGAATGGGCTTGAAGCTCACCAAGTGCGTCTTAAAAAATTCCTTGAAACAGTTTCAGAAGAAGAGCTGATGGCAAGCCCAAAACTGCAAAGTCAAGCTCGATCTTTGCTCAATCATGAGCAGCAATTCAAGAATGCCCTTAAGGTGGCAAAGAGTGATCACCCGATGATCTATGCTCTGGAAGTGGTAGGGTATGCAGATGAAATTGAAGAAATTAAAGATGACGCGATGGTGAAGGGTTTTCTGGAGATCAATGGGAAAATGGATAAAAAATCCAAATTGGCACTGAAACCTAGCTCTTTTCGTAATGAATATCGAGATCCACTAATAAGTACTTTAGATTCGAAGAGCCTCTACTCTTTGGTAAGAGAAAGTGTTTTATCGGAATAATTATGGAAGGAAGCCATTTGCTAACAATTCAAGGAGTATTTAAATGAAAATTAATATCGATAAAAATTCAGCCATGACGTTTTTGTTATTTTCAGTATTGCTTGGAAAAGCTTCTGGATCATTGGCTACATTTTATCCTAATGTTGGAGATTTATATTATAATGGCCAATATTTTCTGAATGCATATCTCGTTTGGGATTCTCCAGGGCCTTGGCTATATCCCGACTCCGCATATGAACATGACTTGTCGATTGATGAAGGAATTTTTTTGTCGGGCTGCACGTCTTATACAAGCTTGCCTGACGGCTATGATGACTGCCCCACGGCGGGATGGTCAGACCCGCCTGGTTCGGCGACCTATAGTTTTGGGTCTTTCAGCGCCCAAGATATTGAAAGCGATAACCTTTATAGTGGAGGCTGGCTGTTCACTCTGCATGGGCCAACGATGTATAGTGGATTCGATCTCGCGGGGCAAGAAGCCGATAATAATTGTCCGCCAGGGATAAACCATGTATGGTGTATAGGCCTGATACAGCGGGATTCACGTTGGCGGGTTCTGCTCGATAACTATTATATGCACTGGCTTGGTATTCCCACCGTTCTTTATTACAATGTTCCGTAAGTAAAACAAGTTTGTGGGAGTCCCAGTCTCAATATTGAAAACTATCCAACATCGAACTTCTCTGTGCGGAGAGCTGACTATTATTAAGATAGTCAGCTCTTGAGTTGCTTCCTTTTCTAAAGAATGGATTACATGCCCTACGAGAAGGCTGGACAAAAATATGAAAAACCTGGTTCACTTCATTCTTTTTTGTTTCGCTACTACCTTTTTCAAAGTAGAAACAGACTCATCTTTGCCATCAATAAAATATTTTATTTCAACGAAATCTACTGAAGCATTTCGCGCACCAACAGTGAAGCTTAGCGACTGATAGCCACCTCTAGCCTTTAGAAATTCAATAATAGAGGATTTCCCAGAATTGTTTGCCCCCGTGATAATTGTTAAACCGCTCCCGGGTTGGTTATTTGGAGCAGAGAACTCCAAGCTTTGCTTTTGGCTGAATCCTCTAAATCCTGATATTTCTAGTTTCTCAAGTGGCATATTATTCCTTTGGCCCCTAACGCCTGAATTAAGCCGCGCCGCGACGCGGTGTCGGCTTGAATGAACTGTTAGGCCTACTCATTGGCGGGCAAGACCATGGGTATGCGGAACTGGATGCGGGACATGGATGTATTGGAGGCATCGCTCTTGCCCTGACTACCTAGCGCTACCGGACCTACCACCAAGCCAACTCCACCTTTAGTTTCAGTCCCCTGCGCAACAGAAACAGCAACGTCAAAGCTGATGCTTTGTACTACCTGGCGGTAGTTTTTTGCGTTGTCTGTCACCAAATACCCATAGACCTTTGGTAAGCGGTCTATAAACCCCACCTAAAATTGCTGCCGGGACTTCGCTACGCTCCAGACTTTTCAGATCTGGAGTATCCAATGAGCACCGAGTCAAATCCTACCAAAGCCCAGCTCTGGCAAGCACATTGAACCGCCCCGGGTTTCGCGGAGGCTTGGTGGTTTGAATCAGGCGGCTAGCGGTAGCTGTGTCTGACTCTGCTTGTATAGTGCCTCAAACTCTGCCGGCGGGATATTTCCGATGGGTTCCAGCAGGCGCTGGTGATTGAACCACGAGACCCATTTCAGGGTTTCCCATTCCAGCGACTCCACAGTTTTCCATGGCCCCAGCTTGTGAACCAATTCGGCCTTGTAGAGGCCATTGATGGTCTCGGCCAAGGCGTTGTCATAGCTGTCGCCGGTGCTGCCAACCGAGGGTTCAATGCCCGCCTCGCCGAGACGTTCGCTGTAGCGGATCGATAGATACTGCGAGCCCCTATCGCTGTGATGAACAAGCCGGTGTGGATCAGGGCGCCGGGCATGCAGTGCCTGCTCGAGCGCATCAAGGACGAACTCCGTGCGCATATGCCGACTGACGTGCCAGCCGACGATGAAACGCGAATACACATCAACGATGAACGCGACATAGGCGAAACCCTGCCAGGTCGAAACGAAGGTGAAGTCGGCGACCCAGAGCTGATTCGGTCGGTCAGCCGTGAAGCGGCGCTTTACCAAGTCGCGAGGGTTGGGAATGGCGGCATCCGGGTGCGTAGTTTTCACTGTCTTGCCCCGGATCACGCCATGAAGGCCCATCGCACGCATCAGCCGCTCCACCGTACAGCGGGCCACGGCAACCTCCTCGCGGTGCATCTGGCGCCAGACCTTGTCGGCACCATAGACCTCCCGGTTGGCTTGCCAGACGCGACGGATATTCGCCGAGAGGGATTCGTCCCGCTTGGCGCGAGCTGATCGCAGGTCGGGGTTGCGCTGGCGGGCTGCATGGCGACGATAGGCGGATGGGGCCACCTGCAGTGTACTGCAGAGGGGCTCGACCCCGAACCACTCTCGGTGTTCGTCGATGAAGCGCCAGATTACTTCAAACGGCGGTCGAGCTCCGCCTGGGCGAAAAAAGCGCTGGCCAGCTTGAGGATCTCGTTGGCGCGCTTGAGTTCGCGGACCTCGCGCTCCAGCTCCTTGACGCGAGCGTCAGCGGCCGGGCTGGTGGAAGCGGCGGGCGCTGAGGCTTTGCGAATCCAGTTGCTCAACGTCTGGGCTGTACAGCCGATCTTGCCGGCCACGGCCTCAATGGCGGCCCACTGGGAGTCGTGGGACTCCCGGACCTCGTAGACCATTCGGATGGCACGCTGACGAATTTCTGGGGAAAACTTGGGGGGCTTGCTCATAGTGGCTCCATTCTCTCAAAGGTTGGAGCCTCCGCGAAACCCGGGGCGGTTCACATTTTGCTGCTTGGAAGAGCAGTGGCTTATCGCAGGCTGAGTATTGCAAACAACATGACCTCAAGCTGTCGAACTTTACTTACTGGCGCAGCCGCGTTAACAAACCCCAGCGCAAGTTCATGCCGATTTCCGCTCCGACTGGAACGGATCGCCTCATCATGAGTTTACCCTGCGGTATTCGCCTTGAGCTTACTGCGCAAACATTGCCCGCCGTATTGCCCACCGTGCTTCGTGCATTGCAGGATGCCCGCTGATGCTACGTCCTCAGCCGAGCGTCCAGGCCTATTTGTACCTGGAGCCTGTGGATATGCGCAAGTCCATTGATGGGCTGGCCATACTCGTTGAGAGCGAGCTGGCGCTGTCACCGATGACGGAAGCGCTGTTTGTCTTCTGCAATCGGGGCCGCGACAAGATCAAAATCCTGTACTGGGAGCGTAACGGCTTTGTGCTCTGGTATAAACGCCTTGAGAAGCAGCGTTTCCGCTGGCCGCGCCAGTCCGATTTTAGCTACGAGCAGCGCGATGGCCGCGACCTGAATTACCTGCTCGACGGCTTTGATATCTGGCAGCAACGACCGCATCAAACCCTGCATTTTGACTCGGTCTCCTGAGTCGTCTCCAGTATAATATGGCGCCATGACGGCGCCCCTCACACAGTCCCTGCCAGACGATATCGATGCCTTGAAGGCCCTGCTTCTGAAGAAGGAGCAGCGTATTGATTTGCTTGAAGAGCAGATTCGTTTACTCAAGCAAAAGCGCTTTGGCGCCAGCAGTGAGAAGAGCGACCAGCAGGTTGAGTTGTTTGATGAAGCCGAACTGGGCGACGCTGAAGTGCAGCTGGCACCGCAAGAGGACGAACCGGTCGCTGTCGCCACTGCACCCACTGCCGTGTCAGCCCCAAAAGCCAAACGCGGCCGCAAGCCCCTGTGACCTGCCCGCCGATCTTCCCCGCGTGCGTATTGAGCACGACCTGCCTGACGCTGACAAAGTCTGTACCTGCGGTTGTCTGCGCGAGTGCATTGGCGAAGAGACCAGCGAACAACTGGACATCATTCCAGCCAAAGTGCAGGTGCTGGTTAATGTGCGTAAGAAATACGCCTGCAAGCAGTGTGAGGGTAGCGTCAGCACGGCACCACTTCCGCCGCAACCCATTCCCAAGAGCAACGCCAGTCCAGGCTTGCTGGCCCACATCGCCATTGCCAAATACCAGGATGCGTTGCCTCTGTATCGACAGGAAGCCATTCTGGGGCGCAGCGGTATCGATTTACCCCGTAACACCCTGGCGCTGTGGATGGTCAAGGCAGGCCAGCTGATACAGCCTCTGATTAATCTCTTGCAGGATCGTTTGCTGAGTTATCCGGTACTACAGTGCGATGAAACCACGGTGCAGGTACTCAAGGAGCCGGGCAAAGACCCAGAGAGCACCTCTTACATGTGGGTGCGGGTCGGCGGGCCACCCACGCAGGCTATCCGGCTTTACCATTACGCCGACAGTCGCCGGGGCGAGGTGGCCCGGCAACTGCTGACCGGCTATCAGGGCTATGTGCAGACCGATGACTACGTGGGGTACAACGGTGCCTGTGCGCAAACTGGCATTACCCAATTGGGCTGCTGGGCCCATGCCCGTCGCAAGTTTGTTGAGGCGCAAAAGGCCGCAGGCAAGCAGAAGAAAGCCGGTAAAGCCGATGTCGCGGTGAGCATGATTGCCAAGCTCTACGCGATAGAAAAGCGAGTGGAATCCATGGCCCCGGAGGCGCGCCATGCCCTGCGCCAGCAAGAGAGCCTTCCCCAGCTCCAGGCCATCCGCGCCTGGCTGGATAAAACCCTGCACACCACACTGCCCAAAGGCTTGCTGGGTAAAGCCCTGGGTTATCTTGATAAGAACTGGGACAAACTGACGGTCTATGCCAAGGATGGTCGGCTGACCATCGACAACAACCGGGCAGAGAACGCAATCCGCCCCTTCGTGGTGGGGCGGAAGAACTGGCTGTTCAGTGCCAGCGTCGCCGGTGCGGCCGCCAGTGCAAACCTGTACAGCTTGATTGAGACGGCCAAGGCCAATGGGCTGGAGCCCTATACCTACCTGAGGCGGGTCTTTACAGAATTACCCAGCGCACAGAGTCTGGATGACATCGAAGCATTACTGCCCTGGCAGGCGCCAGAAGCTCACGACAATCTTGTGAAGGCCGCATCATGAAACGGGTGATGAATATCAATATTGATCATCTTGATGCCGACGAACTGATGGCGCTGAACCAGCGCATTATTGAACGGCTGAAGATGCTGGAATCGCTGCATGCACACAAATCAATGATGCAGTTCCACCCTGGCGCGAGAGTCAGCTTCGATTCTCCGCAGGGCGAACGTGTCATCGCTACCGTGATGAAATTCAATCGCAAAACTGTCACCGTTGTAACGGACAGTGGGCAGCGCTGGAATGTGTCACCACATCTGCTCTCGGCGATAAAAGATGCGGGGCAGTCGCCTGTTATCGACGGGAGATTAGAAAACGACTGAGCGCAAGAGCGGGGTTTGTTGAGCGCTTACGACCTTTGCATCGGCGCCGCCGGCGGCTGATCCCGCGAAATTTCTTGGGTTAACGATCGCTTTTGAGTCGGCAAGAGCCTCGCGAGCATCGTCCACTCCCTGGGCGATTTGAACGAGTGTCTCTTTGATGAAATTTCTCAGATCCATAGATGCCTCAAGTAGGCCTAACGTCGTGGTAAGGGGCAGCCGAAGCGTAGCGTAGGCTGTCCCGCGCAGGCCGCGCTTTTTGCGGCCGGAGTGAACTTGACCACCTTGTTAGCTTGTCTTTGTATAGTGCTTATCAAATTCATTAAGTATATTAGGATTGAAAAAGGCCTTACTTCCACTATTCGGATTTGAAGGGTTGTACAAGCGCTGATGGCGGTATTTTTCATTGCCTTCAAATGCCTTGCGAATTTGGTGATATTGACCATTGGCCTTGAAGTCCGAATATCGCTTTTTAAGTCTCGTGGTTAAAACATCATAATCCCATGGATACTTATCCATTATTTCTTCTTCTGCAAACCTTACAACTGGGGCTTTTGCATCATTAGTAATTTGGACTGGAATTCCAAATCCACTTTTCACCTTTTTGAAATTTACGTCTATCCGCAATGAAAGGTTGTAATCGGAAATAGCCTCATTATCGTACTGTTTTTCTACCGATCTTATGTACTTCAATAGATTCTTTTCAGAGGAATTTAGGGTCTCGCCGTTTACAGAATCAAAACCCCTGAAGAATGCCATCGGCATTAGGTAGAAATTATATTTATCCAAAACAGGGCCAAACCATTCCTGGGCCAAATGTAAGTAATTTTGCAGCGACGCCGTGCCTATCTCTTGGACTTTGATTGATAATGATAAATCGTCATTAATAAAGTGTATTGAGTTGTCACGTATTTCAGCAAGCGTGGATATATTGGTTTTCACGGCGTTGTTTACTTTAACGCCGTATTCTTCCGTGATTATTCTGTGAGCCTCAAAAAGGCTTGCTGACATAGGATTGCCCGCTCGGTTTTGTTTTATATACTTCTTTTTGGACTTTCCGCCCGCCTTTAATTCACGATATTCCCAAACGTATAAGCTCGTCACTTGGTTTCTGGCAAGCTGTAGCACTTTAGCTTTGAGCAATAGCTCCCATGCATTGATACAGAGAACGGAAAAGGTTTCTTCCCGATAGTTAAAGTCAGGTTTATTGTATATTTCGATCGCAGAAAGCATGGCCGCAATCGATTTATCAAGCATCGCTCTTGCTCGTGACTTCATTCTTTCTCCGTAAAGCTAACGCCTAAGTTCAACGGCGTTTGAGGCGCGGGCCATTTTGCGGAAGCAAAGCGGGCTGCGGGTCAAGCGTCCGCTGCAACGACTTGTTGGGCGGAAACTGAGTAACGCCGAGGTGCGTAGTAGATAAATCATTCACACACAACCCACTTCAGCATCTTTGATTTGTATGAGTTAATGAACTGCTTGTTCGGGATGCGTTCATTATTGAAAACAGAGACGAGCATAGAAACAATAACGTCACCAATAACTATATCTTCGATTAACCGAGTGATGTCATCCAGAAATTGGCTGGTACCAATTTTTAGGTCAAGGCATCCTGTTAGCCCAGTCGCCAAGGAGTGCGCGATTGCGTTTCTAGCTTTTCTGGAACGATGAAGCACAGCGGCAACTTGATCTGGCATGCCCAGTGAGTCGATATTGTTGTTCAATGATCGATACCTGGTGGTGGCGGCCTCGACCAGGATGACAAATTTCTCATCGGTCATTTCAGGCTTAACTCGTGCATAGCGTAAATCCATGGCCAACGCTAGCGAATCGCACATCGCATCAAATCGCGTAGCCAGAATAAGAGACCTACCAAGTACGCCATGCAAGAAATCTGTGTTTTCTGTTCGTTCGAAGTCTTCGATAAATATATCTGGCGAGATATCTGGCATTGTGATTAGTTCTTCTTTTGCACGAGTTCTTTAAGAAGGGGGAGCGTGTCATCAAATACCGAATCCAATGGATTATCAGAGCAGTACTTATCTACAAATGCCGCCAGCGCGTATGTGTCAACTTTTTTCAATGACAGGTCTTTAGACAAAAGCTCTTGCGCTGCCACGTAGTAGCCATTTATCCATTGACCGGCTTGATGCCAGTCTGACGTCGTTTTCCTGTCTTTCATCCAAGTCCCACACGAATTGTTCCCAGACCCAACTACGTTAACAGTGCCCTCAGCCAACACGGTAGGACAAAACAGCGTTGCCAATGTCAAACACAGAATCTTTTTCAATGCCATCTCCAAATAGTAATTTACTGCGAACGCTGGATGGGGGCCTGCTTCAGTCCAGCATTGGTGGGGCGCATAGTCCTCACTTGCCTCCCAACAGCCTGTTAATGAGGCCTTCCGGCCTATTGTAGGGACGCCCTGATAACGCCGAATTCAGCGGCTTGTCCGCTGCAATGCTTTGTTAGAAGCGCTCATTTCATCCATTTCATCTGGATTGCTAAGATACATCTTAACTAACTGATGCCTGTCCAAGCCGCGATTACTAAGCCCTATATCCTCACGTATTGCTTTATATAGCTGATCCACTGCTTTCAATACATGGCCTCCTTCAGAGGATACTTTTTGAAAATTCAACTGAGCATTTATTACTTTGGGGGAACCCCAGAGGACGACATTCGTTCTGAACCCAACAAGAAAATTGACAAGCTCTTGCTGCGACGGCGGCTCAAATGAAACGTTTTCGTTGCCTTCAGCCATCATGCGCGCCGTTATATCTAGGAACTCTTTGTATATATCAACTTTCCTTGCACGATGTGCCTCTTCTATCTCCCGCTTTTTAATCTGTGATTGAGTGTAAAGCACACCACCAACACCAACAAGAACAGTTGCCATAGCACCAACAATTGCCGCAGATACCGATGGATTAGCACTCTCTAGGAAAATAAGAAGTCTGGCCGCAATAAGCCAAAGGAGATAACCAACTCCGAAGATTAGCGAAAATCCAAAAAGGACACTGGCAAACTGTAGTGTTTTCGATGTTTTACTCATGGCTATCCTTTAGCTTCTAACGCTCCGCTAAACGGCGCGAACGCAGTGAGCGTCCGGTGGAGCGCAGCGGAACGAATTTGAGCGGCTTGTTATGTTCACCCATCTCTTGACCCTCGGATAGCATTGACCTGCCTGATTTCTTCGGACCATTCAAACTTGGAGAATGGCCTCGGTTGGTGTATCTGGTTCCGCTCGGC
>JBAZCN010000006.1:0-57821 GCA_041655035.1 Porticoccaceae bacterium | reverse complement strand
CCAGCGGCGTATTAGCGAGGATTTCAGCAAGACCACCTACAACCTGGGCCTCAACTATCAACTCAATGATGAAGTGCTGGTCTATGCCGTGACCCGCACCGGCTACCGGGCCGGCGGCATCAACTCGCCCATGCTCGGCGGCACCCTGGCCACCTTCCAGAGCTACGCCCCGGAAACCGTCCAGGATTTTGAACTGGGCCTCAAAAGCGACTGGAGCCTCGGCGATATCTTTGGCCGCCTGAACATTGCCCTGTACCACAGTAAATACAAAGACGTGCACTACGCGGTTCCCACCACCGGCGTCGGCCTGACCACCGGCGGCATCGATGGCGACTATGACGACTCCAACGACCCCACCGGCGGACTGTTCTACAGTAATGCCGGAGAGGCGACGGTGGAGGGCATCGAGGTGGAGTTGATCGCCCAGTTGACCGACAACCTGAAAGTCACCTTTGCCGGCTCGAAAATGGACAAGGATCTGGACGCTGATGTCCGGGTGCCGGAAGGATTCCCCCTGGAACTCATCGAGCAGAGAGAACTCGAGGCCTTCGTATTCCTCGGAGCCCCGGATTGGAGCTATACCGCCAACATTGATTACACACTGCCGCTGGATGCCAGTATCGGTGAAATCATTCTGTCATCGAAGTACTTCCATATCAGCGATATTCACTACGGCGGCAATATCTATGCGGATGCCTATGAAATCGTCGATTTCCGCGCTGACTGGTACAGCGTGCTGGGCAGCAATGTCGACGCCGCGGTTTACCTGACCAACGCCTTTGACGAAGAAGCCCTGCTCGGCCCCTCCAGCTCTACTGCCGGCCTCGGCGTGAACTCCGGCTTCTACAATGCACCTCGCATGTGGGGGGTCTCGCTGCGCTACAATTTCTGATGGCATAGCGTCTCTGATGGCATAGCGTGATGGTCCTGCGCGAGCGTCAGCGGAGGCTCTGCACTGCGAAAGACCGAAACTGTCCGGGCATGGCCGATGGCCTCTCTGTCGCCCGGGCAGTTTTTTATTCCGCCTGTCAATAACGACCGCTGCCAACCGGCCGCAAGAATGCGTGACCGATATCGGGAATATCCGCCAGTCGCCGTGCCGATCACCCGGCCGGCAGGGCGCGATCGACGATGGCCCGGAAATCGGTATTGGCGGCCAGGGTCCCGAAAGCGCGGCCATCCCCACCATCGAAACGGCTGGCGCAGAACGCCTCCGCCACAGTTGACGGGCCGTCTTCGAGCAGCAGCGCGGCCTCGCTGAGCAGGGCGATATGCTGGCTGAGCCGGCGGGCATCCGCCTGGCCCAGGGTCCGGGCCCCGAACCACCGCTTCAGGTCATCGAGGGCGCGGTCGTAGGCGGTGGCGAGGCCGCGGGCGCCGTCCAACCAGGCCACCAGCAACTCGGCCACCCGCGGCTCGCGCTCCAGCACCCGCAGCACGTCGAGACACATGATGTTGCCCGCCCCCTCCCAGATGGAATTGAGCGGCGACTGGCGGAACAGCCTGGGCATCGGGCCGTCCTCCACGTAGCCATTGCCGCCGGTGGCCTCCATCGCCTCGGCGATCAGCGCCGGGGTGCGCTTGCATACCCAATATTTGGCGGCGGGAATCAGCAGGCGTTTGAGCAGGGCGGCGCTTTCGTCCCGCTCCTGGCCATCGACGCAGGCCGCCACCTTCAGGCACAGGGCGACATGCCCCTCCACCTCCAGGGCCATGTCGGCAAGCACATTGGCCATCAGCGGCTGCTCGATCAGCGGTTTGCCAAAGGCCTGGCGATGACGGGCGCAGTGCAGCGCCTCGGCCAGCGCCGCGCGCATGATGCCGGCGGAGCCGTTGGCGCAGTCGAGGCGGGTGTAGTTGGCCATCTCCAGCACCGTGGCGACCCCGCGCCCTTCCTCCCCCACCAGTCGCGCCAGGGCGCCCTCAAACGCCACCTCGGCGCTGGCGTTGGAGCGATCCCCCAGCTTGTCCTTGTCCCGCAGGATATGAATGGCATTGCGCGCGCCGTCCGGGGTAAAACGGGGCAGGAAGAAGCACGACAGGCCGCCCGGCGCCTGGGCGGTGACCAGAAAGGCGTCGCACATGGCGGCGGAAAAAAACCACTTGTGGCCGTGCAGCCGGTACCAGCCGCCGCCAGCGGGGTCGGCCCTGGTAGTGTTGGCGCGCACATCGGAGCCGCCCTGGCGCTCGGTGAGACCCATGCCCATCAGCAGCCCGGATTTTTGCGGGGCGGGGATAAAGCGCCGGTCGTACACCGGCTGTTGCAGCAATCGCGGCCAGTGCTCGGCGAGTTCAGCTTCGCGGGCCAGCACCGGCACCGCGCCGTAGGTCATGGTGGCCGGGCACAGGCTGCCGCACTCCACCTCGGCGAACAGCTGGAACAGGGCCGCGCGGCGCACCTGGGCGCCGCGCCGGGTATCAGCCCAGCTGGCGCCGGCCAGGCCCCGCGCCTTGATCCAGTCAAGGCATTCATGCCAGGCCGGGTGGAACTCGAATTCATCCCGCCGGTGGCCGAAGCGGTCGAACAGCCTCAGCCGTGGCGGAAAGCGATTGGCCAGGTCACCGCGCGCGAGCCACTCCGCCGCGCCCAGCTCGGCCCCGCACTCCAGCAACTCGCCGTCAGCCCAGCCCGCCTCCTCGCGCCGCACGGCATCCCGCAGTGCGCGGTTGCCGGCGTAGCGGTTGAAGTTTTCCAGCGGCGGCGGTTGGTTGAAGATGTCGTTCGCGGAGTGAAGGGACATGGTGAACACCTTTTTTCGGTCTGGCGCCGGCAGCCCGGCATTGCCGGCTTGGCGCCGGCCACCAGCAGGGCCGGGAGCAACTCCGCGCCCCCGGCCCTTGCGTCGTACGCCCGATCCGGTCCTTTAAAAATAGGTCTCCATATGCCCGCCGTCCACCACGATGTACTGGCCGGTGATATAGGCAGCGCGCTGGGAGCACAAAAACGCGCAGACACCGGAAATTTCCTCCGGCTTGCCGTAGCGGTTCATGGGAATGCGCTTGAGCTCGCGCTCCATGAATTGCTCGTAGGTCAGCCCCTCCCGCGCCGCGCAGACTTCGAAGAACGCCTTGTAGTTCTCGCCGGTGTCGATAAAGCCCGGTGGGATGGTATTGACGGTGATGCCGTAGGGACCGAGTTCATCGGCGATGGTGCGACTCAGGCCCAGCGCCGCCGGGCGGTTGGTGTTGGCCAGCACGTAGCTGAAATGCAGGGTCGACAGCCTGGCGGGCAACTTGCCGTGCCCGGAACCGATGGTGACGATGCGGCCCCAGCGCTTGTCCTTCATGCCCGGCGCGACGGCGCGGACAAAGTTTGCAAAGCCCTTGACCACCGAGGTATAGGACTTGTCGAAATCCTCATCCTTGAAATCGTCAAAGGCCCCGGGCGGCGGCCCCACCGGGGAATAAATCGCAATATCGGGCGAAGTGCCAAACGCCGCCTCCGCTTCAGCCACCATGCGCGGATAGCTGGCGAAATCCAGCAGGTCGGCGGAGACGGAAATGGCTTCGCCGCCTTCGTCGCGGATCGTCTTGACTGTCTCGTCGAGCCATTGCTGCTTGCGGGCCACGACCACCACCTTGCAACCGTTGCGCCCGAGTTCCTCGGAGATGGCGCGGCCGATACCGTGGGAACCGCCCGTCACCAGGGCGACCTTACCTGCTATACCAAGATCCATTAGCTTTCCTCATTCTGTCGATAGGGTCTTTGTTGGGGTTACAGCTTGCACAAAAGGCGTTGCGCACAAACAACGTTGAAGGCTCGCGCGTAAATCCGGTGTGCCTATATCTGAAACCTGTAATACGGATTTACCAGTAGGTCTCCATATGCCCGCCGTCGACCACGATGTACTGGCCGGTGATATAGCCCGCCTGCTGTGAACACAAAAACGCGCACAGCCCGGAAATTTCCTCCGGCTTGCCGAACCGGTTGAGAGGAATACGTTTCAGCTCGTTGGCCATGAACGTCTCGTAGTCCTGGCCTTCGCGCTCGGCGCAGCCCCGGAAAAAGGCCTCGTAGTTTTCGCCGGTGTCGATGAAGCCCGGCGGGATGGTGTTGACGGTGATGCCGTAGGGACCGAGTTCGTCGGCAACCGTGCGGCTCAGCCCGAGGGCGGCGGGCCGATTGGTGTTGGCCAGCGCATAGTGGAAATGCAGCGATGAGTAACGGGCCGGCACCTTGCCGCAACCGGAACCAATGGTGATGATGCGGCCCCAGCGCTTGTCCTTCATGCCGGGTGCCATGGCCCGGACGAAATGGGCGAAGCCCTTGACCAGCGATGTATAGGACTTGTCGAAATCGTCGTCGCTGAATTCGTCGAAGGCGCCGGGCGGCGGCGCCACCGGCGAGTAGATGGCGATATCCGGAGCGCCGCCAAACGCTGCCGCTGCCTCCGCCACGATCCGGGGGTAGCTGGCGAAATCCAGCAGGTCGGCGGACACCGCCACGGCCTGCCCGCCCTCGCTCTCGATGGCCCGGACGGTGTCATCGAGCCGGGCCTGACCGCGGGCCACCACGACAACCCGGCAGCCGCTGCGCCCGAGTTCTTCGGAGATGGCGCGACCGATCCCGTGTGATCCGCCGGTAACGACGGCGATTTTTCCTGTAATCCCAAGATCCATGAATGACTCCTGTATTTATGATTGTGGTGCCGAGGGCCGGGTTCGCCACCGCTGCCGGCGCGGGCGCCGGCGCGAGCGCGAACTTGTCTGCCGGGAGAAAGTACATCGCCCGCGCAGAATACACAAGACACCTGTATTAAATCAGCCGCCAGCCATCCTCCCATCACAGGGATGACAGAGGCATCGCCTTCCGTTACCATGCCCGGGTCTCAGGGGAGTAGCCGCCCTCACCCGCCTGGTGAGGGGCCTGCGTCAACATACTTGGCCGCCCAACGGCCATGGCGCAGGCGGTTCAGTACTTGGCAAGACCTTTGACTGCTGCGCCTTCCAGCTGGCCGGAGGGGCGCCGTGGTCATTTGTCTTTCTCCGGCCAGGGAACCACCTCGATGAATGCTTTTCTGATCTCCACGGGTATCGTGGCACTGGCCGAAATCGGCGACAAAACCCAGCTGCTGGCCTTTATCCTCGCCGCCCGCTTCCGCAAGCCCGTGCCCATAGTGCTCGGCATACTCGTCGCGACGCTGGCCAATCACGCCTTTGCCGGCGCCCTCGGCACCTGGCTTACCGCCCTGCTGTCGCCCCAGATGCTGCGCTGGGTGCTGGGGCTGTCGTTTCTGGCCATGGCCGGGTGGATGTTGATCCCCGACGAATTCGATGAAGACGATGCCAAGCTGGCGCGATTCGGGGTGTTCGGCACCACGCTGGTGGCATTCTTCCTCGCCGAGATGGGCGACAAGACCCAGGTGGCGACGGTGGCCCTGGCCGCCCAGTACCAGGCTTTCATCGCCGTGGTCGCGGGCACCACACTCGGTATGATGATCGCCAACGTACCGGCGGTGCTGCTCGGCGACCGCATAGCCGGACGCATACCGGTGCGCTTGGTGCACAGCGTCGCCGCCGCCATTTTCGCCGTGCTTGGCGCCGCCACCCTGCTCGGTGCCGGCAAGGCGCTGGGTTTCTGATCCCCCGGGGTGACGGCCGCGACCGGTTTCGACTAAAGTCCGGACATCAGTCACTGGCAGTGATCACGAGGAGGAGCATCACCCATGGACAGCGCTGAGCCGAGATCGTCCACTCACGTTCACCTCTACGACGCCGGCAACCGGAAGGCGGAGCGCGGCACCCGGGCGGTGATGTGGATCACCCTGGTGACCATGGCTGTCGAAATCGGCGCCGGCTGGTGGTTCAACTCCATGGCGCTGCTCGCCGACGGCTGGCACATGAGTTCCCACGCCGTGGCCATCGGCCTCAGCGCCTTTGCCTACGCCGCCGCCCGGCGCTACGCCCATGACCCGCGCTTTGCCTTCGGCACCTGGAAGATCGAGGTGCTGGGCGGATTCGCCAGCGCCGTGTTCCTGCTCTGCGTCGCGATTCTGATGGCGGCGGCGTCGCTTGACCGGCTGCTCCATCCGGAGACGATCCGCTATCCGGAAGCGATGGCGGTGGCCGCCCTCGGCCTTACCGTGAACATCGCCTGCGCCCTGATCCTGGCCGGCGCCCACGACCACGGCCATGACCACGATGGGCACGATCACCACCACGAGGACCTCAACCTCAAGTCCGCCTATATCCACGTGCTGGCGGACGCCGCCACCTCGGTGCTGGCGATCATCGCCCTCGGCGGCGGCTGGCTGTACGGCTGGGGCTGGCTCGACCCGGTGATGGGCATCATCGGCGCCGTGCTGATCGCGCTCTGGGCTAAGAACCTGCTGGCCCAGACCGCCAAGGTATTGCTCGACGGGGAGATGGATCGCCCTTTGGTGGAAGATATCCGCAGCGCGGTGGAAGTCGGCGACACCAGTGTCACCGACCTGCACGTGTGGCGCGCCGGGCGGCACAGCTACTACTGCATCCTCACTGTCGCCACCCGGGACGGTGCCCTGACTCCCGAGCGGGTGCGGGAGCGCCTGGCAAAACATAGTGAAATCGTCCACAGCACCATCGAGATTCAGATCCATGAAGCCTGATGCGCCGTCAACAGGGCCGCATTGCGGCCCCGGCGCCCGGAATCCTGGGCTGTCGTTCCCGACTCACAGATATCCGCTCCATGCAAGGATGGCGGGGCAATAACCTTATTCATAAAAATTCCCACAAAAAGATGTTACGAATCTTCCCAGATGAGATAGAATAAGGTCGTATGATACAACTTTGTATCATTTGACATGGATTGATCTCATGCGTCGTTTCCCTTTTCTTCCGCTAGTCGTCGTGGGCCTGGGCCTCGTTTTGGGTGCCTGCATAGATGCCACGCCTGCACCGCCCTCGGAACCGGAGCCCATTGAAGTGGGCACCATCGAACTGACCCCCGAGCGCATACTGTTCACCGCCGATCTCCCCGGCCGGATCGAATCGACCCGGGTCGCGGAAGTCCGCGCGCGGGTACCGGGCATCGTGCTCGAACGCAACTTCGAGGAAGGCAGCGACGTCGAGGCCGGCCAGTTATTGTTCAAGATCGACCCGGCGCCGTTCCAGTCCGATGTCCAGGAGGCGAGCGCCAACCTGGAGCAGGACAAGGCCACCCTGGCCGAGGCGGAACTGCTGGAAAGGCGGTACAGTCAGCTGGTCGGCAAGGCCATCAGCCAGCATGACTACGATCAGGCGGTCACCCGGCGCAAGCAGGCGGAGGCCCAGGTCGCCCAAGCCGAAGCTGCCCTCCGGCGCACCGAGCTCGATCTGGAGTACGCCACCGTCAGGGCCCCGATATCGGGCCGTATCGGCCGCGCCCTGGTCACCGAGGGCGCGCTGGTGGGACAGGGCGAGGCGACGCCTTTGGCGACCATCCAGACACTCGATCCGGTATACGTGAACATCACCCAGTCGACCAACGAGTTGCTGCAGTTGCGCGACGCCTTCAGCACCGGCGATCTCCTGCAGATAAAAGAGCAGTCGGCGCCTGTCACCATCCATCTGAGCAACGGCCGGCAATACACGCAGACAGGTGAGCTGCTGTTTTCCGATATCACTGTGAACCCCGCCACCGGACAAGTCACCCTGCGCGCCCTGGTGCCCAATCCGCGGGGCGTGCTGTTGCCCGGCATGTATGTGCGCGCCACAGTGCAACAGGGCGTACAGGAACATTCACTGGCGGTGCCGGCACAGGCGATCCTGCGCGACAACAGCGGCGCGGCCTCGGTGATGCTGGTGGCTGACAACGGCACTGTCGAACGCCGCACGGTGGAAACCGGCGCCATGGAGGGTGACCGCTGGATCATCGAACGGGGGCTCAAGGCCGGCGACACCATCGCCGTCGACCGTCTCCAGGAGATCGAGTCCGGGATGAAGGTAACCGCCGTGCCCTGGCGCTCCCCGCTGGCGAATACGCTGTCCACCATATCGCGGTAACCCCCTCCGCTGTTGTCTCCTGTCTACCACGCTTACAAGGCGCCGACATGCCACATTTTTTTATCGCGCGACCCATTTTCGCCTGGGTGGTCGCCCTGTTCATCATCCTGGGCGGCCTGCTGGCAATACCCAACCTGCCGATCGCCCAATATCCCTCGGTGGCGCCGCCCAGCGTCGAGGTGTCAGCCACCTATCCCGGAGCTTCTGCCGAGGTGGTCGACGAGACCGTCACCAGCCTGATCGAGGAGGAGCTGAACGGCGCCACCGGCCTGATGTACTTCGACTCCCAGAGCAACTCCTACGGCAGAGCGCAGATCAGCGCCACCTTCGCGCCCGGCACCGATCCCGATCTCGCCGCGGTCGAAGTGCAAAACAGTATCAAGCGAGTGGAGTCGCGCCTGCCCCAGGCGGTGATCCAGCAGGGTATCGAAGTCGAGAAGGCCAGCACCAACTTCTTGATGTTGATCGCGATTTCATCATCCGATGGCAGTGTCGACCGCGACGTGCTGAGCGACTATATCGCCCGCAACATCCTCAGCGAGATCAAGCGCGTGCCCGGTGTCGGACGGGCACAGATGTGGTCGTCCGAGCGCGCCATGCGTGTCTGGCTCGACCCCACCAAACTGGTGGGCTACGGCCTCTCCACGGACGATGTCAGCCGCGCCATCAGGACCCAGAACATCCAGGTGCCCGCCGGCACCATCGGCGACATGCCCAGTCCCGAGACCCAGTCCGTCTCAGCCTCGGTGGTGATGCGGGGGATGATGGAGACGCCGGAAGAGTTCGGTCGCATCATGCTGCGCGCCAACCCGGACGGCTCGGCGGTGCGCCTGAGCGATGTCGCGCGCATCGACCTCGGCATCGAAACCTATCAGTTTTCATCCCGGCTCAACGGCAGGCACACAGTGGCGGTGCCGGTACAGCTGGCGCCTGGCGCCAATGCGCTCGAAACCGCCAATGCCATCTACAGCAAGATGGAAGAGCTGGAAAAATATTTCCCGCAGGGCATAACCTGGTCGGTCCCCTATGACACCGCTCCCTTCGTCAAAATCTCGATCGAGAAAGTCATTTACACACTGTTCGAAGCGATGGCGCTGGTGTTCCTGGTGATGTTCCTGTTCCTGCAGAACATCCGCTACACCTTGATTCCCTCGATCGTGGTGCCGATCGCGCTGCTGGGCACCTTCGCCGTGATGCTGGCGGCAGGCTTCTCCATCAACATGCTGACCATGTTCGGCATGGTGCTGGCCATCGGCATCCTCGTCGATGACGCCATCGTGGTGGTCGAGAATGTCGAGCGGCTGATGGTCGAGGAAGGGCTGTCGCCCAGGGAGGCCACCCGCAAGGCGATGACCCAGATTTCAGGCGCCATCGTCGGGATCACTCTGGTGCTCACAGCGGTGTTTCTGCCGCTGGCGTTCATGAGCGGTTCGGTGGGGGTCATCTACCGGCAGTTCTCGCTGTCACTGGCCACCTCCATCCTGTTTTCCGGATTCCTCGCGCTGTCGCTGACCCCGGCGCTGTGCGCAACGCTGTTGAAGCCGATCGTCAAGGGCCATCATGAAGAGAAAACCGGCTTCTTCGGCTGGTTCAACCGGGTCTTTGCCCGGGGTACGCAGCGTTACAGCACCGGTGTCGGTCGCATGGTGGGCAAGAAACGCTATATGGTGGTCTACGGGTTGATCGTCGTCGCCATGGCCGTCCTTTACATGCGGCTGCCAACATCGTTCCTCCCGGACGAAGACCAGGGTTTCGTGGTGACGCAGATCGAATTGCCGGCCGGCGCCTCGGCCAACCGGACGCTGGCGAGCTTCGCGCATATCGAGGAGTACTATCTCTCGCGTCCAGGCGTGGACAATATCACGGCGATCCAGGGCTTCTCGTTCTCGGGCATGGGGCAGAACGTCGGCCTGGCTTTCATCACCTTCAAGGATTGGGCCGAGCGCCAGCTCTCCACCATGGAGGAACAGGATCTGGCGAAGACCGCGCTGAACAGCCGTGTCCGCGACGGCGACATGTCATTCATGGACCCGCCGGCCATTCCCGAGTTGGGCAATGCCACAGGATTCAGCCTGCGCCTGCAGGACCGGGGCAATGTCGGTCGCGAAGCGCTGCTCGCCGCCAAGGACGAACTGCTGGCGCAAGCCGAGCTGAGCGCCGTACTCGACGATGTCGACATTGAAGGCCTGGATGATGCGCCGCAACTGAAAATCGATGTCGATCGCCAGCAAGCGGACGCCTTCGGCGTCGATTTCACCGCCCTCACCAACACCCTGTCCGCGGCGCTGGGCTCAGCCACGATCAACGACTTCAATAACCAGGGCCGTGTCCAGCGGGTCATGATCCAGGCGGACGCCGAGTTCCGCATGACGCCGGCGGACGTGCTCAAGTTGACCGTACCCAATCTTCAGGGCGAGCCAGTGCCGCTGTCGGCGCTGGCGCGCGTCTCGTGGACGACGGGGCCGGTCATGTTGGCGCGCTATAACGGCTATCCGGCCATCAAGCTCTACGGCGAGGGACTGCCGGGCTACAGCACTGGCGACGCCATGGCGGAAATGGAGCGGATCATGGCCAACCTGCCGGAGGGAATCGGCTACGAGTGGACCGGCCAGTCGCTGCAGGAGCGCATTTCCGGCAACCAGGCGCCAATGCTGCTGGCGCTATCGATACTGGTGGTACTGCTTGTCCTCGCCGCGCTCTACGAAAGTTGGAGCATCCCGCTGTCGGTGATACTGGTGGTGCCGCTGGGGGTCATCGGCTCGATCCTCGCCGTGCTGATGGCCGGCCTGTCCAATGACGTGTTCTTCAAGGTCGGCCTGGTGACCATCATCGGCTTGTCCGCGAAGAACGCCATCTTGATCGTCGAGTTCGCGAAAGATCTCTACGCCCAGGGACACAGCCTGCAGGAAGCGGCGGTCGAAGCGGCAAGGCTGCGCTTTCGCCCGATCATCATGACCTCGATGGCGTTCATTCTCGGCGTGGTGCCCTTGGCGATAGCCACCGGTGCCAGCGCCGCCAGCCAGCGGGCAATTGGAATCGGCGTGATGGGTGGTATGATCTCGGCAACCTTGCTCGCAGTGCTGTTTGTACCGGTCTTTTTCGTGTTTGTCCTGAAGCTGTTCAAGACGACACCTGCTGCGGACCAGAGAGTTGATGAAACATAACCATAATGTGGGGGAAATCTATGGAGCACGAGAAACTGCTTCACCTTCTGGCGGCGGAGCTCGCCAGGCAACCTCGCGCCTCTATGGAAAAGCTGGCCACTGCGGTGGGCGTAAGCCGCGCGACCCTGAGTCGCAAATTCGCCACCCGCGACGAGATGCTCAATGCTCTCGCCGCGCAGGCGGTACTGGAATACGCCCTGGCTCTGGAACGCTCCCGCATCGAAGAGGACACGGCTGAAGAAGCGATACGGCGGATCGTCGGCAATATGCTGCCCAGCGCCGAGCTTTACCGGGTACTGGAAAGCCCTGATTGCCATGACTTTCCGGCACTGGATGCCTGGCATCCCTACAAGCAGAAGCTTCTTGAAATGCACTATCTGTGGCAGGAACGGGGCGAATTGCGTGTCGATCTTCCGGCCGTCTGGCTCTACGAATCCATCTTTATCCTATTGCGTGGCGCAGCGGCAATGGTCCGCAATGGCCAGCTGGCCCGTGCCGATGCTGTCAACGCTGTCTGCACCCTGCTGTTTGCAGGAATAAGACGGCAATCCTGAGAGGCTGGCCGTCGCCGCTGCCTGCGCAGCGCCCGGTAACAATTGACAGTGCCCGCCTGCCAGTTCCCGGCGGCAATTCCGACCTTGCCGCTCGGAAGCGGATTAACTACACTTGCTTCCCGGATGGGAGTGAGCGCTCATTCTTGATCATCTCCACACAGCAGGTATTCCGATGTCTTCAACCAGGATCGGCACAGTCTTGCCAATTCTTCTTCCACTGCTCTGGCTGGCCGGTTGCGGAGCGCCGGAGCCGCCCGAACCTGCTCCACCCCCTGAAGTGGGCGTAGTAACACTGCACAGTGAGGTTGCCACCCTGAACAGCGAGCTGCCGGGTCGTGTCGTCGCTGCCGAGACATCGGAAGTGCGGCCGCAGGTAAACGGTGTAGTCCGTCAACGGCTGTTCGAGGAGGGATCGACTGTGCAGGCCGGACAGCTTCTCTACGAGATCGAGGATGCGCCCTACCAGGCAACGCTGAGGAGCGCCCGGGCTGCGCTTGGCCGTGCAGAAGCTTCGATCAATGCCACACGGCTTGAGGCAAAGCGCTATCAGGAGCTGGCGAGCATCAGTGCCGCCAGTCGCCAGGATGCCGACAATGCCCAGGCAGCAGCGGATCAGGCACGCGCCGAGGTCGACGTACAGCGCGCTGCCGTCCACGCAGCGGAAGTGAATCTTGGCTTCACCCACATCCAGGCGCCCATTTCCGGGCGCATCGGCCGCTCGCTGGTGACGCCGGGAGCCCTCGTCCAGGATGGCCAGGCACAGCCGCTGGCCACCATCCAGCGCACCGATGTCGTGCATGTCGATGTGATGCAGTCGGCTTCGCAGGTTCTTACTCTCCGCGAGGCCATTCAGGCGGGAGACCTGACCCGCGACAGCGACAGTGTCCCTGTCGAACTTCTGCTTCCCAACGGCACAGTCTATCCGATCGAGGGCCAGCTGCAATTTTCGGAGATCGCGGTCAATCCCTCGACCGGCGCCGTCACCCTGCGGGCATCCTTTGCCAATCCCGACGGCATGCTCCTGCCGGGGATGTATGTGCGCGCACGCCTGTCCGACGGTGTGCGCCAGCAAGCCATACTCGTGCCCCAACAGGGCATCACCCGCGATGTGCGCGGCCGCGCCGTGGCGCTGATCGTCGACGCCCAGGGCGAGGTGGAGCAGCGCATCGTGACCGCGGAGCGAACCATTGGCAATCGCTGGATGGTGACGGACGGGCTGCGCCCGGGAGAGCAACTGATCGTCGAGGGCCGCCATCATGCAAGCCCTGGCGCGACGGTGACACCGACGCCCTGGATCCCGCCGGCGAGCGCGCTGGCTGAATCCGCCCCGAATTCGGGGGGATAGGCGACGATGTCCCGTTTCTTCATCGACCGCCCGATCTTCGCCTGGGTTCTCGCCATTATCGCGATGCTGGCCGGTGCGCTGGCCATCAAGGCCCTGCCCATTGCTCAATTTCCTGAGATTGCACCACCCACGATCGAGATTCGCACGCGCTATCCCGGCGCCGATGCGACGACGCTCAACGACTCCACCACGGTGGTCATCGAACAGCAACTCAAGGGTATCGACCATTTGCGCTACTTCCGGTCGACCAGTGATTCGGCGGGTAACCTTGCCACACTGTTGACCTTTGAACAGGGTACCGATCCCGATACGGCTCAGATTCAGGTTCAGAACAAGGTGCAGCAGGCCATGCCGTTGCTGCCGCAGGAGGTACAGCAACAGGGTGTGACCGTCAAAAAGTCCTCATCGGCCACCGCGCTGATCGTCGCGCTCTACTCCGAGGATGGCAGTCATGACCAGATCGACCTCGGCGATATGGCGGTGTCGATGCTGGAGGATCCGATCGCCCGGATCACCGGGGTCGGCACCACGCGGGTCATCGGCACACAGTTTGCGATGCGGGTGTGGGTGGACCCAATCAAGCTCGCCAATCTCAACCTCACCTTCGGCGATATCAAAACGGCCATTCGCGACCAGAATGCCCAGGTGTCGGCAGGTGAGATCGGCAGCCTGCCGGCAACATCGGGCCAGGCGCTCAACGTAACGGTATCGGCACAGTCGCGGCTGGAGACTCCCGAGCAATTTCGCGACGTTCTGCTCAGGAGCGAGCCAGATGGATCGGCGGTGCGGCTGGGCGATGTCGCCGAAGTGGAAATCGGTGGCGAACTCTACAACTTCGACGCCCGCCTCAATGGCCAGGCCGCGGTCGGGCTGAGCATCACCCTGGCGTCCGGCGCCAACGCTCTCGATACGATCGGCACGGTCAAGAGTGAACTCGAGCGGCTGTCGAAACAGCTTCCCGCCGATATCAGGCTTGTCTATCCCTATGACATAACACCGTTCGTCAAGCTCTCGGTGCAACAGGTCGTCTATACCTTGCTTGAGGCCGTGGTGTTCGTCTTTCTGGTGATGTTCCTGTTTCTGCAGAACTGGCGGGCGACGCTGATCCCGACCATCGCTGTGCCCGTGGTGCTGCTGGGTACCTTCGCGATACTGTACACATTGGGATTTTCCATAAACAGCCTGACGCTGTTCGGAATGGTGCTGGCCATAGGCTTGTTGGTCGATGACGCCATCGTGGTGGTGGAGAATGTCGAGCGCCTGATTCAGGAAGAAGGCATGTCGCCCATCGAAGCGGCCCGGCAGTCCATGGATGAACTGGGCGGGGCCCTGGTCGGCATTGGGGTGGTGATCTCGGCCGTTTTTCTGCCCATGGCCTTCTTCGGTGGCTCGGCGGGCATCATCTACCGGCAATTCTCGATCACCATCGTGGTGGCGATGACGTTATCGGTTCTGGTCGCGCTGATCCTGACACCGTCTCTGTGTGCGTCCTTCCTCAAACCCCACGATGGAACACATCAGCAACGCAAGGGATTCTTCGGCTGGTTCAACCGTACCTTCGATCGCGGCGTCAAGAGCTACGGTGATGGTGTGTTGCGGGTAAACCGCAACTGGGGACGTTCACTACTGGTCTATGCGCTGGTCATCGGTGTTCTGGGCATACTTTTCGCCCGCCTGCCCGGAGGTTTCCTGCCGGATGAGGACCAGGGCATGATGATGGCTCAGGTCAAGCTTCCGGCAGGCAGCACCATGGAGCAGACAATAGAGGTCATGGCGCAGCTCGAGGACCAGTTTTTGATTGAAGAGTCGGGCAATGTCGCCTACGTGTTCAGCGTCACCGGCTATGACGGGATCGGTCAAGCCCAGAATATTGGCGCCGCCTTCCTGAAATTGCATGACTGGAGCGAACGGCCGGGCAGAAAAAACAGTTCGGCCGCCATCGCCGAGCGCGCCAATAGGGCGCTGGCTCACTTGCGCGGCGGCAGTGCGATCTCCTTCATCCCGCCAGCGGTTTTCGAACTGGGCAATGCGACCGGTTTCAATCTGCAGCTCATCGATACCGGCGGGGTCGGTCACGACGGGCTCATTGCTGCCCGCAACCAGTTGCTCGAGCTGGCCCGCAACGACAAGACCCTCAGCCAGGTTCGCCCCAGCGGCGTGGAAGATGTCTCCCAGCTTCGGATCAAGGTCGATCAGGCGCAGGCCGGCGCCTTCGGCCTCAACCATGCGGAGATCAATGACACGCTTTCCACCGCGCTCGGAGGCAGTTACGTCAACGACTTCCTCGATCGAGGGCGGGTCAAGAAGGTCATGCTTCAGGCCAGTGCCGAATTCCGCAACAACCCGGAAGACATCGGCAATCTGCACGTTCGCGGCTCGTCCGGCGAAATGGCGCCCCTTTCCGCCATCGCCGAGACGGATTGGGGCTTTGGCCCGGCCCGTCTCGAGCGCTACAACGGCCATCCCGCCATAGAGATTCTCGGTGCCCCGGCGCCGGGCTACAGCAGTGGCGCCGCCATGGCCCGGGTCCAAGAGCTGGCCAGGGAGCTACCCGCTGGCATCGGCCTCGAATGGAGCGGCACATCCTACGAGGAACGTCTCTCCGGTGGGCAGGCACCGGCTCTCTATACTCTGTCGGTGCTGATCATCTTTCTCGCGCTCGCGGCGCTCTACGAAAGTTGGTCGGTGCCGATGGCGGTCATCTTTGCCGCGCCGATCGGCGCGATAGGCGCCTTGATCGCGGCCTGGCTGACCGGCCTCAACAACGATATCTACCTTCAGGTCGGACTCATCACCACCATTGGGGTGGTCTCCAAGAATGCGATCCTGATCGTCGAGTTCGCAGAGGAGAAAATGCGCTCGGGACTCGATGCGGCTACCGCCGCCTACGAGGCAGCCAAGCTTCGCCTGCGTCCAATCCTCATGACCTCCTTTGCGTTTGGCTTTGGCGTGCTGCCGCTGGCGATCTCTACGGGTGCCGGTTCCGGGGGCCAAAACGCAATCGGACGCAGTGTGGTGGGAGGCATGTTCACCGCCACCCTGCTCGCAATCTTCTTCATACCGCTGTTCTTTTATCTGGTGAAGCGCCTCTTTCGTCAGCATCGCCCTGTCGAAAATGCGCAAGAGCACGGTGGAGCCCTACCGCCCACAGTTTCACCGAAGAAGGTCTGAACCGTGAGCTTCAAGCCAATAGTTGTTGCCGACCAGACGCAGCGCCGCATTGCACCCGACAGCGAGCGGGCTTTCGGCCAGACACTTGCTCTCACCGTGGACTCAGTTAGACGTACCGGCTGGCGACCCGGCTCCGGACCAAGGCAACCGAACTGGATTTATTGCGAG
This sequence comes from Porticoccaceae bacterium, assembly GCA_041655035.1. Taxonomy (GTDB): domain Bacteria; phylum Pseudomonadota; class Gammaproteobacteria; order Pseudomonadales; family Porticoccaceae; genus NAT127. The sequence goes on along the minus strand of JBAZCN010000006.1, from coordinate 41,457 downwards.
GGGCCGGTGAGATGTCCGAGCTAGAGGGGGTGTGCACATCCATGTCAGCGGCTGAGACAAGCCGAGCACAGTTAGTCATTTGCGAGCATTGCGATTCGGTCTACCAGCGCCCCGCCCTGGCGCGCAAGCAAACCGCCCACTGCCAGCGTTGCGGCGCTCTGTTGGCCCGGGGCCGGGTTCTGGGCACCGATCAGCTGTTGGCCCTGACCGTGGCCGCGGCCATTCTGTTTCTGTTCGCCAATACCTTCCCCATCATGGGTATCAGTCTCCAGGGAATCAGCAACGAGGCTACGCTGTGGGAAACCGTCGAGGCCCTGGCGCAGGGGCGGATCACGCTGATCGCGCTGGTTACCGGCCTGAGTATCATCTTTGCGCCGGCGCTGCAGATAATCCTGCTGGCCTGGGTGCTGGCGCATGCCCGTGGCGGGCGGGTGGCACCGGGGTTTCGCGCATGCATGCGCGCGCTCGAGCATCTGCGTCCATGGAGCATGCTGGAGGTCTGCCTGATCGGTATTCTGGTGGCCATCATCAAATTGTCGGGCATGCTCGATGTGCATCCGGGGATCGGCCTGTGGGCCGTATCCATGCTCACGGTGCTGATCATCCTGATCGGCGGTCGCGATGTGCGCAGGCTGTGGGATGAGTTGGGAATCGCCCCGCGATGAGTGCGCCACCCTACGCTGTCGAGTTGGGCTTGCAGTCGTGCCACGACTGCGGCAACGTCTGCCGGCTTGACGATCGCGAATGCCCCCGCTGCTGGTCGGTGCTGCATACCCGCAAGCCGAACAGCGTGGCTCGTACCTGGGCGCTTCTGATCGGTGCGCTGATCCTTTATCTGCCGGCCAACCTGTTGCCCGTGATGTATACGGACATGTTAGGCAATGGCAGCGAAAGCACCATTCTCAGCGGCGTCATCGAATTCTGGCGGGGTGGCTCCTGGGATATCGCCCTGCTGATTTTCATCGCCAGCGTGGTGGTGCCCTGCATGAAGTTCTTTGTGCTGGCGTTGCTGCTGGTTACCGTCCAGCGGCGCAGCCGCTGGGCCATGCCCGAGCGGGCGCGGCTTTACCGGTTCATTGAAGTCATCGGGTATTGGTCGATGCTCGATGTGTTGGTGGTTGCCCTGGTGGCGGCGCTGGTGCAGCTCCGCGCAGTGAGCACGATAGAACCGCGCCTGGGGATTCTGTTCTTCGGCCTGGTCGTGGTGCTGACGATGATGGCCTCCATGAGTTTCGATCCACGATTGATTTGGGATGCAGAGAAAAACGATGCCAGACAGCCTCGATAAATCCGACGCCCCACACGCCGACGCGGGTCAGCCGGAAATCAGACAGCGACGCGCGCGCATCTCGCTGGTCTGGCTGGTGCCCATAGCGGCGGCCCTGGTGGGGCTGTCGATGGTGGTACAGAACTGGCTGTCGGCCGGCCCGCGGATCGCGGTGAGCTTTATCACGGCGGAGGGGCTGGAGGCCAACAAGACCCAGGTCAAATACAAGAACGTGGTTATTGGCAGGGTCACCGACATCGGGCTGAGCGAAGATCGAACCCGGGTCATTGCCAGCATCGAGCTGAATCAGGAGACCGAGGCCTTTACCCGGGAGGATGCCCAGTTCTGGGTGGTTCGCCCGCGTATTGGTGCTGGCGGCGTGTCCGGGGTCGATACCCTGCTGTCCGGTGCCTTCATTGGCGCGGACCCCGGCGATGCGAAGGACACCCGCCGCGAGTTCATTGGCCTGGAAGAGCCGCCGCCGGTGACCTTCGGCGTGGAGGGCAAGCGCTTCACGCTGCGCACCGGCGACCTCGGTTCACTGGGGGTGGGATCGCCCGTCTACTACCGCCGCATTCCGGTGGGGCAGGTGGTCTCGTATGCCCTGGACGATGATGGCAAGGGGGTGGTCGTGCGGATATTCGTCAACGCGCCCTATGACGGCTTCGTCACCGACGACACGCGCTTCTGGAACGCCAGCGGGGTGGATGTGTCGCTCGCCGCGGACGGTTTCAAGGTGAACACCCAGTCGCTGTCGGCCATCCTTGCCGGCGGGATCGCCTTTCGGGCACCCAATTACAGCACCGATACCGAACCTGCCGCCGAGAATCACGCGTTCCCGCTGTTCAACGATATGCGCCAGGCGATGGCGCCTGATGATGGTCCGGCGCGCTTCGTGCAGATGCGCTTCGATCAGACCCTGCGCGGCCTCAACGTCGATGCGCCGGTCGAGTTCCTCGGTGTGCCGATTGGCCGGGTGGTGTCGGTCAACCTCGATTACGATGAACACAGCCAGAGCTTTCCTGTGGTAGTGGGTGCCGTCATCTATCCCAATCGGCTTGGTGGGGCACAGGACAAGCTGCTGGCGCAGATTAACAGTGACGATGAAGAGCGCAATGCGCGCCTGATTCAGGTGCTTGTTGAGCGTGGATTGCGGGCCCAGGCACGCACCGGGAATCTGCTGACCGGCCAGCTCTATGTGTCATTGGATTTCGACCGCCGTGCGGCGGCTGTGGAGTTTGATCCCCATACCAGGCCCCTGACGATACCCACCATTCCCGGCAGCTTCGACAAATTGCAGGAGCAGCTGCAAGCCGTGGTGGACAAGCTCAGCAAGCTGCCCATCGACTCCCTTGCCGGCAACCTCGACGATAGCCTGAGCGAGCTGCGCAAGACTTTGGAACAGGTCAACGGCAGTGTATTGCCGCAACTGCAAAGCACTCTTGAGCGCGCGGAGCAGACCCTGGGGAATGCCAACCAGGCACTGGCCGAGGGATCGCCCCAGCGTCAGCAGTTGGGAGACACCTTGAAGGAGGTGCATCGCGCCGTGCGTTCCGTGCGTGTGCTATCGGACTACCTGAGCCGCAACCCCGAATCCCTGATTCGCGGGCGCGGCAGCGACACTGCGCCCGCGAGCTTCAAAGGCGGTGCGACCTCTCGTGAACTCAATACGGAGCCTCAATGATAATCCTGCGTTCTTATCTGCTGATCCTGAGCAGCCTGCTGGTGCTGAACGCCTGCAGCTCAGCGCCAACGCGTTACCACACCCTGATTCCGACGCAGCCGACTGCCGCACCCAGTGGCGAGACGGCTGATTTTCAGCTGCAGCTGATGCCGGTACGCATTCCGGTGCAGATCGACCAGCCAGGATTGGTGGTCCGTCAGAATGATGGTCGGCTGACCATTCTGGAAAACGCCCTCTGGGCCTCGCCGCCGGCAGATGAGTTTCATGATGCGCTCGCCTTTGAGCTGGAACAGCATCTCGGCGTGCGCGATCTGGCCGGTCTGCCGGGCCATGCCAGTCGCCCGATGGTGACCGTGCGCACGGATGTGCGTCGGTTCGATTCCCTGCCGGGCAGCCATGCCGCACTGAATGTGGTCTGGAGCCTGGAACTCGGTGATCACCAGCAGCCACATCCTGCGCTGACCTGCGCCAGTGTCATCAGCGAACCGGCTACGGAGGATCTGGACAGCCTAGTGCTTGCCCATCAGCGCGCCATCGGCCAACTGGCGGGCGAGATTGCCGGAACCGCACGGCGGTGGGTTGGCAGCGGCGCGGCAACGTGCCCCTGATGGTTGGCCGGTGGACGCAGTCGACCAGTTGCCGGTCTCCATCATCATCAAAATTTGAGGAATCCATGGATCAAATCGTCGAACTGTTCAAGGCGGTGGGGCTGGGACTTACGCTCATGCTGCCACTGGCCAACCCGCTGACATCGGTCACCCTGCTGCTTTCGTTGGGAGGCAATCTGCCGCTGAAGGAGCGCAATCGACAGATCACCCAGGCGGCGATCTACGTTGTGGCCATCATGCTGGTCACCTATTTTGCCGGGTATTGGATGATGCAATCATTTGGCGTGTCGATTCCCGGGCTGCGCATCGCCGGTGGGCTGATCGTGGCGTTCATCGGCTTCACCATGCTTTTCCCGACACACAGCGTAAGCGATATACCGGAGGCCGAGGCCAATGCCGAGGCGGTGAATCGCCGCAAACACGTCAATATCGCCTTCGTTCCACTGGCTCTGCCGGGCACCGCAGGCCCTGGGACCATTGCCTTCATCATCAGTGCCGCAGCGTCCACCCAGCCCGGCACGGTACCCTTTACGAACCTGACGCTGATGTTCGCACCGGTCATGGTATTCACTCTGCTGGGGGTGATTTTCTGGGTCTGCCTGCGCAGCGCTGGACGGATAGTGAGGTTTATCGGTGAGGGCGGAGTGGAAGCGATCGCGCGGGTCATGGGGTTTCTACTTGTCTGCATGGGCGTGCAGTTCGTAATCAATGGCGTTCTGGAAATAGTGGCCCAGTATGGTGCGTGAGAGTTGGCGATCCCTTGCACAGCAGCAGATCAACATCCGAACCGAGGGCGCGGTTCAATATTCGCCTCGGCCACCCAGCGCCTCCGACGGCCAAAATCCAGCTTGCCTGGTGTACACTTTGGCGTCGGCAAAATTCCTCAGAAAGTTTTCTTCGCCTCGATTTTATGCAGACTTGAAGCTGTGCCAACCGTACAGTTCAAGAAATATCGGGGCTAATACCCACAGTTCTTCTGGCATTGACCCTACAGCCGAAATACCAGCATGACGATAATGAATATGCACATGAAAAGAATAGCTCGAAGGCGGAGGTTCGAAGGGATGACCGGCAATGGTTAAGGCATCGAAAAAAACCCTTCTCGATCAGCCCCCGAGAGAGCGGATCATCAATGCTGCCCGCCGGCTTTTCGGAGCGAAAGGATTTCACCCCACCACCACGGCCGAGCTGGCAGCGGAAGCATCGGTCAGCATGGGCCAGATATACCGGCATTTCGATGCCAAGTCCGATATTGTCCTCGCCATCGTGGAGAAAAATGTCCATGCACGACTCGCCCAGATGGATGCGATTTTCGATACCGTCGAACGGGGGAAATGCAGTATTTTTGACGCCTTTAAGGCTATCAGCGAAATTTCTCTGGTTCTGGACGACGGTAGCCTCTCCTACGAAATCCTGGCGGAAGCGGTGCGCAACGCCTCGGTTGCGGAGCGACTTGAAACACTGACCTCGTTTTACCAGGCCGGCGTGCGCCGCTTGGCCCTGCTCGCGCGACCCGATATGCCGGCCGCTGATCTCGATGCCTATGTCGATATCATGATGGCTTGTCTTATCGGCCTGGGACTGCGTTCGGCACTCCATGCGTCGGTGGATATCGAGCGGGCCAGCTGCAGCACCGCCAGCCTTATGTTGCGGATGCTTGGCTTGTCGGGTGACGGTCAATTGGCTGAAATATAAAAGCGCAGGCCAAAACCCCGCCGCAGCCTGAACAGCTCGCACGCACCTCGGGCGCGTAATTTTTAGCGTGGAATTGGCGCGAACCGTTAAATCCTTTCCAGTAATGGATTTGAAGATTGCCGGTTACCTGGACGCCAGCAGCGACGGTCGCGGTCGCACCGTCTTCCAGTAACGCTTCTGCCAATAGGTGTCTTCGAGACTGGAAATCATCACCCCGCTGCTGGCGGAGGCGTGCATAAAGCGGCCCTCCTCCAGGTAGATGCCCACGTGATTGAGCCCGCGGTTGATGCGGAACAATACCAGATCACCACTCTGGCGCTCACCGGGCCTGACCGCAGTGCCGGTTTTAGCCAGTTCCTGGGTATTGCGCGGCAGCTGGATGCCGAAGCGGTCGCGGAATGTCAGGTACACCAGGCCGGAACAATCGACGCCGGTTTTGGACAGTCCGCCGAGACGGTAGGGCACGCCCCGCCATTCGCCGAACTGATCATAGAGCGCGAACCTGATCGCGTACTGGTCACCGGCGCCAGACGGCGGTTGCCTGGGTTGCGACGAACAGGCGGTGAGCCACAGGCAGGCAAGGGCGAGGAGCAGATATCCGGTTGTCTTCGATCGGTGCATGGGCCAGGGCTTGTCAGTTGATGGGCGGTGGCAATGGTACCGGTATCGACGGACAACGCAAAACACCCTCACGCCGCCCCGCTCGCCGGCAACGCCGCGCAGGGCGGCACGGCCAGCCTGCTCCGGGCGCCAGCGCATCGCCAAGGCAGGCCGCCATCAGCTTCTAGGGTGCCCCTTGCGCGGGCAGCAGTACCAGCGGGCGCGGATCGAACTTGCCCTGGCTGATCCCGCTGTGAAGCGCCGTGGCACCGGCCAGCACCAGGCCCTGCTCGGCAGTCGGGATTGCCCAGATAAAGTGCTCCCAGGGTCGCATCGCCCGGTTGTTGTCGTTGCGCTCCGCTGGATTCTCGAGATGGATATAGACATAGCCATCCTGTTCCGATAGCTGTCCGGTGAAGGAAACAGGGCCGTTGGGCAACAGGTTGTTGGGACCTTCACTGATGGTTCCGGTTATCTTGCCGCTGGCCGGGTCCGCCTTGATCCTGTAGAGGGGCTGCCCGCGATTATGGCGCGGCTGCACCGGGGTGAAGTCGCTGCCATCGCCAGCGATCCACTTGATCAACTGTTCGCGCTCCGCCTTGATCTGCGCCGCGGAGATCTCGCTGAATGTCAGTTCCCCCGACAAAAAGCCGCCGCCCAGTTTGCCCGAAACCACCGGCGGGGCATCCGCGCCCTCGGCAAAATCGAACACCAGGTCGACCTTTATGCGGCCTTCCATCATCCGGTTGTAGGGGCCGTTCAGCAGCTCGGTGGACTGGAGCTGCATAGCCGCCCCGAGGAACGTCGGCTCGAACTTGCCGGTAACGGCGTAGGTGCCGCCGTACTCCAGCGCCTTCAGTGATCCGCTGATATTGCCCTGCGGGTCGGCGGTCACGGTCAGAATCCGGCCGCCGACGTGGCCGTTGCTGCCCGCCGTGATGATATGGCCGCGCAGCGTCTTGGTTTCACGAAGCGCCGCGAGGTACTCATTGACCACCGCCTGGCGCGACGCCACATCCTCCGCGGTGACAACGTCCGCAACGATGAATTCAGCGTCCTGACCCGCGCGGTTCTTGCCACGGAAAACGGTTTTGCCGCCCTCGGAGTTGGCAGTGAGAACGGTCTGGTCGGGCAGGCGCAATACCGGCTTGTCACCGCTGAAGAGCACCGGGATCTGCTGGTAGGCATTGAACTTGAGATCGAGGTTCCAGTCCGGGTCGGTATTGCGATTGACCTGTACGAATTCGAAAGCCGGTTGACCCTCGACGCGCCTGAGCGCATAGGCGATCCTGTTGTGTTCCGCTCCCCGGCCCGACAGGTAATGATATCCGCCCTGCAGCCAGGCATAGGCGCCAAACTGTTCGGTGAATTCTGTCAGCGCCGTTTCGCGCTCCTTCCTGACCTCTTCATATTTTTTGACGATGTCATCGTATACCTTGCCATCGGCTACCAGCTTGCGGCCACCGCCGGCAATTTTCAGCTTGTCCGGTGCGCCCTCGACCACCAATCGTTCGGCGCGCGGCTGCACCGGACTCTGGCCGGGAGGACCGACTGTCTCCAGCAGGGCAATTTCCAGTTGGATCGGCAGGCCGGGCGATGACGCCAGCAGACTGACCTGTGCGGTGCGCAATATCGGCGCGCTGATTTCGGTGTACGCCTTGCCGCTCCAGTTCCCTGCGGCGCCGGAGATCTCGAGCGCTTCCCGTCCCGGGTTCACGCCTTCGATATCCGACACCAGGACGAGCTTCGGCTGCTGCAGGTAGTCGTGAACCGCCTGCAGCATCTTGTCATGCTGCGCGATGAGCCGCTGGGATTCAGCCTGGTGGGCCTGGGCGATCGACTGTTCGTCCAACTTCAGGTAACGCGCCACCTCGTTGGGATTGTGCTCCGCGGCCAGCGCAAGGGTCTTGCCACTGATCGTCGCGGCCATGATGCGCGTCTGGCCGTTGGGCTGGCTCAGGGCGACCCGGCCCCCGTCCAGCAGCCCGTAGTTCCACATCACAGTGCCGCCCAATTGCAGAGGGTTGCCGCCGGCGAAGGTAATCATCACCTGCCCCCCTTCGGTGAACTCGAACCCGGCAATATCCTTCGCCGCCGGGCCGTACCAGGCGCCGACCAACTGCTTGGTACTCTTGACCGGCTTGCCCGGTCCGTCATCCATCCTGGCGCTCAGCGATTCGGTATCATCGCCACCGCACCCGGCAAGCAGCATGGATATTGTCGATATCAGGAAAAAACCCCACGTTTGTACACGCTTCATAATACGTCCTCCGTTGTATTTCGCTGTCTGTACCACGCCGCTCACAGCCCGGCGCCACTCTGCTTATATCTGTGTTTATCCCTGTGCTGTTGATCGGTTTTCCCCCTCCCCGCCGCCCGGGGAGTTTTCAGTCGCGGCCCGGCACCACCATGTCGACATGATCGGGTTGCCGCATCCGGTAGCGATGCCCGGTGCTGACCAGCGCCACCCAGTCCCGGATGCATATCGGGAGGAAATCGTAGCGCGGCTGCCGGGAACGAATAGTCACCCGGCCGCCGGAGAATATCGCCGCGTGCACCTCGCTATCGGCATCGACCAGCTGTATGCAGAGCACCGCTTCCTCTTCGCCACCCCGATGGGGAGCATTGCCCATCACTGTCAGCGCGCCACCGTAAACCCCGACCGGGCCGCGGACGCTGATATTGTTGATGAGTCGCTCCAGGTCGTCACCCAGCAGCGCCCGCAGTTCCGGTTGCACGGACGGTTCCCGCAGCAGTTCATCGAGCTCCCAGGTGCCGACATAACGCGTCATCAGGGGGTGCGCAGCGGTATCAGGCTGCTCCGCCCGCAGCGAGAGGGAGCAGATCAGCGCCAGCAACCACAACCACTTGAGCCCGTTCATTGCGTTTCCCTTGATCCGATACTGTCGCGGCGACAGTGACCGCCATGCACAATCCGCAGCGCCGCGAAGCGACGCAATCGCCGGCTACTCCGACTGCAATACGAACCTGCGCCCATCCCAGCGTTCGATGGTGTGCTTGTCCACCTGGGTAAAGGCCCGGCCCGGATCTGGCCCGAACTGCACCCTGATCTGATCGCCCCTCACCTCATAGGTGAACGCCGGAGTGCCCGGGACACCTCCGCTCATCGCGCCTTTGCCATCTTCACCAAAATGGTAACTCAGCCCGCCGTCGGCATAGGTTCCCGGTTTGAAGTCCGCACCACAGCCGGCCAATACCAGGGCCATGGCGAGCATGACGGCAGGGGTCACGGCGCGCGCAAGAAAATTCATCGTCATCTCCAGTATTCAAGTATTGAATGAGGATTGTATTGAGACGGGCATTGCCTGGGGGCAAGGGCCCGCGAGCCGGTGTCGATATCGGTCGCGGTGGCGAAAATCATCGCCGCGGGAAAAAGCGTGCAGGGTTGCTGACAAATATCAGCTGTTGCAGCAAAGCGCCGGGCCGCAAGTCCGGCGACACTTTGCGGCACTAACCGCGAAAGCGGAAACAGGGCGACGAGAAAGTGTTCTCTATCCATGGAACAGTCTCGGAGGGGACGGTAAAAGTCTACTCGCCAATCCCAGGTGCGGCAAGATATCTGAAGTCGGGTATTCAGCCGCCTGGCTTCGTCAGAACTGCACCGAGATGGCGATGGAACCAAAGTCGTCGCTGTCGTGCTGGGTGTCGAACTCGCGGGTGCGCAGCACATGGGTGTAGCTCAGGCGCACCTTGTCCCACACCAGCACAGCGCCGAATTGCAGGTCTCCGACCAGGTGTTTCTTGTCGACGCTGCGGCTGTCGCGAAAACTGTTGCCGTCGAGGAAAATGTTGCGCGCCACGGCGCGACCTTCGATGCCGGCAAACAGGTACCAGCCAACGCCGGGGCCGGCGATGAAGCTGCTGGTGCCGGTGACCCCCGGCTGGATGCGGGGCGGCCCGTAATCGAGAGGCAGGTTGTCGCCGTAGCGGAGCGTCAGCCCGACGTTGGCGTAGGTATGGATATTGCCGACAGTGCCACCGACGTGTGGGGTGAAGTCCAGTTGGTTCCCGAGAAAACTGCGCTGCGCCAGCGCCCGCCAGTTGCGCTGCCAGCTCACCATCAGTCCGGGCTCGTTGCGCAACTGGGTGTCCCAGCCCTTGGGATCGTCTGAATCCACCACCTTGTGCACCAGTTTCTGGGTGCGCTCCGCCAGGGAGGCGGGGCCGACCATCCCCAGGGTGAGCACCACCTGATCGAGCTGGAGACCGGTTTCGACGCCGAGGCCGATGGTGCCGTAGAGCCAACCGGCGTAGGGCCGGTCGTCCTTTGGTGGTTCCTCCAGGCTGATATCGCTGGGGGTATACATGTTCTGTCCCAGGGAATAGCCGTGCAATACCTGGCCGTCGCGCGGGAACCAGGGAATGGCGCTGGCGATGTCCAGCGCCCAGCGCGGCGTTTCCCGGGAACCGGGAATCCAGCTCAGGCGCACCCCGCTGGTGTAGTGGCTGTCGCGATTATAGAAGGAGTCATTCTCATAGACGAAACTCAGGGTACTGCCGCGGTCGGGCACCTCCCCGGTATTCTCCGCAAAGGCTGGCGCGGAGAACACAGCGGCCAGCGTCAGCAAAGGCAGGGATTTGTTCATAGATTCTCCTCGAAACAACATCAGACCATGGTTCCGATGGTCTTGCGAAAGCGCGCCAGCGACAGCGAAAACAGCGTACTGCCGATTATCGCCAGGGCGAGGAATTGCGGCCAGACCACCGACAGTCCGGCGCCGCGGTAAAGGATCGACTGGGCCAGCATCACGAAATGAGTGTTGGGCGCCAGCAGCATGATGTACTGGATCGCGGCGGGCATGCTCTCGCGGGGAGTCATGCCACCGGAAAGCACCTGCAACGGCAACAATACCAGAATCAGCAGCAGGCCGAACTGGGGCATCGAACGCGCCAGGGTGCCGAGGAATATCCCCAGCGAGGTGGTGGCGAACAGGTGCAGGGTGGCGCCGGCGAGGAACATGGCCACCGAACCTTCGATGGGCACCCCCAGCCAGCCCTGCACCACCAGCGCCAGCGACAGCGCCGTGGCCACCAGCACCACCGCCGCCATCGCCCAGACCTTGGCGGCCATGATCTCGAAAGGTGTGACCGGCATCACCAGCAGGTGCTCTACAGTGCCGTGCTCGCGCTCGCGGATCAGTGCCGCGCCGGTGAGGATGATCGACAACATGGTGATGTTGTTGATCACCTGCATCACCGAGCCGAACCATACCTTGTTGAGTTCGGGATTGAAGCTGGCGCGCAGGGTCAATTCCACCGGCAGCGCGGCAACCCCTCGGTGGCGCTCGACAAAGGCGCTGATCTCGCCGCTGACGATCGCCTGCACGTAGCTGTTGCCGGTGAACGCCTGGCCCATGCGGGTGGCGTCGATATTGAGCTGTATTTCCGGCTGCCGTCCAGCCAGCAGGTCGCGCTGAAAATCCGGAGGGATGTTGAGCGCGAAAGTATCGATACCGGCGTCCATGCGGGCGTCCATCTCGTGCTGGCCAATCAGCACCGGCGGCATGAAGTACGGCGGGTAGAAGGCGTCGACGATACGGGTCGAGAGCGGCGAGCGGTCCTCGTCGACGATGGCGATGGGCGCGTTGTTGAGAGATTCCGGCATGGCCGTGGCGGCGGTGTACACCGACAGGGTGAAGGCGTAGACGATCAGGATCAACAGCATCGGGTCGCGACCGAGGCTGCGCAGTTCCTTGATGCCGAGATTGAGGATATTGGCGATGGCCATGTCAGCGCTCCTGCCGCGACAGCAGCAGGGTGCCGGCCGCCAGCAGCACCGGCGCGGCGATCAGCAGCGCGGCAAAGGAGGTCCGCAGGTCGCCGTAGGACAAACCCTTGGAGAACACCCCCCGGGAGATGGTCAGGAAGTGGGTGGCAGGGTAGATTTCCCCCACCATCCGCCCGACGCCCTCCAGCGAGGACACGGGGTCGACCATCCCGGAAAACTGCACCGCCGGCACGATGGTCAGCACCGCGGTGCCGAACAGCGCGGCAATCTGACTGCGGGTGAAGGTGGAGATCACCAGCCCCAGGGCGGTAGAGCAGAACACGTAGATCAGCGCGGCCAGCGTCAGGGTAGTGACACTGCCGGTGAGGGGCACGCGGAACACCATCACCGCGCAGGCCACCAGCAATACAAAGTTGAGCATCGCCAGCCCCACGTAGGGCAACTGCTTGCCGAGCAGGAATTCCAGGCGGCTGACCGGGGTGACGTAGAGGTTGACGATGGAGCCGAGTTCCTTTTCGCGGACCACCGACAGCGCCGTCAGCATGGCCGGAATCAGCATCAGCAACAACGGGATCACCGCCGGCACCATGGCCACCAGGCTTTTCACGTCGGGGTTGTAGCGGTAGCGGGTCTCGACGCTGGCGGGCGAGGCGAGCGCCCCGGAGCCCAGTACCTCCCGCGCCTTGGTGGCGAGCCAGTGGCTGTGCATGCCCTGCACGTAGCCACGCACATTCTCCGCCCGGGTGGGCATGGCGCCATCGATCCAGGCGCCGATCTCCACCGTCCGGCCATGGGCCAGATCGGCGGCGAAGCCCGGGGGAATCTCGATGGCCAGGCTGATCTCGCCGGCGCGCATCCGCTGCTCGAGTTCGGCGTGGCTGCCGAGGGCTGGGCGCTCGACAAAGTAGCGGGAGCCCGAGAGGTTGAGGGCGTAATCGCGACTGGTCGCGGTCTGGTCGCGGTCGAGCACCGCGAAGGTCAGGTCTTCGACGTCGAGGCTGATGCCGTAACCCACCACGAACATCAGCAGCAGGGTGCCGATCATCGCCAGGGTCAGGCGAATGGGATCGCGCAGCAGTTCCAGGGTCTCGCGATGGCTGTAACTGTACAGGCGCAGGGCACTGAAACGGGGCGGGGATGTGCCGGCTTGCGCGGCGGACGGCCCGGGTGGCGGCGCCGCCGCCGGCGCCTCCGGCGCGATGGCGGAGCTGCTACCGAGGCGCGCCACCTCATCCTCCAGGTAGCCGACAAAAGCGTCCTCCAGGGAATCCGCCCGGCGCGCGGCGATCAGGTTGGCCGGCGTGTCGGTCACCAGCACCCGGCCGGCGTGCATCAGCGAGATGCGGTCGCAGCGCTCCGCCTCGTTCATGAAATGGGTTGAGATGAAAATCGTAACCCCATCGCTGCGCGCCAGATCCACCATGATCTGCCAGAAGGCGTCCCGCGCCACCGGATCGACCCCCGATGTGGGCTCGTCGAGGATCAGCATCTCCGGACCGTGGATCATCGCCACCGCCAGTGACAGGCGCTGGCGCTGGCCGAGGGGCAGGGCATCGGGCAGGGCGTCGAGCGCCGCCTCGAGATCGAAGCGACTGGCCATCTCCGCCACCCGATCGGCAATGCCGTCGGCAGGCAGGCTGAACAGCTTTGCATGGAGTTCCAGGTTCTGGCGCACCGTGAGTTCGCCGTAGAGCGAAAACGACTGGGTCATGTAGCCGACCCGGCGGCGGGTATCGAGATCGTGGGGATCGACCTCGTTGCCGAACAGCCAGGCGCGACCAGAGCTTGCCGGCAGAAGGCCGGTGAGCATCTTCATGGTGGTGGTCTTGCCGCAGCCGTTGGAGCCGAGAAAGCCGAAGATCTCGCCCTTGGGAATACGGAAGGTCACCCGGTCGACGGCGACGAAATCGCCGAAGCGCATGGTCAAATCGCGGGCTTCGATGGCGGTGGCGCCGCCGTCCTCCGCCCTGGGCGGAATCGCCACCGGCCGGTGGCGGGCGCGCTGCTCCTCCGGCAGCAGAGCGATGAACGCGCCTTCCAGCGAGTCCTCACCGCTGTGCCGCAGCAGGTCCTGCGGTGTGCCGGTAGCCAGCACCCGGCCCTGGTTGATCGCCGCCAACCAGTCGAAGTCGGCCGCTTCCTCCATGTAGGCGGTGGCGACCAGCACGCTCATGCCGGGCCGGTCGGCGCGGATGCGGTCGATCAGCGCCCAGAACTGGCGCCGCGACAAGGGATCGACCCCGGTGGTTGGCTCGTCGAGGATCAGCAGGTCGGGATCGTGAATCAGCGCGCAGCACAGGCCGAGTTTCTGCTTCATGCCGCCGGAGAGCTTGCCCGCCGGGCGCCCGGCAAAGGGCGCGAGACCGGTGGCGCCGAGCAATTCGCCGATACGCCGCTCCCGCTCGGCGCGGTGGTGGCCGAACAGACGACCGAAGAAGTCGACGTTCTCGAACACCGACAGGCTGTGGTAGAGGTTTTTACCGAGCCCCTGGGGCATATAGGCGATGCGCGGGCACACCCGGCGGCGGTGGCGGTCGCTGGCCATGTCGCCGCCGAGCACCTCGATCCGCCCCTGCTGGATGACCCTGGCGCCGGCCAGCAGCGCCAACAGACTCGACTTGCCCACCCCGTCGGGGCCGATCAGTCCGGCCATCACGCCGGCGGGAATGGCGAGGTCGAGACCCTCCAGCGCCAGCGTCTTCCCATAGCGCAGGGTAACGCCCTCGACCACAGCGACCGGCTGGCTTGCGGTGGCGCCTTCCATTGGCTGGCCGGGCATCAGGGCAACCTCACCGCCAGGTGGTCCGGCCAGCGGCCGTCACTGTCCAGGCGCAGGTAGGCCACTCCCGGGAGGCCGGTCTTGACCCGCAACAGGTTGGCATCGAGCACGTCCGGGGGCACCTGGGCACGGACGCGGAACATCAGCTTCTCGCGCTCGCTGGCAGTTTCCACCGTCTTCGGGGTGAACTGGGCGACATCGGCGACAAACGATACCGAGGCCGGGAAGACATAGCCCGGCGCGGCGTCGAGCACGATCCGCACCTCGGTGCCGAGGGCCAGCCGACCCGCCACCGCGGTGGGCAGGAAGAAGGTCATGTACACGTCGCGCAGATCCACCAGGTTGAGTACCCGGCCGCCGGCGCCCACCACCTCACCGGGCTGGGCGATACGGTACTGCACCCGGCCATCGCGCACGGCCTTCAGTTCGCTGTCGGCGATATCGGTCTGGATACGTTCGAGGCTCGCCTGGGCGGCGGCCACCGACGATTCCGCGCCGGTCACCTGAGCCCGGGCGGTGACGATGCCCGCCTCCGCCGCGGCCACCTGGGCCTCGGCGGCGCTGACCGCCGCCGCTGCGCTCTGCTGGCTGGCGAAATCGTCATCGGCTTCCTGCTGGGAGGTGGCGCCGCGCCCGGCCAATGAAGAGGAGCGCTGGTGGCGCTTCTGCGCCACATTCAGCTCCGCCCGACGCTGCGCCACCAGGGCCAGGGCCGCCTGGCGCTCGGCCTCGCGCTGCACTACCTGGCTCCCGGCAATGGCCACCGAGCTCTCCGCCTGATGCAGCTGGGCCTGCGCCTGGCGCAGTTGCGCTTCCAGGTTTTCGGTATCCATCAGCGCCACGACCTGGCCGACGGTGACGAAATCTCCCTCGCGCACCAGAATGTCGCGGATGCGGCCTGCGGTTTTGGCGGCGACATCGATTTCCACCGCTTCGATGCGGCCGTTGCCGGACACCAGTCCCTGTTCGGCGTCATCGGGCACCAAAGCCCACCACGCCGTCCCTGCCACGACCAGGGCGATGACGAATATTGCGCCGAGCAGCCGGCCTTTCTGCATTTGCTTCATTGTTTCACTCCTTGAACGGTGATAGAACGGCAAAAAACGTACCACCCGATGATGCTGTGCAGGCAAGAGTAGCATCCCAGCCGCCGAGCCACCGGCATTCATATCAATAAAACGCGCTCTAATGAAACCATTAAATGTGTAATATTGGCGACCACCGCGGGTCCGGTTCAGAACATTTTTGTGACCGGATCCTCTATATCGCTGCACCGGAACGACGAGACCATGACCAACATCATCGAAAACCGCACCTTCGACGAAATCAATGTGGGCGACAGCGCCAGCCTCGAAAAAGAACTCACCGACCGGGATATCAAACTATTCGCGATCATGTCCGGGGATGTCAACCCGGCCCATGTCGACGAGGAATATGCCCGCGACAGCCGCTTCCAGGAGGTCATTGCCCACGGCATGTGGGGCGGGTCGCTGATCTCCACGGTGCTGGGCACCGAGTTGCCGGGGCCGGGGGCCATCTACATGAGCCAGTCGCTGAAGTTCCTGCGCCCCATCGGCGTCGGCGACCATGTGCAGGTGAAAGTCACCGTGCGGGAAAAGCACCTCGAAAACCACCGCCTGGTATTGGACTGCGAAGTGATCAAGGACGGCACCCAGAAAGCCATCGTCGGCACCGCCGAAGTGATGGCGCCGACGCGCAAGATTTCCCGCCCGCGCTGGGCCATCCCGGATATCCAGGTGCGCGAGCACGCCCTGTTCAGCCGCTACACCAGCCAGGCCAGCGCACTGGCCGAACAGCACGGCCCCCTGGTGACGGCGGTGGTCAACCCGGTGGACAAGCGCTCTCTCGCCTCGGTGGTGGAAGCCGTGCGCCTGAAACTGATCAAGCCGCTGTTGATCGGCCCGCGGGCGCAAATTGCCGCCGCTGCCGAGGAGGCAGGTATCGACCTCAACGGCTTCGACATCATCGATCTCGCCCACCCCATGGCCGCTGCCCAGCGAGCCACCGATCTCGCCCTCAACGACGAGGTCGACACCATCGTGCGCGGCGCCATCAGCATCAGCGACCTGATGTCATCGATCGTGCGCCGGGGCTCGGGGCTGAATATCGGGCGGCGCATGGGCCACGTCTTCGTGTTCGACGTACCCGGCCACCGCGGGCCGCTGTTGATTACCGACACCTCGGTCAATATCCGCCCCACTCTCGAACAGAAGAGGGATATCATCCAGAACACCGTCGAGTTCGCCAAAACCATCGGCATCGCCACGCCGAAGGTCGCCGTGCTCTCCGCGCTCGAAACCGTCGCTCCCCATGTCCAGTCGACCCTCGACGCCGCGGCGCTGTGCAAGATGGCGGATCGCGGCCAGATCCGCGGGGCCCTGGTCGACGGGCCTCTGACCTTCGACGACGCCATCTCGATGGATGCCGCCCTGCTCAAGCATATCCACTCACCGGTGGCCGGCCAGGCCGACATCCTGCTGGTGCCGGACATGGAAACAGGACATATGCTGTCGAAACAGATGAGCTACCTCGGTGGCGCCGGCGGCGCCGGCATCGTGCTTGGCGCCCGCGTCCCGATCCTCCTGCCGGGCCGCGCCGACAACATGCAGACCCGCCTGGTCAGCCTGTCACTGGCGCTGATATTGCGCCATTCCCATTGAAGCGAGGGGGTGCCGGCGGCCTCGCGATGCCTGCGCGCCGTGGAAACCGGACATGGCGGCGGATCAGTCCCATACCAGTGGCAGGTTCCTCGGCTGGATGATGACACCGGCCTGCGACTGGATCGGCACACCAGGCTTGAGGCGGAACAGGGGAATAGCCTTGAAGGTTTCTTCCAGAGCGATGCGCAGCTCACGCCGTGCGAGGTGCACGCCGAGGCAATGGTGCGGGCCCACCGCGAAGGATACGTGCCGCGGGTTGCGGTCGAAACGAACCTCGTGAGGATTGTCATACACCCGGGCATCGCGGCCGGCAAGGGTTGTGATCATCGCCACCCTGTCGCCGGGCTTGATGGTTACGCCACGGATGGTGATTTCCTTGCTGCAGGTGCGGTAGGTGGTCACCGCAGCGAAAGCCCGCATGAACTCCTCGACCGCCGCCCGGATTTTCTCGGGATGGGCGCGCAGTTCCTGCTGCTGCTCCGGGTGGGTGGCCAAATGGCGGACAAAATTGGCGGTGTGGGCGGTGACCGTGTCCAGCCCGCCTAGATAGAAGTTGAACGCATAGCCCATCAACTCGTCGTCATTCATTTTGCGGCCATTCACTTCCGCGGTAATCGCAAAGCTGATGAGATCCTGCCCGGGATGACGCTTGCGCTCCGCGATCACCTCGCGCAGATAATCGGCGATACTGCGGATGCCGCGCTTGATCACTTCCAGGTCGCCGGACTGGATGATCATCATCTCCCATTCCTGGAATTCCTTCATCCGCGAGCGCGGCAGCCCCATCAGGTCGAGGATCACCCCGACAGGGAAGGGAAAGGCGAAGTCGTGGATATAGTCGCATTCGGTTCTGCCGCGGATCGCGGCCAGGCTGTCCTGGGCGGCCTTGCGCACCACCTCCTCCATCCTGGCCATGGCGCCGGGTGAAAAGATCGGGTTGAGCAGCTGGCGATAAAAGGTGTGCTCCGGAGCGTCCTGTTCGGCTGGCACCAGATCCCAGGTTTCGCCGATCAATTTGCCGAGAGCACTGAAATCCCGGTTGGAGAAATGTTCGACATCGTGATACAGCGCCTGGATATCCTCGTGCCGACGCAGCACCCAGCTGTGGGCGCGGCCGCCCTGCATCATATTGGGCACGTAGACGATGTCCGGCCCTTCGCAGGCCTCGGGGACGATTCTGTCGAAAGGGTTTTCCTCGGTGAAATGGCCGCCGACAAGGGGAAAATTCGCCTCGATCAGCGCTGCGGGGACGTGATCCGGAATCGGGCCGGCGGTTGTGGCTGTCATGGTGGTCTGCTCCTGTTGTTATGGTCTGGTTGATGTCGAGCTAGGGCTTGGCATCAGGGGCGTCCCTGATGCGGGCGATCCGTGCACAAAGCCGGGCGACGAAAGGCTCACCAAGATAACCACGCCGCCTGAAAGGGTATTATTAGAAAGCAATTTTAGATAAGCTGATATCTTGTTTTTTCAATCATAATGAAACATTTTTATTATCATGCTTTCTATCACCGATATTCATACCGCCAAGACCGTAAGCCAATCGGGCAGCATCCGCGCGGCAGCCCGGACGCTCTTCAAGACCCAGCCGGCCATCAGCCAGTCTGTTCGCCGGCTGGAGGAAAAAATCGGTTTTGCATTGTTCGACCGCAGTGCCTACCGGGTCGCCCTCACTTCCCGCGGCAAGGATTTTCTCCAGCAATGTGAAGTCCTGCTGAGCTGCGAAGCGCGGCTGCGGGAGTACGCCCAGGTGCTGGAAAAAGGTCAGGAATCCACGGTGCATCTGGCCTACTGGCCGATGCTCGGGGGCACCCGCCTGTTGGCGCTGCTGGACATCGCCAACAGCCGCTATCCGGAGACCGGCATCGAGGTCATCCACGCGGAATCCCTCGATGGCCTGGACCTGCTGGTGGAAGGCAAGGTGGACATCTCGGTTGCTCCGTTCTCCAGCACCAGCAATCACTACCAGGGCAACGATCTCGAAACCCGGGAACTCGACAGGATGCACTTCGTCAACGTCATTTCTCCGGCGCTGCTGGCCGGGCACGACCCGGGAGGGGTACCTCGCGATCTTTTGTCGCTGTGGAACCACATCGTGCTCCGCAGCCCGGTCAGTCACCGCTCCCACAGCTTTGGCGCCGACCGCGGAGGGCGCAGCTGGGCGGTCGACAACCAGGGCTTGATGGCGACGCTGATCCGCAATGGCTTTGGCTGGGGCATGATGCCCGAACCCGCGGTGCGCGCGGAGCTGGATCGCGGCGAACTGGTGGAACTATCGCTGCCGGAGTTCGGCAGCGGCATCAACGTCGACATCATCGCCGCCCGTATCCGTGGCCGGGTCCCGGGACCGGTGGCCAGCGCTTTATGGGACGCGCTGGGTGGCCACGATGGTCACACTGACGAACCCTAGGGCCGGCGGGTAAGCAGGTGGATATAACGCCCGAGGCCGCGAAACGGGTCCTCGCGCGACAAGCGCAGTTCCAGTGCCAGTTGGGCCTGCGGCGCCAGGTTGCGCTGCGCCGGATCGAGCAGGTAGTCATGGAAACAGCGGATGCCGCTGTGGCACAGCACCGGCAACCCCAGGTCCGCCAGCCAGCCGAACACCTGCCCGGGGTTCAGCGGATTGGCCGGCGTCAGGCTGCCGCGAAAGCCCCGGTAATCCTCCGCCAGCACCTTATCGAAATTGGCGCGCAGCAGATTCTTCATTACCAGGCCATTGACGTTATAAAAGGTGAGGGACAGGAATCCGCCCGGCTTCAGCGCCTGGAGCAGATAGCCGAGCAGCGCCTGGGGGTCCTCCACCCACTCCAGCACCGCGTGGCACAGCACTACATCGAACCGTAGCGGTTGGCGGGCGCAAAACGACTGGATGGACTCATGGTGGAAGCTCGCCCGCTCCGCAAGCCCGGCGGCGGCATGGTTTTCCCGGGCCATGGCCAGCATATTGGCAGAGATATCGCACAGCTCGACATTGTGGCCCAGCCCTGCCAGGGTGAGCGAGAACTGACCCTGGCCGCCTCCGGCATCGAGAATCCGCAACGGATCGGCGGCCCCGTCGACGGCCTCCCCGGCCAGTCCTGGAACGAACTCCATCATGTCGCGACGCAGCACAGCGAGGCGGATATCGCCCTTGAGCCGGTCGTAGACATTGCGGCGGAAACGCCGGGCGAGATCGTCGAAATTGCGGTCTACGCCGATCTCACCCCCGGGCGTCAACGGCCATCACTCCCCTCTGTCCCGGCGCTGCCCATAACCGTCGCCGAACAACTGCGCCCCCAAGCGCCGCTCGCGGCACTGGAAATCGCTGGCCTGCTGGGCATTCGCAGCCCCGGCGCAGGCTTCGAGACTCCAGAAGCCTTTGGCCACCAGGTCGTAGCTGGCGGAGAAGGGATCGTCCTTCACGTAGAGGTCGCGAAAAGGGTAGAACAAATAGATCAGCAGTAGAATCAGCGCGCCAGCCAGCAGTTTCATCAGCGATATGCCCTCAAGTCGGCGACGTTTCCCGTTTTGGCTTTCCCACCGGGCCGTTTTCACAGGGGCTGTTTTTCATAAAGCCGTTTCCCACAGGGCCATGCCGTTTTGGCACGGCTACTCCGTCCGCGGCTTGGGTGCCATGGGCGGATAGGGGAACTGGGCGACGTTGCCACTGGTCTTGGCGTCGGAGATCTTGCCGGCCCCCTCCTTTTCGACTTCGTCGATGCGGATGATGGAATGGAGAGGAAGAAAGCTGCGTTTGACGTCGGCAAACTCCGTCTTCAGCCTTTCTTCCGAGGGATCGACGATGACCTGGGTGCGCTCGCCAAAAACGAACTCCTCGGCCTCGAGAAAGCCCCACAGATCGCTCTGGTAGACTTGGCGGACATAGATTTCGTAGATCTGCCCCTGATTGAGGAAAATGATCTTGTAGATCGGATCCTTTGCCATGATGCTTGAAACTCACCCGGGGGTTGACAAAAAAGGGGCGCAAGGATAGCACAAAACTCCGCCAACCCCTAACCACACCCACTGTTGGGGCGCCCGCCGTCATCCAACAGTGGGTTTTAGCCTACGGCGTCGCTATAATGGCGCCCCTCCATATCTGATCGTTTTATGAGCAGCCATGACCGACAAGCCGGTTAAGAAGTTACATATCGTCACCCACGGGTGCCAGATGAACGAATACGACTCGGCGCGGATGCGCGACCTGCTGGGCGAGAGCCATCAGCTGGTCACCACCGACGACCCCGCCGAGGCCGACGTGCTGCTGCTCAACACCTGCTCCATCCGTGAAAAAGCCCAGGAAAAAGTCTTCCATCAACTGGGCCGCTGGAAAGCGCTGAAAGACCGGAACCCCGACCTGGTGATCGGTGTCGGCGGCTGTGTGGCCAGCCAGGAAGGCGATGCCATCGCCCGGCGAGCGCCCTATGTCGACCTGGTGTTCGGCCCCCAGACCCTGCACCGCCTGCCGGAAATGATCGCCGAGCACAGACAGGGCAACGGTGTCACCATCGTCGATATCAGCTTTCCGGAGATCGAGAAATTCGATCACCTGCCTCAACCCGAGGCCGACGGCGTCTCGGCATTCGTATCGATCATGGAAGGCTGTTCGAAGTACTGCACTTTTTGTGTCGTACCCTATACCAGGGGCGAGGAAGTCAGCCGCCCGGTGGCCGATGTGCTGGCGGAGATCGCCCATCTGGCCGGCCAGGGAGTGAAGGAAGTCAACCTGCTGGGCCAGAACGTCAACGCCTTCCGCGGTGAAATGCCCGACGGGCGCATCTGCGATTTCGCCGAATTGCTGCCCTACGTCGCCGCCATCGACGGCATCGAGCGGATCCGCTATACCACCTCCCATCCGGTGGAGTTCTCCGAGGCGCTGATCGAGGTCTACGCCTACCTGCCGCAGTTGGTGAGCCACCTGCACCTGCCGGTGCAAAGTGGCTCCGACCGCGTCCTCGCGGCCATGAAGCGCGGCCATACCACCCTCGAATACAAGTCGAAAATCCGCAAACTTCGGCAAATCCGTCCGGATATCAGTATTTCTTCGGACTTTATCGTCGGCTTCCCCGGAGAGACGGAGAAAGACTTTGCCGACACCATGAAGCTGATCGAGGACATCGGCTTCGATACCTCGTTCAGCTTCGTGTACAGCGCCCGCCCCGGTACCCCCGCGGCCGACCTGCCGGACGACACCCCGGAAGAGGTCAAAAAGCAGCGCTTGCAGATCCTTCAGTCGCGCATCGAGCAAAATGCCCAGGCCATCAGCCGGCGCATGGTCGGCACCTCGCAGCGGCTGCTGGTCACCGGCATCTCGAAAAAGGACCCGGGACAACTCCAGGGACGCACCGAAAACAACCGGGTGGTCAATTTCCGCAGCGACGACCACCAACTGATCGGCAACTTCGCCACCGTGGCCATTACCGAGGCGCTGCCCCACTCACTGCGCGGCGCCCTGGTCTAGCTGGAAGGGCCCGGCAGACAGCCCCGAGGCGGCGTCCGCGGCCCCAGGGCACGGCCGAAAACCCCTCATGGCGGCGGACCTAATAGCTTTTTCAACTAGCAAAACCACGATTTGACTGTTTTTTAATATAGAAATTCCCCTGCCAAGTATTTTATCTGTCACTCAAAATGGCTATGCTTTGGCCAAATGCCATCACCGCAAGGAGCGGTTGTAGTCCAGCTTGAATACCAGCCCAGAGCCTCTGACAATCACTCTCGAACCCAACGACTCCCGTCGCCTCGCCTGCCTCTGTGGCCAGTTCGATCAGCATCTGCGCCAGATAGAGCAACGCCTCAACATCGAAATCCACAACCGGGGCAACGTCTTCGCGATCCACGGCAATGCCGCCAACAGCCAGGCGGCGGGCAATCTGCTGCGCACCCTGTATAACGAAGCCTGTGCCGGGGACGCCCTCACCCCCGATACCGTCCACCTCTTCCTGCAACAATCTGACCTGGAGTTGCGTATGGAACAACCGACCGCCAACCTCAATACCGGCAGTGGCGCCACCGTCAACGGCACCCCCGCCAATGTCGAAAGCTTCACCGTGGTCCGCACCAAGAAGGGCAACGTCAAGCCCCGCGGGCTCAACCAGCAGCGCTATGTGCGGGCGATCCAGACCCACGACATCAATTTCGGCGTCGGCCCGGCGGGCACAGGCAAAACCTACCTGGCAGTGGCCTGTGCGGTGGAATCCCTGTTGCGCGATGAGGTCGAGCGCATCCTGCTGGTGCGCCCGGCGGTGGAGGCCGGCGAAAAGCTCGGCTTTCTGCCGGGAGATCTGTCGCAGAAGGTGGATCCCTACCTGCGGCCCCTGTACGATGCGCTCTACGAAATGCTCGGCACCGAGACCGTGAGCAAGCTGATCGAGCGCGGCGTGATCGAGATCGCCCCGCTGGCCTACATGCGCGGGCGCACACTCAACAACTCCTACATCATTCTCGACGAGAGCCAGAACACAACCCGCGAACAGATGAAAATGTTCCTCACCCGTATCGGCTTCGGTTCCACCGCGGTGATCACCGGCGACATGTCCCAGATCGACCTGCCCCGCGGCACCCACTCCGGACTGGTCCATGTCTGCGAGGTGCTCAAGGACGTCCAGGACATCTCGTTCACCTTTTTTCTGTCCAAGGACGTGGTGCGCCACCCTCTGGTACAACAGATCGTCGACGCCTACCAGGCCCATGAAGATCGCCAGGGCGACCAATGACCATCACCGTCGACGTCGACAACGCCTCCGCCAGCGACGACATTCCCGACCCCGCGGTCATGCGCCGCTGGGTGGCGGCGGCCCTCGCCGGCCAGCGCGAGGAGGCTGAGCTGGCGGTGCGCATCGTCGACGAGGCGGAGAGCGCCGAACTCAACGGCCTCTACCGCCACAAGCCCGGGCCCACCAATGTGCTGTCCTTCCCCGCCGAGCTGCCCGATGAAATCGACATTCCCCTGCTCGGCGACCTGGTGGTCTGCGCCCCCGTGGTGAGCCGCGAAGCGGTCGAACAGGACAAGACCCTGGATGCCCACTGGGCCCATATGCTGGTCCATGGCACCCTCCACCTGCTCGGCCACGACCATACCGACGACACCGAGGCCGACATCATGGAAGCGCTGGAGACCCGCATCATCACCGGGCTCGGCTTCCCTCCTCCCTACGAAACCCCCAACCCGCCTGCCGAAGGCAGCGGCCCCCCGATTGCGAGAGCCGATCATGAGTGAGGAAGATCACCAGGGCCAGGATAAATCCTGGCTGGAACGTCTGACCCAGGCCTTTTCCTTTGAGCCGAAAACCAGCGAGGACGTCATCGACATCCTCCGTGTGGCCCACAACAACAAGATCATCGATGGCGACGCTTTGGAGATCATGGAGGGGGCGCTGCACGTCTCCGACCAGCAGGTCCGGGAAATCATGGTGCCGCGCTCACAGATAGTGATGATCCACCAGGACGCGACCCTCGACGAGGTCCTCGCCATCGCCACCGAATCCAACCACTCGCGCTTTCCGGTGACCGGCGAATCCACCGACGACATCAAGGGTATCCTGCTGGCCAAGGACCTGCTGCGGGTCGCCTGCCGGCCCGACGCAGACTTCAACCTGTGCGCCGTGGTGCGCCCCGCCAACATCATTCCGGAAAGCAAGCGCCTCAACGTGTTGCTGCGCGAATTCCGTGAAAAACGCTACCATATGGCGGTGGTGGTGGATGAGTACGGCGGCATCGCCGGCCTGGTCACCATCGAGGACGTGCTGGAGGAAATCGTCGGCGACATCGAGGACGAGACCGACGACGCCGAACAGGAAATGATCCGCCAGCTCGAAGACAACCGCTTCCTGGTGGCCGCGCTGACCCCGGTGGAGGAGTTCAACGAATTCTTCGACAGCAACCTCAGCGAAGAGGTGTTCGACACCATCGGCGGCATCCTGCTCCAGGCCTTTGGCCAACTGCCCAAGATCGGCGAGAGCATCGCCCTCGACAACCTGACCTTTACCGTGGTCGACGGCGACCAGCGCCAGATCCGCCAACTGGAAGTACAGACGGGCCAAATCGACGGTGCCTGACCTTTGCCGTTCACTGCCCGCCGGCCAGCAGCGCCAGGGCCGGCGCCTGCTGGCGCTGCTGGCCGGCGCGCTCTACCCGCTCGCCCTCGCGCCGGTCGAGTGGAGCGCCGCAGGTATCCTCTCGGCGGCGGCGTTGTGCGCCCTGATCCAGGACAGCGGGCCGCGGGAAACCCTGCTGCGCTGCCTGTGGTTCGGTCTCGGCATGTTCGGCGTCGGCGCCTCCTGGGTCTATGTCAGCATTCATGTCTACGGTCACGCCCCGGTAGCCCTGGCCGCCCTCTTCACCAGCCTGTTCGTGATCCTGCTGGCGCTGTGCCTGGCGGTGCCGTTCAGCCTCCACGGCCTGGTACGCCACCGCCCCGCGCTGACAGTACTGGCATTTCCTTCACTGTGGGTGTTGGCGGAGTGGTTTCGCGGCTGGTTCCTGACCGGCTTCCCGTGGCTGTACCTGGGCAACGGGCATATCGACAGCTGGCTCTCCGGCTGGGCCCCGCTCGGCGGAGTCCTGGCCCTCAGCTGGATCGCCGCCTTCACCGGGGCAACCATCGCCCAGTTGCCCCGGCTGCGCGAGCACCGCCGGGCGGTGCTCGCCGCGCTGCTCGGCAGCGGTCTGCTGTGGCTGGCGGGCTGGGGCCTCGCGGGCCACAGCTGGACCACTCCGGCAAGCTCGCCAATCAAGGTCGCCCTGTTGCAGCCCGCGCTGCCGCTGGAACAGAAATGGGATAACGATGCCCTGCTGCGGATCCTCGACATCTACCACGACGAAACGACGAAACTGTGGGACAACGATCTGGTCATCTGGCCGGAATCGGCAATTCCCGAGCTGCGCCACCGGGTCGACCATTTCCTCAACTGGATCGACCGGCAGGCACAGGCCAACGACACCACCCTGATCACCGGCGTCCCCACCCAGGCAGGCGGGCTGTACTACAACTCGGTGATCGCCATCGGTCAGGGCGCCGGCATCTATCACAAGCGCCACCTGGTACCGTTTGGCGAGTACGTGCCCCTCGAACAGTGGCTGCGCGGCACCATCCGTTTCTTCGACCTGCCGATGTCGGCCTTCAGCCCCGGCGGCGGCGAGCAGCCGCTGCTGCGCGCCGGCAGTCACAGCATCGCCACCGCCATCTGCTACGAGGTCGTCTACCAAGACCTGGTGGCCCGCACCACCGCCGACGCCGACCTGCTGCTCACCGTCAGCAACGACACCTGGTTCGGCGCCTCCATCGGCCCTCACCAGCATTTCCAGATGGCGCGGATGCGGGCGCTCGAGAACGGCAAGCCGCTGCTGCGCGGCACCAACGACGGCATTACCGCCATCGTCGACAACCGGGGCAAGGTACAAGCCCGCCTGCCGCAGTTCGAGCGGGCGGTGCTGAGCGGCGAAGTCGTCCCCCACACCGGCGCCACGCCATTTGCCCGGCTCGGCTCGCTGCCGGTCATTTTATGGAGTCTGGGAGTGGTGTTTTGCTTGCTTGCCGCCGGGCGCTGGAAGTCCCGGGGCTGAGATAGCGGGGCTCAGCAGAACCCCGCTATCCAGTCCCCGGCGCGCCTGTCCATGGTGGATCAGTGGTGCGGCGCAGTCGCCTGCGCATCGCAATAACGCTGCGCTTCGGCGAGATCCAGCGTGCCCTCGTAGATCGCGCGCCCGGTGATGGCCCCGAGGATGCCGTGCTCGGCGACCTCGCACAACGCCCGGATATCCGTCAGGTTGGTGATACCGCCGGAAGCGATCACCGGAATGCTGGTCGCCTTGGCCATCGCCAGGGTGGCGTCGACGTTGACCCCCTGCATCATGCCGTCGCGGTCGATATCGGTGTAGATGATCGCCGAAACGCCCTCGCTTTCGAACTGGCGGGCGAGGTCCACGGCCCTGACCTCGCTGATCTCCGCCCAGCCATCTGTTGCGACCAGGCCTCTCTTGGCATCCAGCCCGACGATGATACGGCCGTGAAACTGGCGGCAGGCCGCGGCGACAAAGGCGGGATCCTTGACCGCCGTGGTCCCCAGAATCACGTAGCTGACGCCGGCCTCGAGATAGGACGAGATGGTGTCGAGCGAACGGATACCGCCGCCGATCTGGATCGGCAGTTCGGGAAATTCATGGGCGATGGCGCGGACCACATGGCCGTTCACCGGTTCGCCGGCAAAGGCGCCGTTGAGGTCGACCAGATGCAGGCGCCGCGCGCCGGCGCGCACCCACTGGCGGGCGACGTCCACGGGGTTGTCGGAAAACACCGTGGTATCTTCCATCCGGCCCTGCCGCAGGCGCACGCACTCGCCATCCTTGAGATCGATCGCTGGAATGATCAGCATGGTTCTTCCCCTTATTCACCGCGCCAGTTGACAAAGTTTTTCAGCAGCTGCAGGCCGGCGGTGTGGCTCTTTTCCGGGTGAAACTGCACCGCGAACAGATTGCCACTGGCCAGGGCGGCACTGAAGGTCACCCCGTAGTGGCAGTTGGCGGCGGTCACCCCGCTGCCGGCATCCACGTAATAGCTGTGGACGAAATAGAACCGCTCGTCCTGCTGAATACCCCGCCACATGGGGTGATCGATGGTCTGGTGAACCTGGTTCCAGCCCATGTGGGGGACTTTCAGCCGGGTGCCGTCCACTTCCGTCAAGCCGTCACCAAAGAATCTCACGGCGCCGGGGAACAGGTCGAGACAGGACACGCCGCTGTTCTCTTCACTATGACTCATCAGCGCCTGCATGCCGACACAGATGGCCAGCACCGGCTTTTCGGCGATCGCCTTTGTCACCACGCGGTCAAAACCACCCCGGCGGATCTCCGCCATGCAGTCGCGGATAGCCCCGACCCCGGGGAACACCACCCGGTCGGCTTCAGCAATTTCAGCGAGATCGGAAGTGACGATCACCTCGGCCCGCGGGGCGACCTGCTCGAGAGCCTTGCCCACCGAATGCAGGTTGCCCATGCCATAGTCGATGACGACGATGCGTATCTGAAAGTCAGTCATTGGCTATTCCAGTGATCACAAATGGCCTTTGGTGGACGGCATCACCCCGGCCATGCGCGGATCCGCCTCCGCGGCCATGCGCAACGCCCGGCCAAAGGCCTTGAAAATCGTCTCGATCTGGTGGTGGGCATTGATCCCGCGCAGATTGTCGATGTGCAGCGTCACTCCGGCGTGATTGACGAAGCCCTGAAAGAACTCATAACAAAGCTGCAGATCGAAGCTGCCGACGCTGGCACGGGTGAAATCGACATCCATCACCAATCCCGGGCGCCCGGAAAAATCCACTACCACCCGCGACAGCGCCTCGTCAAGCGGCACGTAGGCGTGGCCGTAGCGGCGAATGCCCTTTTTGTCGCCCAGCGCCCTGGCAAACGCCTGCCCCAGGGTGATGCCGATATCCTCGACGGTATGGTGGTCATCGATATGGGTATCGCCATCGGCCTTGATATCCAGGTCCATCAGACCGTGGCGGGCAATCTGATCGAGCATGTGTTCGAGAAAAGGCACCCCGGTCTGAAACAGCACTTTGCCGGTGCCATCGAGGTCGATGCTGACCGTGATACGGGTTTCGAGGGTGTCGCGACTGACTGTCGCCTTGCGTTCGATCATGGGGACCTCCAACATGCTGCGAACAGGTTGCGGCTCGCGGCGCTACGGCTGCTGCGGAGCCAAAGGCGCGCATTATACGTTCAGTGCCCCGCCTCTTCCATAAGCAAAGGCCGGGGGGTAGACTGGCCGTTGCGAAAACAGGTTGCCGATGTCCCGACAGCGCTTGAAAAAAACAGCTCTTATCTGGTTCCTGGCGCTGGTGACAGTGGCGTGGGGCGGCGTGGTCGCCGGCCACCAGCACCCTGCCATCGACCACGGCCAGTGCGAAACCTGCCTGCTGGCACCTCTTGCCGGCGCAACTCCGGACGCGCCCGCTGTCGACCTCGCGCCCGTCGGCGAGCCCGCCATTGGTGCTCCCGGCTACCGCTACGCAACTCCGCCCACCACACACTACCACAGTCGCGCCCCGCCCGCCTGATACCTGTCATTGCCCCAACATTTTCTTGTGTTGATTGCAGAATCAGGTCAATCCATGAACATCAAAAAATCGTGGTACTTCGCGCCGGCCATCGTGCTCTGCGCCCAGACCGCCCCGCTGGCGGCGGTCGACCATTACATCGAGGAATTCGTCGTTACCGCCTCGCCCCACAACAAGCGCGCGGGCGATGTGCCGGGCGCCGTCGCCATACTCGACCGCCGCCAGCTGCAACGGGAGGTCGCCGCCACTCTCGGTGAAACGCTGCACAACCAGCCCGGCATCAGCAGCGGGTCGTTCGGACCCGGCGTCGGCGCCCCGATAATCCGCGGCCTCGGCGGCAAGCGAGTGGAAATCCTGCACAACGGCACCGGCGTGGCCGATGCGTCAGCGGTCAGTCCTGACCACGCCATCGCCACCGAACCCCTGCTCGCAGACCGCATCGAGGTGCTTCGCGGCCCCGCCACCCTGCGTTACGGCCCGGGAGCCATTGGCGGCGTGGTCAACGTCATCGACAACAGCATCCATACCGAGGAGGTCGGCGACTTTCACGGCGCTGGCGAGATGCGCCATAACACCAACAACCACGAAAATGCCCTGGTGGGCCGGCTCGACGGCGGCAACGGACCTCTCACCTACCATCTCAGCGGCGTGCTGCGCGACAGCGCCGATGTGGCGATTCCCGGCTACGCGGCCCGCGACAAGGGAGGCTCCGCCCGCGGCGATATCGCCAACAGCGACAGCGAGACCGACACCTGGACGCTGGGCACCTCGCGGGTGACCGACAACCTGGTGATCGGCGCCAGTGTCGGCAGGCTCGACAGCCAGTACGGTATACCTCCCGGTGGTCATCACCACAGCGGCCCCGGGCACGATGGCCACCATGACCATGACGAGGACACCGTGTTCACCCGCATCGACCTGGAGCAGACTACCTACCAGGGCAAGGTGCTGCTCAGAAACCTTCCCGGGGTGATCGAACAGGTCAATATCGACCTCAATCACAGCCGCTACCAGCACAAGGAACTGGAGTCCCCACGCGGAGTTCGGCAAGCAGGCACCCTCTTCGCCATCGACAGCAGCGAAGCCCGCTCGGAGATCACCCACAAGCCCCTGCCCGGCCTGACAGGAACCCTGGGCCTGCATTACAAACACCGGGATTTCGACGCCGCCGGCGTCGAGGCATTCGTGCCCCCGTCCACAACCCGGGAACTGGGCGTCTATCTTGTCGAAGACATCGCCGTCGGCGACGGCCAGCTGGAGCTCGGCCTGCGCCACGACCGCCAGCGAGTGCGCAGCAGCGCCACCGGTGATATCGATCACGACAGCTTCAATGCCAGCGCCAGCCTGCTGTACCCATTGCTCGACAGCCAGCGGCTGGGGCTGATTCTGTCGCGCACCGAGCGCGCGCCGGTGGCGGAAGAACTGCTCGCCAACGGCGACCACGTCGCCACCCACAGCTACGAAGTCGGCGATGCCGATCTCGACACCGAGTCCGCCTGGAATATCGAGCTCAGCTGGTCTCTCGAAAGCGGGCGGCTCGACATCGAAACCAGCCTGTACCACCGCCGCTTCAGCGACTTCATCCACGCCGAGGACAATGGCAGCCGCTTCAGCCATGACCGGGAGGACGCCGGCTTTAGCGACGCCGACGCCTGCTCTGCCAGGATTGCGGATTTCGGCAGTGGTGACGGGGAGTTCGGCGCGGCCCCCGAGTGCCTGTTCTACAAGCAGCGGGATGCCCGCTTTACCGGGATCGAGGTGGCGATGACGATGGCCCTCACTGATAACCACAGCCTGCGGCTGTGGGCAGACCAGGTCCGGGCGCGCTTCGCGCGGGGCGGCGATATCCCCCGCATCCCGCCGGCGAGGGTCGGCATCCACTGGGATTACAGCCAGGGCCCGTGGAGCACGGGGCTGAGCATCGCCCACGCCCTCGCACAGGACCGCCCCGGCACCCACCAGGCCGCCACCGCCAGCTATACCCGCACGGATTTTTTCGTGCGCTACGGCCGGGGCGGCTGGGCGCTGTTCGCAAAAGGGCTCAATTTGAGCGACGAGGAAATCCGCAATGCCACCAGCTTTCTCCGCGATCTCGCGCCGGAGCCCGGTCGCAGTGTCGTCGTGGGCGCCAGCTATGAGTTCTGATGCTGGCACTCACGATCCGACTCACCGCGAGGGTGGATATTCGCGCTCCGCCCGGCTACGCTCTTCCCGATGTGGAGGCCGGCGCCGCGCCGTGGCCCCGCCCCCCGAAACCCTCCTCAAGAACAGGAAAATGCCATGAGCAAAGCGATCAAGATCATCGCGGCCAGTGCTCTGATAGCGGTGCTCGCGATGGTGGCACTACTCTCCTACGTGATACTCGCGATCGACCCCAACGACTACAAGCCACGGATCGAAGACGCCGCCAGGGCCCAGGGGGTGGAGCTCGATATCGTCGGCAAGGTGGGCTGGAGCTTTTTCCCCAGCATCGCCATCCAACTGGGTGAAACCCGCTTCGAAAGCGAGCTCCACGGTATCAATCCGTCATCCCTCGAACAGATGAATCTAGCCCTGGGCTGGTGGGAACTGCTGCAGCGGCGTCTCGCCGTCAAAGCCATGGCCATCAACGGCGCCGACCTGCATCTGGCACGCAGTGATTCCGCCGCGGCCATCGCCACCGTACCGGCCACCGGCAGCGAGCCGCTCACCAGCGACGACGGCCGCGGCCTGGCGCTCGCCGTGGATCAGTTTACTGTCGCCAACTCCCGCTTGCGCCTCGAGCAGGACGGCGAGACCATTGTCATCGACAATATCCGCCTGGATGTCAGCGACGCCAGTCTCGACGGCGATCCTTTTCCCGTCGGCGCCGATTTCGACTACCGTTCCGGCGACGGTGCTCTCGGCTTCGGCCTTACCGCGCTGCTCGGCTTCGACCAGCAAAGCGGCAAACTGCTGATCAACAACGCCTTGCTGAACATCACCGGTTTTCTGCCCCAGGCCGTCAAAGTGCTGGTCAGCGCCGACATCGACACCCACCAACAGCAGGCACGAATCACCAGCCTCACCGCCTCCGTGGGCAAAACCCGCCTGGAAGGCCGAGCCACTTTCAACAATACCCCGCCCCGCAGCCTCGACATCAACCTCAAGGGCAATCAACTCGATACCTCCGACCTGCTGGCCGCAACCGCCGCTGGTGCTGATACCGATGCCGGCCAGGACAGCGAGCCGGTACCCGCAGAGAACGACGCCAGCCTGCTGGCGCCGTTGCTGGCACCACTGGCGCTGCTCGATGGCGGCAAGGGCCGCATCGAACTGGCCATGGAGAAGGTGGTCCACGACGGCATCGAACTCGGCTCCCCGCACCTGGTGCTCGACATCGCCGACAACCAGCTCCATGTGCGAGAACTCACCGCCGAGATCTTCGGCGGCGCGCTAGCCACTTCCGGAACTGTGGATGCTCGCGCCGCCACGCCGCGGCTCAGCTTCGACCAGCAACTCACCGCCATCGATCTCGGCGCCGCACTCAGCGCCCTGGCACAGGACGTCGACGTCACCGGCACCCTCAACCTCAGCATCAAGGGCGAGAGCAGCGGCGCCGACGCCGACACCCTGCTGGCCAATCTCGGCGCCCGGGGCAACCTCAGCGTGGAAAACCCGGTGCTGGCCGCCTTCAATATCGAGAAAAGCTATTGCGAACTCGCCGCCCTGGTGGAAAAAAATCCGCCCCGCCAAACCCCATGGCCGGCAGGTACCCAGCTCAACTCTCTCACCAGCCAGTTGCGCATCGCCGACGGCATCCTGTATCTCGACGACTACAGCACCGGCATGGGCAATCTGAAACTGCGCGGCAGCGGCGAGGTCGATCTGGTCAAGCAGCGCTTCGATATCCTCGCCATCACCCGTTTGGAAGGAGATCACACCAGCGCCGATGGCTGTGCCGTCAAGAGCAAGCGGGTCCGCGACAAGGATATCCCGCTGCGCTGCCAGGACACCTTCGCCACCGCCGGCGCAGGCAGCTGCAAGCCCGACCCGGCGTTTGTCAACAACCTGCTCCAGGATGAAGTCATCGATAAACTGCGGGACAAAACCAATCTCGACGATGACAAGGCTGATGCCATCGAAGGACTGTTGCGGGGCTTTCTCGGTGGCAAAAAAGGCAATGACTGAATCACCGGCTTTCGCTACCCGCCTGCTGCGCTGGTTCGACCGCCACGGGCGCAAGGACCTGCCCTGGCAACACGACATCACCCCCTATCGGGTGTGGTTGTCGGAAATCATGCTGCAACAGACCCAGGTCAGCACAGTCATCCCCTATTTTGAACGTTTTACCAGCGCCTTCCCCTGCGTCGAGACCCTCGCCGCCGCTCCCATCGATCAGGTACTGCACCTGTGGACCGGGCTCGGCTATTACGCCCGCGCCCGCAACCTGCATCGCGCGGCGCAGATCATCAGCGGCGAGCATGGCGGCATTTTCCCCGACAACGTCGAAGCTCTCAGCGAATTGCCGGGCATCGGCCGCTCCACCGCCGGCGCCATCGTCAGCATCGCCTTCCGGCAGCGCGCCGTCATCCTCGATGGCAACGTCAAGCGAGTGCTCGGCCGCCACCAGGCCGTGGCCGGCTGGCCTGGCGAAACCGCCGTCGCGGCGCGTCTGTGGAGCATCGCCGAACGCAACACCCCGAGCCGCCGGGTCGCCGACTACACCCAGGCGATCATGGATCTTGGCGCCACCCTTTGCACCCGCACCAGGCCGCGCTGCGGGGAATGTCCGGTGCGGGCCGATTGCGCCGCCCTCGCTGCCGGCCAGCCGACGGCCTACCCCGGCAAAAAGCCCCGCAAAACCCTGCCGGTAAAGACCGCCTTCCTGCTGGTGATCCACGACGGCCAAGGTAGGGTACTGCTGGAACAGCGGCCGGCCACAGGTATTTGGGGCGGCTTGTGGAGCTTTCCGGAAGCGGCCCGGCAAGAGGATATCCCCGCCGTCAGCCAGCACCTCGGCATAGCCGCCCGGCAGATTCACCCGGCCGAGCCGCGGCGCCACACCTTCAGCCACTATCACCTCGACTACACGCCGGTCCACATCCACGGCAGAGCCGCGCCGCGAATCGGCGAGGCGGAGCAATTGTGGGTCGATCCCGCCAATTTCGGCAAAATCGGCCTCCCGGCTCCGATCAAGGCGCTGCTCGCCGAGCTCCCCGGGCCCGCGCCGGGGTAGCCCGGCGCGGGCCCGGTTGCGGCAACATCCCCCAACTCGTATCCTTGTGTCCCCCTCGCAACAGCTATCAGGAGACTCCATGGCCCGCACGGTGTTCTGCCGCAAACTCAAACAGGAACTTCCCGGCCTGGACCAGCCGCCCTTTCCCGGTGCCAAGGGCGAGGATATCTTCAACCATATCTCCCATCAGGCCTGGCAGGCATGGCTCGACCACCAGACCATGCTGATCAATGAAAAGCGTCTCAACATGATGGATCTCACCGCGCGCACCTATCTCAACGAACAAAGAGAGCGGTTTTTGTCCGGCGAGGAGTACGACCAGGCGGAAGGCTACACCCCGCCGCCGGCATAAACCTGGCGGCAAATCACTCCGCATACTTGACGACGGCGGAGTGAAGCGGTTTAATACGCGCCTCCTGCCGCCAGGCAGTCCCGCAAGGGACAACACCTGAAGCCCAGATAGCTCAGTCGGTAGAGCAGAGGATTGAAAATCCTCGTGTCGGTGGTTCGATTCCGCCTCTGGGCACCATAGAAAACAAGGGCTTGCAGCGATGCAGGCCTTTTTTTATCCAGCTCTTATGCCCCACCATGTAGCCACTGGTACAGTGGTTTTCCGTCTCTGACCGCTGGTGGTGGCAACTTCCACCCTTCCCCACACATCTCTGCCCTATGCGGCGAAACCCTCGCCCCAGTCTCGCCCTGACCTTGTTGTGATATTGTTCTGATTCGCACGGCTCTGCTCGCCTAATGACCAGAAGAAAACCTTCGCCACCCGTCGCGCGCTGAGCACACATTGAGCACCTGTTCAACGCTCGCTGCTACCAGCCTTCGTAAACCGCATTCTGGGTGAAGTCGAGCCGCACAAGGTCACCAACCTCTATGCCAATTTCCGTATCTTGATAAAGGGATTGCACGACGGAGTTGCCGTCGCGCCCTCAGCCAATTTCCCGCCTGCTGTCTACGAGTCAAATGAGACTCCAGTCTGTACCAGCATCCACGCCTCAATCTTTTCATGGTGAGCCCGCAGCAGATCCAGGAGGCGGCTGGTGTAATGCTTTTGCGAGGCCTGCCACCCGGGATCATGGCCTCCAGGCGAAGACGAGCGCAACCACCATGATTCCGACCCCTGCCGCCAGCATCCCGGTAACAAGGCCAAATCCAGCCGTACCATTAAACTCAACAAACAGGCCTGCGGCCGCACCAATGCAACCGAAGCCCATTGCGCGCAGCAGCCATTGGCGGACAGGAGACAATTCCCCCGCCAAGCCCAGTTGGCGACGATGGCTGTTCATCGCCAGCGATAGCAAGAACAGCCCAGCCACCATCACGGCGAACGCGGAAACGGCTGTAAAAAACACCATCACGGCAAGGCCGGCATGGCCCGGCGCAAGGCGCGCCGGCGCAGTGCGCCGCCGGCGAGAGCGGCGCTCCCGGCAAGGGCCAGCAACATCATATCGGTACCGGCTACGCCCCAATGTGCGCCATCGATGCTGATCCACAGGGTTTCACCGGTGGAAAACCAGTTGGCGATTACCGACAGCGAAGAGACCAGGGCAATCGCCATACACAGTTGCCGGGCAGCGGCAGCGAAACACCGAAGTGGATGCACGAAGGCGGCAACCCAGACCAGTGCAAACACGGCGACCTCCAGTTCCGCACGCGGCCAACCCATAAAAGCGGCATCAGGGGGCAATATGCGATTTATCAGAAAGAATGCCACCGTGGCCAATATCAGCCCCAGAGTGCTGCCCAACGACAGGGCCCCTACCAGCACGCGACTGCGGGAATTCTCCCGCAGATGGTGCTTCTGCCGGGACTGTATCCAGAACAGAAAGCCAGTGCCAATCATCGCGCAGCCGGCCAGTCCGCCGATAAAGTAGAGCCAGCGCAGCAGCCAGTGCTCGAACTGAACAAAGTGGAAACCGACAAAAAAGCGCTGCAGCGTCATCATGCTGCCGATGACGCTCTCTTTCAGAAGTTCACCGGTACCGGCGTCGAAAAAAAGCTTGTCGATATTCCAACTGATTTCGCCGCCTACGGAACGCCCCAATTGCACCACAGCGCTGGCATCGCCGTGATTGAAGACCCGGATGAAGCCTACATCATCCCGCCAGTGGGATTGTGCCCGTTCCACCAGACTGTTCAATGGCACATGCCGCGTCAGCGGCTCGGCGGATGGCGGCCGTGAAAAGCCATCCCCCGCCTCGGCAAAAAAAGCGGCGCCGGGATTCGCTTGATGCGCATAAACCAGGTCAGCGGCACCCGGAAAGTAAATACCGATAAAAATAATGAGTCCCGACAGGGTGATAAGAAAATGAAAGGGCAGGAAAGCCACGGCGGAAAGATTGTGCATGTCGAGGCTCGACCGCGGCAGGCTTTTCCCGGGCCGAAAGGTGAAAATATCCCGAAAAATCTTCTTGTGGATCACCACACCGCTCACCAGCAGTGCCAGCATCGCCATGGCGGCCAGGCCGACCAGCCAGTAGCCCAGCCCCAGCCAATTCAGGTGCAGCCGGTAGTGAAAAGGAAAAATAAATCCCGTTGCTCCCAGGGTTTGAGGGTCTCCGAGCATCTCTCCGTTGCGGGAGTCGATACGGGCGCTATGAAAGCCGCCACCCTGAAGCTGATAAAACAGCCGAACATAGGGTCGGCGTTCGTCCGGCAACGTCGCGCCCCACTGGATGATGGCATTTTCCTGCGCCAGACGTTCCACTGCCGGCACAACCACTTCATCGAGGCTCCAGTGCGCCGGCAGGGTAAACCGGGTCTCGGGCATCATCCAGCGATCCAGCTCCTGATCGAAGACGCTGAGGGTGCCCATCCAGAAAATCGCGAACAACAGGGTTCCGAGCACCAAGCCTGCCCAGGTATGCAACCACTGCATTGACTGCCTGATTCCGCCCGCCATGGTCAGCCACCGCCCGCCAAGGCCTTGGCCGTGACGTAGACGATGCCCTGCAACGCGGCGGGCAACACCACCAGGGCCCACAGCAAGCGGCGAAGACTTGTTTCGCAGAATCCCCACAACAGGATCAACAGGTACACCACAAAACCCGACATCGCGGAGAGCACCACGGCCTCGCTGCGCGCCATGCCCGACAGCTTCAACGCGTAGGCTCCGAGGCTCACAATCGCGGCGGCCAGGCAGTAACCCCCGGCCACAGCCACGGCGATACGCAACGCCATTGCCGCTGCCTGGCTAAAATGAAAAAGTCGATTCTTGAAAACCATAATCAGGGAAAAGAGGAGAGATTCATCTCCCCTCTAATACTCCAGTACCCGCAATCAGAAAAAGCTGTAGCTGACACCGGCAACACCGTAAAGTCCCGGCTCCTTGTAGCCCAGTTCCTCTATGATGTCCTCGTCGAACAGGTTTTCCACACGCAAACTGAAAGAGAGATTGGCACTGTAGGCATAGCGGCCGGAAAGATCGACACGCACATACTCTTTCGTTTCCACGTCCCGGTTCCAGCGCAACCGCGGCCCGCTGTAGTAGGCGTTGACGCCGAGTGTGAGGTTTTCCAGGCGGTAGTTGAGACCCAGGTTGCCCTTGTTGCGCGCAATCTGCACCGAGCGCCCCCAATCGCCCTCCACCGGCTTCTTGTGCGAATCCGTATAGGTATAGTTGCCGTCGAGTTGCAGGGTCTCCGTCAGATCGTAGGCAAACTTCAGTTCGACACCGCTGGTTTCCGCCTCCTCGCCGTTGTTGTACTGGCCAAAGCCATTGAAGGCACGCGGATTGGGCACAGAGTAATCATAGAAGATCACATCGTCGATTTGCGTAAGCCAATAGGTCGCTTCGACGAACAACCGGTCGTCCATTCCATTGTGACGAATACCCGCTTCGAAGGTTTCTCCGGATTCAGGGCTGAGCGATGAGTCACCGTAGGTCGGGTTAAAAAGCTGGCTCATGGTTGCCGGCTTGAAACTGGTTCCGGCATTGCCATAGAGCGTGGTGTTCTCCGTCACATGCCAGGCAAGACCGATATTCCCCGTGGTTTCCGTACCCCAGCTGTCGTAATCATCGGTGCGCAGCCCAAGCGACACCACCAACCGCTTGTCGAACAGATGGAGGTTGCCGTTGGCGTAATAAGACATATGGGAATCATCATTGTCCGCACTTCCGTAACTGCCCCACTGCGACGCAGACTGGTCGATGTACTCCGCTCCGCCCAGCAGATCGAACCAATCCCCCCGATAGATCAGGCTGTATTCGACTTGGTCGCTCTTATCTTCATAGTAGGCGGCGACAGGAAACGCGGCGTTGGCTGGATCGTCGAGATCGAGAGGCTCCAGGTAGATACCCGGGTAACGCAGATCGTAAATATAAAGTTGATCACCTTTCCGGGCGCCGGGAACGATACCATCGACGGCAGCGATCTGAATGCCCAACAGGCCGTTGTCGGCGTCGTGAATGCCGTAGGCATTCTCGGTGCGGCTGAGGCTCAACCTGTGCGACAGGCGCTCGCCGATTTGATGCTCGGCGTAGATGTTATAGACCGACTGCTCCGTATCATTGTACTGATCCCGGTCCGGCGTCTGATAGGCCCAGTGCTGGCCCCGGGAAGTCAGAAAATCAGTGCTCTCATTCAACTCGGCAAAACCGAAGGAATTGTCGACATCGAACACGCTCAGGCCCAGCCGCAGGTTATCGGTCTCGTAACTGGTTTTGACCTGGATCGTCCTGTCCTCAAAAAACTCGTGGCGGTGAACATTATCGCTATCGGTGTCAGAGACGTTCAGGGAGTAGAGCCAGGTTCCCGCCCCCAGGTCGGTGGATCCGCGCAACGACGCCGAGACTTTGCGCCACTCCTGGGAACCGAGTTCCAATCCCAGGTCCGCAACAGGCTTGGCGCCGCTTTTGGTATTGACGACGATCACACCGGCAGAGGCATTGGCACCGTACAGCGTGGCCTGCGGGCCGCGCAGGATCTCGATGCTGTCGATGGCCTGGGGATCGAGTTGGCTCAGCAAATTGCCGGTCGCACCGTCACTGGGCTTGTTGATCTTCACCCCGTCGATCACCACCAGCACATCGGCGGAAGGAAGACCGCGCATTTTCAGGTAGTTGTACTGGCCGACGCCGCCGACCTGCTTGAATTCGATGCCGGCCTGCTTGCGCAGCACCTCGGTGACATCCGTAAACGCCTGATTGCGAATTTCGATCTCATCGACGACGGTCACGGAGTGCGTCAGTTCGGTCACCTTCATGGGGATTTTGGTCCCCTTGACGATGATCTCCTCCCGAATTTCCGGATCAGCCAGGGCGCCGCCGGACACGGCGCTTCCGATCGTCCCCAGGATCACCCCCAGGGCGATTCGCTTGCGGTCGAACATGGTTCACTCTCCTCGTTGCAGGTGCTGTAGTGCTGTTTTGTGGGATATTTCCCGGTGCGCCGCGGGCCGCCGCGCCCGGCCATCAACGGATTTGCCGGTACCGCTCCCAGGCGGCTTCGAGCAGTAGCCAGGGGGCCATTACCCGGCCGCCATCCACTTCCCCGTGTTCGTTCACCACGTGGTCCCGGTAGTGGTAGAAGCGGTGGAAGCCGTCCAGCTCGACACCCAACTGCGCCGGATCGCGCAGTGCTGCCAGGCGCGCCAGGGTAGGGGCCATCTTTTCCCGCAAGTCGTCGGTGATGGGATCGTTGTCCGGTTTCCGCGCCACCGTATCGGCAATCTTTTCGGCGGTTTCCTCGTCCAGCGCGGGCGCCATGTCGCCGTCGAGGGTGAAGCGGGCGGTGCCGGAGCCGATACCCAGCACCGTCCAGGGGCCCTCGGCAGCGCGGGCCACTTCAACCCTGTAGGGGTCCGGGGCTCCGCCCCAGTGATAGAGCGAGCCGTCCACTTCATAGACGGTCAGGCGAAAGTCGTCCGCTACGGGATTGGCGCCGGTGTCGATCTTGACAACGACCCAGCCGCCGTTGAGTGAATAGACATAGGGAGCATCCCAGTCGGCGAGTACGGTCAGCCCGCGCAGGTTGGCGGAGTCGGGGCCGCCGTCATCCCCACTCCCAGGCACCTGGGCAGCGACGATGTCAGTGACGTAATAGGCGCGCTGGTTGGCGCCGTCGTAAAGCTCGACCGCTTCGATATCCGCTCCGGCAAAGGCCCCCGCCCCCACGGGGTTGAGATCCTGGATCTTTACGTAAAGGCTATCGGCGGCGGCGCCCGTCGCCACCAGCAGCAGCGAGGCCCAGACTGCGCAGGCGCGGTTCATGACAGGCCCCGGAGGATCGGCAGAGAAGGCCCCTGCCAGTCGGGGAACACGACGCCGGTTCGGTCCAGGCCGAGGTGCTGTTGCAGCAGCGGTGTCAACACCGAGCGGAAGTCGGTGGTTACCGGCAGGTCCATGCCATCTTCCAGCCCGTCGCGTTCGAAACGCTCCGGCAGGGAGCCATATACCTGTCCACCGCGGACGCTGCCGCCCAGCACGAACATCGCGGTCGCGCGGCCGTGGTCGGTGCCAAGCCCTTCGTTCTCCACCACGTTGCGGCCAAAGTCGGTGAGGGTCACCACGATGACGTCGTCCTGGCGGGGCCCGAGATCCGCCATGAAGGCCGCCAGGGAATCAGCCAGGTCTCCGGCCATCTGCG
This sequence comes from Porticoccaceae bacterium, assembly GCA_041655035.1. GTDB lineage: Bacteria > Pseudomonadota > Gammaproteobacteria > Pseudomonadales > Porticoccaceae > NAT127. Next base: position 569 of record JBAZCN010000006.1, on the reverse strand, counting down.
GGAACGGGCCATCGGCCGCAACCGTGGCGGCATTGGAGTGCGTATCCCATGTGCCTTTGCCGTTCGGACTGTCCCGCGAGTCCGCAAACGCCAGTTGCAGGCCGACATCGGCCTTGATGAGGCGGGCGATATCGCGGAGGCTGGCGGCCAGTTGCGAGCCTTGGGGATAGGCCGCGGTAGCGGCCGGCTGGCGGGCGAGGATGGCCGACAGTTCCAGGCCGTTGCCGGCGGCCTCCCGCAGCCCCGGGTGATCGCTGCTGCGATAGAGTTCCCGCAACTGCTGCCAGTACTGTCCGCTGTCGGCACCGATGGTGAGGGTGCCGATATCGGCGGCGGTGGTCACCGGGCGGGCGCCGTAGAAAATATGCGGCCGCTGCTGTGTCAGCGCCACGGCGGGCAGCAGCGACTGGCTATCATCGACGCCGGCGAGGGCGCGGTTGAGCCAGCCGTCGCGACAAAGGGGATCGCCCGGCGCACCCGATTCCCACCAGCGCTGGGCCTCGGTATGGGAACGGGTGTTATCCGGCGACCCCACACCGTGCACGATGGCCAGGCGACCCTCGTCGTAA
>JBAZCN010000005.1:0-65100 GCA_041655035.1 Porticoccaceae bacterium | reverse complement strand
GATTTTTAGGACCGGACTTTGCGCTATTTGGTCGCTGGATCGAAATCCTGACCTTCGCGTTTCACGGCCAATCTTTCAGTGATATCGAACGTGAGATCCAGCGCTTTCGAAGAGCCGTGGCGTTGGGGACGACGCCAGATGCTGATCTAATCGAGGACTTCATCAAAGCGCGCGCCTTGACACTGGACAGACAGAGACGCATCGACATGGCGGTCTTGTTGGCAAAGCAGACCCGCCTGTCCCAGCACAACATATCGGATATTACCGGCGTGAGCCGAGACACCATTCGTAAGTACACTGCCGACGGGCCGACCGTCGTTCCAAAAAAGCGGAGGCGTGAGGCATGAGTCAGACCAATTTCCTGATCGGGCGAGGTGAATTGCTGACCCACGAAATCAAGGGACCCAAGCGCGGCATGGACAAGGCCGAGGTCTATACGTTACAGCAGGCGAAGAACCGGCTAATTCCGCAGTTTGCCGAGGTCGCGACGAGCCTTGACAGCTTGCCCGACAACGCGTGTCCTGGAGAGCTGAGTGTGGCACGCTTCGCGCTTAATCCAAGCTATATTGCACGCTCCTTCTTTCCGGTAGCCATGCTGCGAAGTGCAGGGCTTGAGTCAGTTGGTAGCCGGGCAGTCAAGCTCACACCCGACGCCTGGTCTAAGAAGGGTGAGCCTCGCGAATCGACCACTACCGAGCTCTTCGTGGTAGGCCAACGCCAAGCGTTCCGCCAATTGAAAGATTGGGCAAATCAGCTCGAAGATGGGTCAAGTGAAGCGAAAGACCTTTCGCATATCGAGCGTGTGTCAGCCTTCGAGGCCAAGGATCGCATCGTCTCTCTCGGAAAGACTAAAGATCGCTTCTTCGAGGTTGGTATCCACTTGCTACCCAACGACAACAATCAGTTTGTGCAACGCGCATTCGCCAAATATGCCGCTGAAGTCGGCGTGACCGCCCATGTCGATCTTGCGTTCATCGCCGGCAACTTGTGGTTTCTTCCGGTTGAGGGCAAGCACGAGAGCATCAAGCGTTTGGCAGAGTTTTCCTTTGTCCGCGTAGTTCGCCCGATGCCAAAGTTACGCGGCATGCGACCAGTACAGCGATCAGCTGGCGTGACTGTTACGTGCAGTCTACCGACGGATCAACCACTGTCTTCCGAACCCAAGGTGGCCATTCTTGATGGTGGTCTGCCGAAGCGACACAGCATCGAGCAGTGGTTGGGAGCATACCGCGTTCTGGATGACAGTGCGGCTGATGACCCTGGCGGCTTGGAACATGGTCTGGGGGTAACTTCAGCATTCTTGTTTGGGCCTATCGCGCCGAACGGCACCGCAGCACGTCCTTATTCATATGTCGATCACCTGCGTGTTCTGGATCGGGAGACCGATTCAGAAGATCCGCTGGAGCTGTATCGCACGCTAGGATTCGTCGAAGAAGTGTTGCTATCCCGCCAGTACCAATTCATCAACCTCAGCTTGGGCCCTGATCTTCCGATCGACGACACGGACGTGCACGCATGGACTTCCGTGATAGATGATCTCCTCAGCGATGGCGATACGCTGATGACAGTGGCCGTAGGCAACAACGGTGAAATGGATCGGACAGTTGGGAACGCCCGTGTGCAGGTACCCTCGGATTGCGTTAATGCACTGTCCGTGGGTGCTGCGAACGATGTTGATGCGGCATGGGGACGTGCGTCCTACAGTGCCATTGGCCCTGGACGCAGTCCCGGAGTGGTGAAGCCCGACTTGATGGCCTTCGGTGGTGACGCTGGCAGCTCCAAATATTTTCATGTATTGGCAGAAGGTACGAAACCGACGTTAGTGCCGCAACTAGGTACTAGCTTTGCTTCGCCGTACTTGCTGCGCAATGCTGTTGGCGTGCGTGCAATTCTTGGTGCCGATTTATCGCCTCTGGCGATCAAAGCTTTACTTGTTCATGGCGCTGACTCTGGCACCCATGACAAGATTGAAGTGGGCTGGGGCAAGGTGCCAGAGGACTTGATGGATGTCATTACATGCCCAGCAGGAGTGGCAAGAGTGGTCTATCAGGGCGAATTGAAGCCCGGCAAGTATCTGCGCGCGGCGCTTCCGCTACCGGCCAATGGCTTGCAGGGGAATATTCGTTTGAAGGCCACCTTTTGCTATGCCTCGCCGACCGATCCACAGGATGCTATCGCTTACACGCGGGCAGGCTTGGAAGTGGTATTCAGGCCCAGCGACAAAAAGGTCAAGGAAGGCAAAGCGAATGCCGAGACGAAGGGCTTCTTCGACATGAAGAAGTACGCGACAGAGGAAGAGCGCCGTTCTGATATGGGCAAATGGGAGACAGTCCTACATGGTAACAAGTCCATGCGCGGCAGCAGCTTGGACAATCCCGTTTTCGACATTCATTACAATGCGCGTGAGGCGGGCGGCCCGACTACAAACGCTGAGAAAATTCGTTATGCCCTGATCATCACGGTCGAAGCGCCCAAGCACACCGATCTCTACAATGAGATTTTGCGCGCTTACGCCAAGATGCTGGTACCCATCCAACCGAAAGTCACATTACCGGTGCGCTTGTAAAAGCAACGCAGGAAACCAGTGTCAATAAAGGATTTATGGGTAAGCGTCCGGCGATCAAGGTGTAATCGTCGGACGCTTACAAAGCCGCGCTGGATCAGTACACTGGCAGTACACTCACCCGTTCTGGCCATCTTCGCAAAATTACGCTAACCTACTGTCACGTAAATACTTTTAGCTTTTCTGGCTTACGGTAGATTACCCCTGATTTTGCTGGGCTTGCAGCGTTGCGTGCAAACTCATAATCGCTTGGTCGTAGGTTCAAGTCCTACTGGGCCCACCATCATCTCCATTTCCGAACGGCTCCAAGGCGCGGTTTCGCTACAGTTAGTAGTAAACCGTACCCTAAGCTGAGTCGCTATCGGTGAGATCGACGTTGCTGGGCAGCAGAAGCTCACGCCGTGGCCGCTAGGGGGCTCCAAACCGGTAACGCAGCTCGGCGCCGTACATTCGCGGCGGACCGTACACCACGGAGGTCATGCCAACAAAGGCGCCGCCCGCCGCCACACCAGAGACATATTCCCGGTCAAACAGATTGCGCACATGAAAACTCAGATCCAGGTTGCTGCCAGCGACACTGTTGAGGTCCAGGCGCAAGTTGGTGAGTTTGTAGGAGGGGGTATCGAAGTCGGTGAACCTCACGTCGTCGGTCCAGTAGTAGTCGGCATTGAACACCAGTTCATCGGCGATGCCAGCGAGAGGCATTGCGTAGCGCAGCCCGGCGATGACGGTTTTCTGCGCCGCATAGGTAAAGGGAATTCCTCTGTCTGCGATATAGGGGTCGAGCGCCGGGGGTACCTCGAACTTCTTGGTTTTCATGTCGAGGTAGTTGGCCGCGAAATTCAAACTCAGGGACTCCGATGGCGCCACCACCAGTTCAAAATCCGCGCCGGAGACCTCCGATTCCCCCAGGTTGACCAGCATCACACCACCAGCGGGATCGTTGCCAAGATCGCAATCGCCATCGGGAGAAACACCAGGGGGGTTGTCGATTGCCGGGTTGCAGAACGCGAGAGCGGTCTGCACGCCGGTGAGCCCCGACTGGACTTTCTCGTATTTGCCTAGAAATACCGAAAGATTGCTGCGCACCGCCACATCCCCCAGGGTCCAGTCGGTCCGCAAGCCGAGTTCCACATCGGTGACGGTTTCAGGTTCGAAGGACTGGAGCGGAGCCAGCCGGCCGCTGAAGGTGGGTCCATTGACGCCTCCCGCCCGATAACCCCGCCTGGAAACCACATAGGTAAAGAGGTCCGGCGTTATCTGCCAGTTGAGGCCGACTGACCAGGTGGTTTCCTCGGAGCTGGTCTTGTTGATGCTGGTATTGAGGGTATTGTCCCTGCCCGCTTCACAGTCGCCCAGATCCACGTCCTTGGAAAAACCGGTGACCCCCGTACCGATACAGGCTTCGATATCGTCTTCGGTATAGCGCAGCCCCAGCTCGAGTTGCAGGCCGTCGACTACGGAGGAAAGGTCGTAAGACAGATGGGTGAAGATCGCCTTGCTTTCCTCGGTGATAAACGTATAGGCGGCCAGTGGTGGGGGCGTGCCGGGAACATGGCCAAACACCACTTGTGATCCCTGTGGTCCGCCGGGCTCGCTCTTGAGCCAGAAGGCGCCGACCAGCCAGTCCAGCCTGTCGTCGAACAGTTTGCCGCGCAGTTGCAGCTCGTTGCTGAACTGTTCGGTTTCGTTGGTAAGGTTGGCCTTGATATAGTTGACCGGTGTGCCCGCAGGATAAGGGCCCGTGCCATCGGCGGTGAGAGTGAACATGCCGTCGGTATTGGTATTAAGGAACAGCGCCGTGTCGCGGTAGCCGAAAATATTGACCAATTGGATGGCGCCGAAGTCGATTTCGGTGCGGTTGGTGACACTGGTTCTTTCGTTTTTCTCGTCATCCGGGCTCTGGAAACTGCGGGTTTTGTAGGGTCCCCACTGTTTTTGCTGGGCAAGGGCATCGAATGCGGAGGCTTGCAGACCGAGCGACGCCAGCAGGGTCTGCCCCAATGCGACATCGGACAAAATCGAAGCCGAGCCGCCGCTGTCGCTTTTGTAGTATTCGAAAATCGTGGTATTCGAGAATCCATCGACGGGCTCGAGCAACAGTGAAGCCCGGTAGGACTGGTCATCGATATCATCCAACTCGCCACCTGCGCCGATGTTCCTGGTAAAGCCCTCCCGCTCATTGATACTGGTCGCCAGCCTCAGGGCCACCCGGCCGTCCGCCAGGGGCAGGTTGACCGCCCCCTGGACCTTGCGGCTGTCGTAATTGCCGATACCGGCGCTGACATATCCCTCAAATTCGTGGCTGGGGGCCACCGGGGAATAAAGGATCGCGCCGCCGGTGGTGTTGCGACCGAACAATGTGCCTTGCGGCCCCTTCAATACTTGCACCGAGGCCATGTCGTACTGGGGCACGAAGCTGCCCATGAAGGGATCCGGCACTTCGGCAAAGTAACTGACCACAGCGGGAGAGCTGGGCCCGAAGGTGGTTTTGGATTGCCCACGTATCTGGTAGACGACATTTTGCCTTCCCCCCGTACCGGACAGGAAAACGCCCGGCGTTGAGAGTTGCAGGTCCTCCGGGTTGCTGATGGACGCCTCGCGCAGCGCGGCATTGTCAAAGGCCGATACCGAGACCGGCACCGACTGGATACTTTCCTCGGTGCGCCGGGCGCTGACGGTAATTTCCTCGATCGTGCGCGCCGCCTGACTGCCCGGCAGCGGTTGCGCCAAGGCCGGGCTGAAACACATTATTCCCGCGACAATGGCAATGGGGAGGCGCGCCTTTGCATAAAATACCGTCATGGAAAACCTCTTATTATTCGATTATCAGTAAAGGCTATCTATCGCCGGGTTACAACAGGCTATCGATATTGAGGGATCGCAATCACTATGGCATCAAACCGGAGGGAGTCAAGGTGCGCTATATGACGGCTATCAATCGCGGTTGTGCGCAAATGAGTGGCGCCATCGTGTGAAAACCGTGGCCCGGTGGTGGAATCTGGATCTTCCGATGCGAAGAATAGGACCGCTCCCGGCCCGGGTTCTAGTCCTCATCGATTGCCGCAAAGCGTTCGGCGAGGTGGTCCACGAGGGCGCGAACCGAAGGCAGCAAGCCGCGCCTGCTGGGGAAGACAGCGTGGATGATCTCGCGACGCGGCGCCCACCCGGGCACCAGCCTGACCAGCGAACCGGCGGCCAGGTGTTCGCGGACCATCAACAGCGGGAGCTGGACAACGCCGACCCCGGCCAGCGCCGCGTTTCTCAGCGCGATCATGTCCGTGGTCACGAAGCGGGGTGTATGGTGCACCGCGCACTGAGCCTCATTCGGCCCGAACAGCGTCCAGCTGTAAGCCTGTTGTGGTTGACCGAGCCCGAGGCTGGGCCAGTCGTTCAGCTCGGCGGGCGCAACGGGCAGCCCTCTCTCCCGGACGAGCATCGGGCCGGCAACCAGGCATTGCCCGCGATCGGCCAGGACACGCATCACCAGATCGCTGTTCTGTAACGGCGGGGGACGCACGCGGATGGCGACATCCACGGCTTCGCTGACGACGTCGACGAAGCGGTTGCTGGCTTCCAGTTGCACTGTGACGCCAGGGTATCGGGCCATGAAATCGGCCAGCATCACGCCGACGTGCGCGTGGAGCAGTGCCACCGGGCAGGTCACCCGTATCAGGCCGCGGGGCTCGGCCCGCGAGGCGTCGATGACCTCCTGCGCAGCCTCGGCTTCCACCAGCATCGCCTTGCAGTGATGGTAGTAGGTCTGTCCGATATCGGTCACCGAAAAGTGACGTGTCGAGCGCTGGATCAGCCGCACACTGAGCCGCTCCTCCAGCATGGCGATACGTCGACTAAGCTTGGACTTGGGTACGCCCAGCGCCCTGGCGGCCGGCGCGAAACCGCGGTGATCTACCGCCTGGACAAAGTAATAGAGGTCGTTCAAATCCTGCATGGGGCACCTTACCGTTCGGAATCCGGGTCATTCAAAATGCCGGTCGTCCCAAATATAGGACTCTGTTGCCCGGTTCAGCAGACTACCCGGATCCGGGTTTCGAATCTATGCTCTCGGAAACCATGCATTTATCCGGACTCTGAGGAGAGCAACATGAAAAAGATTCTTGGTATCTACAGTGCGCCCCGCCCCCATTGGGTCGGAGATGGCTTCCCGGCACGCTCGCTCTTCTCTTACGACAGCCACGGCAAGCAGCTCAGCCCCTTTCTGCTGCTCGATTACGCCGGGCCGATGGAGTTCACGCCCACCGCCACGCCGCGCGGTGTGGGCCGCCACCCTCATCGCGGCTTCGAGACCGTGACCATCGTCTACAGTGGCGAGGTGGCGCACCGCGATTCGACCGGGGAGGGCGGTGTTATCGGCCCCGGTGACGTACAGTGGATGACCGCCGGCGCCGGGATACTCCATGAAGAATTTCATTCTCCGGCGTTCAGCCGGTCGGGTGGCGTGCTGGAAATGGTACAGCTCTGGGTGAACCTGCCGGCCCGGGACAAGATGGCAGCCCCGGGCTACCAGGCTATCTTCGACCGCAATATCCCGGTGGCAGAGCTGCCCAACGGGGCGGGCACCGTCCGGGTCATTGCCGGAGAGTTTTCCGGACACGCCGGCCCGGCGCGCACCTTCACACCCATGAATGTTTGGGACCTGCGGCTGACACAGGGCGGTTACAGCGCGGTGACGCTGCCCGCAGGCTGGATCGGCGCGGCGATCGTTCTGCGCGGTGAGGTGCGGATCAACGGCAGCGCCATCGTCCGCGAGACTCAAATGGCGGTGCTCGACCGGGAGGGCGGCGACCTATCGCTCGAGGCCAGCAGCGATGCCACGGTTCTGCTGCTCAGTGGCGAGCCCATCGATGAGCCGATAGTCGGCCACGGCCCGTTCGTGATGAACACTCAGCAGGAAATCGTCCAGGCGATCAGCGATTTCAACAGTGGCCGCTTCGGCATGATGCCGCACTAGCTTTTGTCGGGCCGCCATGTCGGGAGCCCGACACACCGGTGCTTTGCACCCCTTGACCCCCGAAGGAGAAAACCATGAACAAGCCCTATATTCGTCTCGATAAAGACAATGCCGCCGTGCTGCTGATCGATCACCAGGCGGGCCTGTTGTCCCTGGTTCGCGATATCGATCCGGACAGGTTCAAGAACAACGTGCTGGCGCTCGGCGATCTGGCCAAGTACTTCAAGCTGCCGACCATTCTCACCACCAGTTTCGAGAACGGGCCGAACGGCCCGCTGGTCCCCGAGTTGAAGGAACAGTTTCCCGCCGCGCCCTACATTGCCCGCCCCGGCAACATCAATGCCTGGGACAATGAGGATTTCGTCACCGCCGTCAGGGCGACCGGCAGGCGGCAGCTGATCATCGCCGGTGTCGTCACCGAGGTGTGTGTCGCATTTCCCGCACTGTCGGCGATCGCGGAAGGTTACGATGTGTTCGTGGTGACCGATGCCTCAGGCACTTTCAACGAGGTGACCCGCCATTCGGCCTGGGACCGCATGTCACAGGCGGGCGCGCAGTTGATGAGCTGGTTCGGTGTCGCCTGTGAGCTGCACCGCGACTGGCGCAACGACGTCGAAGGTCTGGCGGCGCTGTTCTCCAGCCATATCCCCGACTACCGCAATCTGATTACCAGCCATGATGCCCTGTCGGCCGGCAGGTAAACAGACCACTGGATGCCCGTGTCGTTGACGGGCATCGCCCGCTGTCGGTTGCACGCCGAAGCCGCTCGCCTTGTCTGCGGTGTTCCTCGGCGGGCCATTGACTAATGGCGCGAATGTGGCTTTATTACCCATGGCTATCTTGGATCGGGCCCGACGTGCCACGGGCGGGCTGTACGCGTTCAGTCACTTACGGAAATAAAAGGAAAATAATATGATCAGAAAATCTCTTTCGCTTGTCCTGGCGTCATGCGCTCTGGTGGGATTCGGTACCAGTCAATCAGCGGCTGCCGATACGGTTCACTTGAAAGGCGGTGACCGGCTCACCGGCACCATTGTCAGTAAGCAGGGCGATCAACTGACACTCGACACCCCTTATGCCGGCAAGGTGGTGATCAAATGGAGTGAAGTGGCCGGCATCGAAACCAGCCAGCCGGCGCGTTTCATGCTCAAGGACCGCACAGTGCTCGATGCCCAGGCATCCGGAAAGGCCGATGAAACGGTGGTATTGCGCGCCGGCACGACCATCACCACCACGCCGATCGCGCTAGCCGAAGTGGAATATATCAACCCGCCGCCCGAGGTCACCGGCGAGGGTGTGAACGTCTCGGGGCGCGCTCAGCTCGGCCTCACCATGAACCGCGGCAACACCGACAACGACCAGCTGTATTACGATGCCGAGACAGTGATTCGCAGTGTCAAAAACCGCTTTACCATCGGCGCGACGGGTGAAAACAAGAAGGAAGATGGCACCGAGACCGCGCGCAATAACAGACTGTATTTCAAGTACGACCACTTCCTGACGGATAAATGGTATGCCTACGCCAATACCGATGCCGAGGAAGATAAGTTCAAGGATCTGAACCTGCGCACCACCATCGGCGCGGGCTCCGGTTATCAGTTCTTCGAAACGCCGGCGCGCAGCCTGTCACTGGAAGGTGGCCTCAGCTACGTCAATAACGACTACGATATTGCCGACGACGATGGCTACGCGGCCGGGCGCTGGGCGATGCGTTATGCGCAGTACCTGTTCTCCGGCGGCACACAGTTCTTTCACGATCACGAGGGCTTGGTCAGCCTCGAAGACGCCAGCGATCTGATCATCCGTGCACAGACCGGCTTGCGCTTTCCGCTGGTGGCCAATCTGAATGCCACATTGCAATACAACATCGACTGGCAGAACAGCCCGCCGGCCGGGTTCAAGAGCACGGACTCCAGCTATATCGTGAGTATCGGCTATCTCTGGTGAGACAACCGTGGTTTACAGTGCGCCTTCCAGCTGCAGCAGGGCGCGTTTCCTGTCGATACCTCCGGCGTAACCGGTCAACGACCGGTTTTTGCCGATGACCCGGTGGCAGGGGATGAGAAGCGAGATCGGGTTGCGGCCGATGGCGGCGGCGACCGCGCGGGTGGCGGCGGGCCGGCCGAGTTGTGAGGCGATCTCGCTGTAGCTGCGGGTGTCACCGTCGGGGATCTGCCGCAGGGCCTGCCATACCTGCTGTTGGAAGCCGGTGCCCAACGGAGCCATCTCGATATGGTGGTCGAGCCGGCCGCTGCGGAAATAGGCGTCGATCGCGCTCTGCGCGGCGTCGAGCAGCGCCGACTCGCGCGCCTCGCGCCATGCCGTGGTTGGTGTGGGAAAGTACTTCTGGCCGGCAAAATAACAGCCGGTCAATGCCTTGCCATTGGTGGTGATGCGAAGGGTGCCGAGAGGAGTGGGGAAATCTCTGTAGTCAATTGTCATGGGTATTCCTGCCGTCAGTGAGGTTGCCGATGCTCCACAGATGCAAGGTCATGTAGCTGCGCCAGGGACGCCAGGATTGCGCCAGGTGGCGAGCCTGGGCAGCCTGCATCTTGTGGCCGTTGAGCGTCGAGAGGGCGGCCAGCACGCCGGCGTCGGCGGCCGGGAAGGCATCGGCGTGGGAGAGCGCCCGCATGGCGATGTACTGGGCCGTCCAGTCGCCGATGCCGGGAATGGTGAGCAGGCGCTCGATCTTGTTTTCGGCGTCGAAGCCGGGCTCCAACAATGTCGGATCTTCGCGATACCGCCTGGCCAGCTCGATGATGGCGGCAGCCCGCTGGCGGATGATGCCGAGTTCGGCGATCTGCTCCACAGCCAACTCGGCGATCGTCGTCGCCGAAGGAAAGCTCCGGTTGAGGTCGGGAAAGGGAGTGGCCACCTCGCAGCCAAAGCGGTCGACGAATTTGTGCAGCCAGGTGATAGCGGCGCCCACGGTAATCTGCTGGCCGGCGATGGCGCGCACCGCGGCCTCGAAGCCGTCGAGGCAGCCGGGCATGCGCAGGCCCGGCTGCCAGTCCTGCAACTGGCCGAGTGCAGCCTGGATTTCGTGAGGATTTTGGCTGAGATCGAGAAAGTGGCTGAGAGAGCTTCTGATGATGCTCAGCCGGGGCAGCAGACCGTGAGCCAACTTGATGGCGATACGCTGACGTGCCGCTCGATGGCTGATTTCGACCCAGCCCGTCCAGCTGTCACCGCCGGCGTCGCGCAAGGTGATGACCCGCCGGTAGCTGTCGCCGGCGACGGCTTCGACGCCGCGTATGGCACGCGGTTGCAAAAAGTGCAACAACTGGCGCCAGGCATAGGGTGGGCGATAGCCGAGTTCGAAAGAAAAGACGTTGGCGTCCGCCGCGATCCCCTGCCTGCGGAAGCGCGACGGTGGCATCCGGTAGGTCTGCCGAAAGACCGTATTGAATCGCGGCAGGCTGCGGAATCCGGCGGCCAGGGCGATGTCACTGATCGGCAGCCGGGTATCCGTCAGCAGCTGCTTGGCGAGCAGCAGGCGCCGCGAATGGTTGTACTCGCCGGGACTCACCCCGTACTGATCATGGAAAATGCGCCGCAGGTAGCGGCTGCTGATGCCGAGGCGGGCAGCGAGGTGTTCCGCCGAGTGGGTGTCGAGCATGCCCTTGTCGATCATTTGCCGGGCGGCGTGGGCGAGGCTGTGGCCACTGTCCACCGGGGCGTAGCCCGGAGCGATTTCCGGACGGCAGCGCAGGCAGGGGCGATAGCCGGCTTTTTCCGCGGCCGCGGCACTCGGGAAGAAATGGGTATTGGCGGCATTGGGGGTTCTCACCCGGCAAATCGGCCGGCAATAGATACCGGTGGTCGAGACGCCCACGAAAAAATGGCCGTCAAAGCGGGCGTCGCGGCTTACCAGGGCGGAGTAGCAGATATCGCGGGTCAGTTCCATGGCTCAATCATAGCCTTTGCCGGGCGCTGAGACTGCTCGTTTTCGGAACTCGTCTTCTGCTTCCCGGTGTCGTCGGCAACAATCCGATACGAGTAATAGTGGTTTTCATTTGTATCGAGGCTGGTTAGAATCCGCATATGCCCGGGATGGGCATATGCAGGGAAGCATGTCGATGATGATGCTCGTACAGGATGTGCGTTGGGCAATGGAATGCCGGTTTCCCTGCTCTTTATCCTCCGGTCCAGCAACCTGGTTTCAGAGTTGCCTTTTGCCGATCACAACAGGCGGGCGACAGGGCTTACTGCTGAAGGCCGGGCGCTGTGCGCGGATGACTCGTGCCTGAAAGGGCGTCGTGCCGGTCGACAGGAAGTCTGCTACCATCCTGCCGGTCGTCAGCCTGGGTGGCGGTGCTTGGTGGTCCGCGCTCGGGCGATATCTTGAGCTCAGCCTGTTCTGTCCAAGAGAGGCGAGCGCAGTGGATACCGGAGTGGATCATGAATGTTCAAGGCGTAATCGAAGACAAGATCGGCGGGGAGCTGTCGCCTCGACACCTCGAGGTGATCAACGAGAGCCACATGCACAGTGTGCCGCCCAATTCACAAACCCATTTCAAGGTAATCGTGGTGAGCGATGCCTTTGTCGGCAAGAGGGCGGTACAGCGGCATCAAATGGTGTACCGGATCCTCGCCGAAGAGTTGCAGACGGGTGTTCACGCCCTCGCCCTGCACACCTATTCACCGGAAGAGTGGCAGGGTGCTGCACCGGATTCGCCCAATTGCCTGGGCGGTTCCAAGACCACACCCACCTGAGGTGGTGGTTCCTCGCGGTGCGGGCCCTGCCTGCGGCGTCACCTGCCGGCAGGTCGCCATGCAACGATCACCCATCGACAACAACTCAAAAACCAGAAGGCGCGATTACCATGAAAAAACACGGTCTCCTATCACTGTTGCTCGCCGCTGCCGCCAGTCTTGCTCTGGCCGGTCCGACGCCGGCTCCGGATGGTGCCAAGGCAACGATCATCTCGCCTGAGGACGGCGCCACCGTCAACAGCCCGGTGAAAGTGGTATTTGGCCTCGGAGGCATGGGGATCGCACCCGCCGGTATACAGCATGCCAACACCGGACACCACCATTTGCTGGTCGATGTCGATGGACTGCCGAACCTGGACCTACCCATTCCCACGGATGCCAATCACATCCATTTTGGCGGCGGCCAGACGGAGGCGGAATTCGAACTCGCGCCCGGTACCCACACCCTGCAACTGCTGCTGGGGGACTATTCCCATATTCCCCACAGTCCGCCGGTGAAATCCGAGGTCGTTACCATTACTGTTGAATAACAGTTGTTGAATAACAGTTGTCGAGTAAAACAAGCAGTAACAAGGGGTGTGATCTGGCTCATAGGGTGCGCTGAAGAATGAAGCGCACCACTCCGAATGGACCCCGCCGGTGCGCTTCCTGCGTCAGCGCAACCTATGAAAAAACTATCTGGTGACGGAAAAAGGGTGATTTGGCTGAGCTGAATCACTCTTTCTTGTCATAAAGACAATAAAAGCCCTACAAATACTATGTGAATTAATCTGGATCAATTTTCATGAATCCGCTCGGTGCTGTACTGCCATCGAACCACTTACCGAGGGGAATATCATGAAACTGCAACCTTTAGCACTAACCCTTTCGTTCGCTGCCGCAGCCCTGGTGGCACAAGCGGCCAGCGCCTACCAGGCGGGAGACATCATCCTGCGCGCAGGTATCATCAGCGTCGTTCCCGAAGATAGCAGCGATGGCGTCGCCATCCCCGCACTGGGGATCGGTGAGATGCCCCGTTCCGGAGTCGAGGTCGACAGTGACGCTCAGCTCGGTCTGACAGTCACTTATATGCTGAGCCCGCTTCTGGGGGTGGAGTTGCTGGCGGCATCGCCATTCAGCCATGACCTCACCGCCAACCTGGGTGCCGGGGCGAAGGTGACTGCCGGTGACACCAGGCATTTGCCACCGACGTTGTCGCTGGTCTGGTACCCCTTCGGCGGAGGCGATTCCGCCATCCAGCCCTACCTGGGGGCCGGTATCAATTACACGGTGTTCTTCGATGAAGACGTCGACGGTGACCTCGAGGTGCTTGCCGGCAGCCTCGCCGGGTTGGGCGGTCCGCTGCCGATGAAGCTGAAACTGGATGACTCCTGGGGCGCGGCGGTGCAGTTCGGGGTGGATTTTGCTGTCAGCGAACGCTGGCATGTCAATGCATCGGTGCGCTGGATCGATATCGATACCGAGGCCACCTTCAGGGCCCGGGGATTGGGGACGGTGATCGCCGTCGACAAGGTCGAGATAGACCCATGGGTCTATCAGATCAATCTCGGCTACCGGTTCTGAAGGACGCTGCCTTGAAGGTGTGGCGGCACTCCCGCCACACCGCCCCGCTTCAGCTGTTGGCCATCGCCTTGAGGCGATCGATATCGGTGATCTCGATTTCCTTTTTGTCCACCACCAGCAGTTCCAGCTTCTGGAAACGGCTGAATACCCGGCTGACGGTTTCCACCGTCAGCCCCAGGTAGTTGCCGATATCGGCACGGGACATGGGCAGGCGAAAGCGGGTGCTGGACAGTTTGCGCCGGGCGTTGCGCGCGGAAATACTGGTCAGCAGGGTGGCGACGCGCTCTTCGGCGCTGTTCTTGCTGAGCATGGTTATCAGCTGCTGATCATTGGTGATCTCGCGGCTCATCAGGCTGAAAAAATGCCTCTGCAGGGAGGGGATCTGGATGCTCAGTTCTTCCATGCGAGTAAAGGGAATCTCGCAGACCGCGGATGTTTCGAGGGCAATGGAGGCATTGATATGGTTGGGGTGGCCGATGCCATCCATGCCGAAAATTTCACCGGGCAGATAAAAGCCGGTGACCTGTTCGACGCCCTCGTTATTGACGGTGAAACCCTTGATGGCACCGCTGCGCACGGCGTAGATGGAGCGAAACGGCTCGCCGGCGTGGTAGATGTACTCGCCTTTCTGGAGAGGCCGCCCGCGCTCTATGATCCGGTCCAGGCGGTCGATTTCATCGGCCTGCAGAGCCATCGGCAGGCACAGGGCATTCATGCGGCAATCGCCGCAATTGATGGCACCATTATGCGGACAGTTGATGTCCATCGGAGCGTCCCTCATCTTTGAGTCGATGGATTATAGCCAGTCCGTCATTTGTCGCCACCGATTATTGCCAGGAAGAGGTGGTGAAGGTTGTAAATGCCGTCGCGGGTCAGGGTCAACTGCTGTGCGCTCTGCTCCACCCACCCCAGGGCCAGCAGCCGGTGCTGCACTGCCGGAGCCAGCGCCGGCGCGCGGTGATAACAGAACAACTCCTGGATCAACTGGTAGAGGGGCTGATCGCCCACGGGGGTTGCGCTCCAGCTGATCGCCGGGATACGGCGGTGTTCGAGGCGCTGGCGGTAGTCTTCGGGGTTGCCGGTGTTGCGATAGAGATAGCCGTCGACCAGGCCGTCGGCGCTGAGGCCGAGCCCCACCCAGAGGGTGATATCGCTGCAGTAGAAACCCCAGGGGCCGTAGGCAAGCCGGCGGCTTGCCAGCAATACCCTGTCCGGATGGGATGGCCCCTTGAAGCAGTGATCGTTGAATAATTGGTAGCCTTGTTCTTCGAGCTGGCGGGCGCTTTCGGCAAACAGTTTACGGCAGGCGGCAAGGGCCTCTGCCGAGGCGGCCCGGGGCAGGCACTGGACCAGCTCGATTTCCTCGGCACGGGCCAGCATCAACGTCGCCAGCACCCGGGCAAGGAAGGTTCCGCTGGTGTCCTCGCCGTAGAGCAGGGTGCTGCGCAGGCGAAAGCTGGCGAAGTCCCCGATCGTCACCAGTGCCCGCTGGCACTGATTGGTACTGTGGTCGGGGCCGGCGAAAGTGGCGTCAACCAGCAAGCGGACGACGTCGAAGCCAAGCCCTCTGAGCAGCGCCAGGTTGTCGCGCGCGCAGTGCTCCGGCCCGAGATCTATGCCGCGGCTGGAGCCCGATGCCTGCCGCAGGTTGAAGTGGCCGCAGAGGCGGAAGACCAATTCGGTGAGCGCCTCGGCGGGCAGCTGGCGCAGCGGGTAGCCACGAAACCACAGGCTGCTCACCGCGCCGCGGGTGGCGATCGCGGCGGTTTTCAGAGTGATTTCCCGCGCCAGGAGATGCGGATAGTCGGGGAAGTGGCGGGCGGGAAAATACACATTGACCCCGACAGGGGAAATGCTGTGGACATTGCCGGGCTGCGCCTCGATGCGCGGCTCGACCATTACTTCCGGCAGCAGGCTGAAAGGTGGTTCGCTGTGTATCAGCCCCGGATTCACTGTTGTTTCGCCTCTCTCGACAGAGCATGTGGTGGGCACTGTAAGGCGTTGGCGGGTCGCTACCAATGATGCAAATCAACAGACGGAAAATCCAGGGGGAGCTACACTGACATTGGACAAGGACTAAGCGAGGGTAGCTATGAATACAGTGTTGGGAGTGATTACCGATTGGGAGCTTGCCGGCCAGGTGGTAGTGCGAACGCGACAGCTGGCCAGTGCCTACGGTGCCAGAGTGTGTATCTATTGTCCGGTCACGGACCAGCTCGAGGAGATGAACCGCTATATCGGTTTCGACAATTACGAGGCGGTGAAGGAGGAGATTCTGGCGGACAACCGTTCCCGCCTCGACCACCTGGTGGGCGAGGAGGACATCGACATGGCTCTGGACTGGCAGTCACATCCCTACAAGGGTGTTGCCCTGCAGGCCGAAGAGCGCTCCGCCTCGCTGATCGTCATGGCGATGAACGAGCACCACGTCATCGGCGATCTGCTGCACAAGGCCGACGACTGGCATCTGTTGCGGGCGGCGCCGTGCCCGGTGCTGCTGCTGTCCCGGTCACAGCATCCGTTCCGCTCGGTGGTCGCCGCGGTCGACAGTCTCGATGAATCGGAAGCCAACCAGGCGTTGAGCGCCCGGGTGCTGGACGAAGGGCGGGCGCTGGCCGATGTCATGAAGCTGCCGATGACGGTGATCTCGGTGGTCCCCGAGCCCACCTACATCTACGGTGACATGGCGGCGAGCAGCCTGTTGCTCGACTATCGCGGGCAGGCGGAAAATGCCGCGCGCCAGAACCAGAGGGCCCTGCTGGCCCGTCTGGGGGTCAAGTCCGAGCGCCAGATGGTGGCCGTGGGGCCGGTCGAAAAAGTGCTGGAAGAAGCCGTTGCCGATGCCGGGATCCTGGTGGTGGGTACCATTTCCAACAAGGGCTGGAAGGGCTTGCTGGTCGGCAATACCGCCGAACGGATCCTCAGCCGGGTCAACGGCGACATGCTGGTGGTCAACTGAAACCGGAAGGCTGCCGCGGGCGGCAGCCAGGGTTCCCCGGGGGTGAAAATCCGTCAATCGTGAGGAGAAAACGAGTTAAATCATAATGTGTTGATATACAAGGATTTGTTTTTATTGACTGGATCGTCGTTTGGCCCTAATTTGCGCGCAATTGGCGAGTGCCAAACTCTGTCGCTATGAGGTTCTTTTCAGCCTTCTATTTTTGAGGAGCAATCTGCTGATGAGTGACGAAGACGACGATAGCCTGGATGATCTGGAAGAAATGGAAGAAGAAGTCGAGACTGCCGAGGAAGAACAGGTCAAATCCACGCCCCTGGAGGATCTCGAGGCGCGGCGCCGGCTCGAAGCCAAGCTCGAAGAGCGGCGGTTGCGGAAGTTGATACAGGATTATGATTTCGACGATATCGGCTGACAGGGACACTCTCCTGTCGAGAGCCCGGCTAGAGCCGGGCTTTTTTGCGGCCGGCCGGTGAGCTGGCGGCGCCCTCCGTTGGCTTTTTTCTCAGGAGCCTGCATCGCCGGAGGATTTTCGGCATAATAGCGCGCACTTTGCGACAAGAGATGCTTTTGTTGAGCGCGTCACCGATTCTGGAATGCCGGGACATCACTTTTGAACGGGACTATATGCCTGTTTTTGCCGGGCTGTCGTTCGCCTTGCAGCCCGGTGAGGTACTTCAGGTCAGCGGTGCCAACGGCGCCGGCAAGACGACCCTGCTGCGCCTACTGGCAACCTCGCTGACGCCGTCGTCCGGCCGTATCCTGTGGCGCGGCGATGATCTCGGGCGACGCCGCGCCGAATACCGCTTCGATATGATCTATCTCGGCCACCAGACCGGGGTCAAGGGCGCGCTGACGGCGCGGGAGAATCTCTCCTGGTTGCTGCCCCTGCATCCCAACGCCGAGCGCACCATCGACCGGGCCCTCGCCATGGCGGGCCTTGGCGGGCTCGAAGATGTTGCCTGTCATACCCTGTCCGCCGGCCAGCAGCGCCGGGTCGCCCTGGCCCGGCTGCATTTGAGCGCCGCCACGCTGTGGATTCTCGACGAACCCTTTACCGCCATCGATCGCAGCGGTGTGGCGGGGCTCGAGGCGCTGATCCAGGGCCATGCCCGACGCGGTGGCGTGGTCGTGGTCACCACCCACCAGCGCCTGGGCCTCGACGGCGTGCGCCTGCTGGAGCTCGAGCCCTATGGCCACGGCTGAGCTCGCCACCGGTCGCGGTGTTCGCGCGCTGTTCGCGCGGGATCTGACCCTCGCGTTTCGCCATCGAGGTGAAATGGCCAACCCCTTGATCTTCTTTGTCATGGTGGCGACCCTGGTGCCTCTCGGCATCACCCCCGAGTCCTCCCAGTTGGCGCGGCTGGCACCGGGAATGATCTGGGTGATGGCGCTGCTGGCAACCTTGCTCTCGGCGGAAACGCTATTTCTTGCCGACTACCGTGACGGCACCCTGGAGCAACTGGTATTGTCGCCTCAGCCCTTGTGGCTGCTGGTGTTGACCAAGGTAGTGGTGCACTGGCTGGTGACCGGATTGCCGCTGACGCTGTTGTCGCCATTGCTGGGGATCATGCTGTCGCTGCCGGAGGCCGGTTACTGGCCGATGATGGCCAGCCTCGCTCTCGGCACGGCCGCGCTCAGCATGATCGGCGCCATCGGCGCTGCCCTGACGGTGGCCATTCCCAGGGGCGGCCTGCTGTTGTCGCTGATCGTCATGCCGCTGTACATGCCGGTGCTGATCTTCGGCGCCAGCGCGGTCCAGCAGGCGGTGGACGGCATGGCTGCGACCGGTGCCCTGGCGATTCTCGGTGCTTTGTTGGCCTTTTCCTGTCTGATCTCGCCGTTTGCCACGGCGGGTGCACTGCGAGTGAGTTTGCATGGTTAAGACGCGTTCGTTCGAATGGTTTCACCGCCTCGGCTCTCCCCAGGGGTTTTATCGCATGACCAGCCCCTGGCTGCCCTGGCTGGCGCTGGCCTGCGCCGGCCTGCTGCTGCTGGGCACTGTTTGGGGACTCGGTTTCGCGCCGCCTGACGCCAAGCAGGGCAACAGTTTTCGCATCATCTATATCCATGTCCCCGCCGCCTTCCTTGCCCTTGCCGGTTATTACGTGATGGCCGTGGCGGGGGCCATTGGCCTGGTGTGGAAGATGAAGCTCTCCTACATGGTGATGAAAGCGGCGGCGCCGCTCGGCGCGGCCCTGACCCTGGTTTCCCTGGTAACCGGCGCCCTGTGGGGCAAGCCGACCTGGGGCACATACTGGGTGTGGGATGCGCGCATCACCTCGATGCTGGTGCTGTTTTTCCTCTACCTGGGTATCATTGCCCTGCACTATGCCTACAGTAGCGGCGAGGCGGCGAGCAAGGCCGCCGCGGTGCTGGCGCTGGTGGGAACCGCCAATATCCCCATCATCTATAAATCGGTGGACTGGTGGTATACCCTCCACCAGCCGGCCACCATCAAGCTGACCCAGGCTCCGAGCATTCACCCCGACATGTTTCATCCACTGCTGGTGATGATCGCGGGTTTCTACTGTCTTTACGCCCTGGTCCTGTTGCTCAATACCCGGGTGGAAATTCTCCGGCGCGAGCGCCACACCCGCTGGGTGCTTGATATGGTGGCCGGGGGACGGGCATGATGTTCCAGTTCGACAGTTTCGCCGCCTTTATCGCCATGGGTGGTCACGGCCCGTATGTCTGGATGTCATACGCGATTACCGCGCTGATACTGGCCTGGCTGGTGATCAGCCCGCTGCTGCGCGCCAGGCAGTTGCGCGCCGCGCTGCGGCGCCAGGGCCGGCGCAGCGGTGTCCGCGACCCCGCTGCAGGGACCCATGCTTCCTCTGGTCAGGAGAGTAACCGCTGATGCATCCAATTCGCCGCCAACGCCTGATTGCCGTCCTGTTCATCGCCGTTGTCGCCACCGCCGCGGTGGGGCTGCTGACCTATGCCCTGCGCCAGAACATCAACCTGTTCTATACGCCAGCGCAGGTCGTTGCCGGAGAAGTGCCCGAAGGTACCCGGATCCGGGTTGGAGGGATGGTGGTCAAGGATAGCGTGAGCCGGATGGGCGACAGTCTCGAGACCCGCTTCACGGTGACCGATGGCGAAGGCGATGTCGTCATTGTCTATACCGGTATCCTGCCGGATCTTTTTGCCGAGAACGAAGCCGCGGTCGCCACCGGGGAGCTGCGCGGTGATGGTGTTTTCGCCGCCACCGAAGTGCTTGCCAAGCACGACGAAAACTACACCCCTCCGGAAGTGGCGGATGCCATGAACAAAGCCAAGGAACGGGCCCTCGAGGCCCGCCAATGACTCCCGAGATCGGCCATTTCTGCCTGATTCTGGGCTTTGGCCTGGCCCTCGGCCAGTCGTCATTGCCGTTGCTCGGCTCGTTCACCGGCAATCGCCTGTGGATGGGGGCGGCCCGGCCGCTGGCGCTGGGGCAGTTCGCCCTGGCGCTGGCCAGTTTCGTGATCCTGGCCCAGGCATTTCTGGCGGACGATTTCTCGGTACTCTATGTCGTCAACAACTCCAACAGCCTGCTGCCCTGGTACTACAAGCTCAGTGCCGTGTGGGGCGCTCACGAGGGATCGCTGCTGCTGTGGGTGCTGACCCTGGCGGGCTGGACCGCGGCGGTGGCAGTGTTCAGCCGCAGCATGCCGTTGGTGCTGGTCGCCCGGGTACTGGCGATAATGGGCCTGGTGGCGGTGGGCTTCTACCTGTTCCTGCTGTTTACCTCCAATCCCTTTGAGCGTGTGCTGCCATTCCCCGCCGCCGATGGCTCCGATCTCAATCCGCTGCTGCAGGATTTCGGCCTGATCGTCCACCCGCCGCTGTTGTACATGGGCTACGTCGGTTTCAGCGTGCCTTTCGCGTTTGCCATCGCCGCGTTGCTGGCCGGTCGCCTCGATGCGGCCTGGGCCCGCTGGACCCGGCTGTGGGCCAACGCCGCATGGGCCTTCCTTACCGTCGGGATCGCCCTTGGCAGCTGGTGGGCCTATTACGAGCTGGGTTGGGGCGGCTGGTGGTTCTGGGACCCGGTGGAGAATGCGTCATTCATGCCATGGCTGGTGGGCACCGGCCTGGTGCACAGCCTGGCGGTCACCGAGAAGCGCGGCGCCTACCGCAGTTGGACCTTGCTGCTGGCCATTTTTGCCTTTTCCCTGAGTCTGCTCGGTACCTTCCTGGTGCGTTCCGGCGTGCTGACCTCGGTTCACGCCTTTGCCTCGGATCCGACCCGCGGCGTATTCATCCTCACCTTTCTCGGCATCGTCGTCGGCGGGTCGCTGCTGCTCTTCGGGCTGCGGGCCAAAACCCTGGGCTCGCAGGGAAGCTTCGACTGGCTGTCGAGGGAAGTTTTCATCCTGATCAACAACATCCTGCTGGTCATCGCCACCGCCATCATCCTCCTCGGCACCCTGTACCCGCTGGTCGCGGATGTGCTCGGCTGGGGCAAGATCTCGGTGGGACCGCCGTATTTCAATCTGTTCTTCGTGCCGCTGATGCTGATCCTGGCGCCGCTGATGGCGGTGGGCAGCATCCTCCGCTGGAAGCGTACCGAATGGAGCTGGTTGCGGCCGTGGCTGCTCGCCCCCGCTGTCCTGGCGGTGGTCGCCGGGCTGGTGTTTCCGTGGGCCTACGGCGGTGAATTTCACGGTGGCGCGGCGGTGACGGTGGCGGTATTCACCTGGGTGCTGGCCTTGATCGCGCGCGATCTGTGGCGCAAGTCGGCCCGTTCCGGCGGCCGGCTGTATGGCCTGGGGCGCCTGTCCGGCAGCTACTACGGCATGCAGCTGGCTCACCTGGGGGTGGTGTGCTGCATCTTCGGGGCGGGGCTGGTGAGCGTATACAGTGCCGAGAAGGACGCCAGGGTAGAGGTCGGTACCGTGGTGGAGGAAGGCAGCTACCGCTTCGAGTTTGTCCGTTTCGGCAAAGTGCCCGGCCCCAACTATCTGGCCGATCGGGCCGAGGTGATCGTGCATCGCGGCGACAGGGTGGTCGCCACGCTGTATCCGGAGAAGCGCCGCTACCTCGCCAGCGGCCAGGTGATGACCGAAGCGGGCATCGGTGCCGGATTGTGGCGCGACCTGTATATCTCGCTGGGCGAGCCGTTGCCCGGCGACGCCTGGGCGGTGCGGGTTTACGTCAAGCCCTTTATCCGCTGGATCTGGCTGGGCGCCCTGCTGATGGCCGGCGGCGGCCTGCTGGCGATGTTCGATCGCCGTTATCGCACGGTGCGGGCTCCGGCCGCCGAAGGCCGCGAGCTGGCGGTGGGGAGCTGATGATGAAAAATCTCAAACTGTTCATTCCACTGGCAATCTTTCTGGTCCTCGGGGTCTTCCTGCTGCGAGGTCTCGATCGCGACCCAAGCGAGCTGCCCTCGGCGCTGATCGATCGTCCGGTGCCGGCATTCACCCTCCCGGATCTACAGGATGGCACCCAAACGCGGGACCAGAGCCTGTTCCAGGGCCAGGTCAGCCTGCTCAACGTGTGGGGCACCTGGTGCGTGGCCTGCCGTGTCGAACACCCGTTCCTGGTGGAGCTCGCCGCCAGCGGTGTGGCGATCATCGGCATGAACTACAAGGATGAGCCCCAGGCCGCCCGCCAGTGGCTGGTCGATCTCGGCAATCCCTATCAAGTCAACTTCGAGGATCGCGATGGTCGCCTCGGCATCGACTTGGGGGTGTTCGGCGCGCCGGAAACCTATCTGGTGGATCACCGGGGAGTGATCCACTACAAGCATGTGGGTGTGGTCGATGCAAAGGTCTGGGCGCAGATGAAGCCGTTCTACGACCGCTTGCAGGCTGCCCGGGACAGGGAGCGGCCATGACCGGCGCCCGCGTTGTGCTGTTGCTGTGGCTGCTGGCCGGCTCCGCCGCCCAGGCGGTGATCGAGATAGCGCCCTTGTCGACGGCGGAGCTAGAAGCCCGCTACCGGGTGCTGATCGCCGAGCTGCGCTGCCCCAAATGTCAGAACCAGAACCTGGCGGACTCCGATGCCCCGATTGCCGCCGATCTGCGCGGCGAAATCCGTCGGTTGTTGGAGGAGGGGCGCAGCGATGACGAGATCGCCGCACACTTGGTGGCGCGCTATGGGGATTTCGTCCTCTACCGGCCGGCGGTTCAGCCCAACACCCTGGTCCTGTGGTTCGCCCCCGGTGTGCTTGTCGCCGTGGGGCTGCTGGTGCTGGTCGCGGTTATCCGCCACCACCGGCGGAGCGCCGTGGCCAGCCGGCCTCTGGCAGCGGCGGAACAGCAGCGGCTGGACGATCTGCTCGACAGCTGCGAGAAGGAGGATCGCCCATGATGTGGCTGGGCTTCGCGATCGCCGCTCTCGGCGCAGTGGCTTTTGTTCTCGTCGGTATGCGCCGCCGCAGCGCCGATGTTTCCGGCGCTGCCGAGAGGGCGTTCAATCGCACGCTGTACCGGGAAAAACTCGCCGAGGTCGATGCCCAGCATGCGGCCGGTGACATCGATGGCCGCCAGCACAGCGCTCTGGTGGTGGAATTCCAGCGCCAGTTTCTGGTGGATAATGCCGATCTTGCCGCTGGCGCCCCGCTCGGCGAGCGGGGTCGCTGGGCATTTCCCCTGCTGGCGCTGTTGGTCCCCCTGCTGGCGGCGGTGATTTATCTCGATTTGGGCGCTGCCGATGAACTGGCGTTGCGGGAGCTATTCGAGCGGCGCATGGTGTTGCTTCGCGGCGCGGCGCCAGAGGCGGAATTGAATACGCTGGACGCGGAGATTCTCGCCAGTCTCCATCACCTCGCCCGGACCAAAAGCGACCGCCCTGTATATCCGGTGCTGCTCGCGCGGCTCTACCAGGATCGCGGTGATTTTGCCGCTGCCGCGGAACACTACCGGGCAGCGGTGACCCGGCTGCCGGGCGACGGCGCACTGATGGGGGAGTATGCCCAGGCGCTGTTTTTTGCCGCCGGCAATCGCATGGGCCCGGAGGTCGAGGCCGCCGCCCAGGCCGCCCACAGCCTCGACCCCGAGGATCGGACCGCCCTCGGCTTGCTGGGTATCGCCGCCTATCAGGGAAATCGCTACGAGGATGCCATCCGCCACTGGCAGCAGGCAGTGCGGGGCCTGTCGGCCAGCGCTCCCTCGCGGCCCGCGCTGCTGGCCGGCATCCACAGCGCCGAAGCCAAGCTGGCGGCGGCCGGGGACCAGGGCGACGACGGCGCTACCGCGCCGGGCCTGAGCCTGGTGGTCGATGTCGCCCTCGATGACGGTTTCGATGTCCCGCCGGATACGACGGTGTTCGTCTATGCCCGGGCCTGGCAGGGTTCGCCCATGCCGCTGGCCATCAAGCGCCTGACACGGAGCGATCTGCCGGCGCGCATCACCCTCGACGAGAGCCTGGCCATGAATCCGGCGATGACCCTGGCGTCGGCCCGGGAGGTCGAGGTGGTCGCCCGGGTGTCGTTTTCCGGTACCGCCGTCGCGGCACAGGGGGACCTCGAGGCCAGCGAGGGACCGGTCGTTCCCGGCAAGGCCGGTGAACCTCTGTCCCTGGTGATTGCCCGCAGGATTCCCTGATCACAGGGGAAGCGCGGTCGTCGTCCCGGCCGGGTGGCCTGCGCCCGGCCATTCAGTCCTTGTCGCCGTGTCTCTACGGTGTAAAATCCTCCGTTTAGCCTGATACCCGCGAGGGGTATCGCCGGCCATAACCAACGAGTTGTCCATGCGTCTCAAGAGCATCAAGCTGGCTGGGTTCAAGTCTTTTGTGGACCCCACGACGGTTCATTTTCCCAGCAACCTGTGTGCGGTCGTGGGCCCCAATGGCTGTGGCAAGTCCAATGTCATCGACGCCGTGCGCTGGGTGATGGGGGAGAGTTCTGCCAAGCACCTGCGCGGCGAGTCGATGACCGACGTGATCTTCAACGGCTCCGGTGGCCGCAAACCGGTGGGGCAGGCGTCGATCGAACTGGTCTTCGATAACAGCGACGGCACCCTCGGCGGCGAATACGCCAGTTACGCCGAGATCGCCATCCGCCGCAAGGTCACCCGCGACGGGCAGTCCAGCTACTATCTCAACGGCAACAAATGCCGGCGGCGCGACATCACCGATATCTTCCTCGGCACCGGCCTTGGCCCGCGCAGCTACGCCATTATCGAACAGGGCATGATCTCCAACCTGATCGAGGCCAGGCCCGAGGACTTGCGGGTGTTCATCGAGGAGGCCGCCGGTATCTCCAAATACAAGGAGCGGCGCCGCGACACCGAAAACCGCATGCGCCGCACCAAGGAAAACCTCGAGCGTCTCACCGATATCCGCGATGAACTGGGCCGCCAGTTGCAGCGCCTCGAGCGCCAGGCCCAGGCGGCGGAAAAATACGCTGAATTCAAAAAGGAAGAACGCCAGACCAAGGCTCAGCTCCAGGCTCTGCGCTGGCGGCAGTTCAACGCCGAGTTGCAGAGCCGCCAGGCATTGATTTCCCGCCAGGAGCTGGACGTCGAGGCGCTGGTGACCGAACGCAGCAGCTGTGACAACAGTCTTGAGAAGCTGCGGCTGCAGTACACCGACGACAGTGACCAGTTCAATGCCACTCAAGGTGAGTTCTACGCCATCGGCGCCGAAGTCGCCCGCACCGAACAGTCCATCGAGCACATCCGCCAGCGCGCGCGGGAGCTGCGCCAGGATATCGAGCAGACCGAGCGCAATTACGCCGAGGTCGAGCAACACCTGCGCACCGATCGCGCCAGGGCCGAAGGCTGGCAGGCCGAACTGCTGGACATCGTGCCGACGCTGGAGTCGCTCAACGCCGAGGAAGAAGAGTCCGCGGCGCTGCTGCAGGACGCCGAGGATGCGATGAGCCAGTGGCAGGCCACCTGGGACGAATTCAACCAGCGGGCGGCACAGCCGCGGCAGAAGGCCGAGGTGGAGCAATCCCGCATCCAGCATCTCGAGCAGGTGCTGCGCCGCCTGGCCGAACGCCTGGAGCGGCTCGAAGGCGAGCGCCGCGAACTGCTCAACAACGGCCCCGGTGAAGAGCAGCTAGCCCTGCTCGACGACCAATTGGCGGAGATGGAAATGACCGCCGGGGACATGCAGGGTGAATTGGATGGCGTGGTCGGCGATATCGACCGGACGCGCAAGGCCTTTCAGCAGGGGGCGCAGGAACTCGGCGCGGTGCGCGAGCGCCTGCAGGCGCTCAAGGGCCGCCAGGCCTCGCTCGACGCCCTGCAACAGGCCGCGCTCGAAGACCACGGCGAGGAGCGCGAATGGCTCGACGGCCAGTCGCTGACCACCGCGCCGCGGCTGGCGGAGACCCTGGAGGTCGAGCCGGGCTGGGAGGTCGCGGTGGAGACCGTGCTCGGCAACCGGTTGCAGGCGGTGTGCGTGGCGGTGCTCGACCCGCTGATCGATGCCCTGCAGCAACTCGGCACCGGCGAGCTGACGCTGATCGCTGAACGCGAGTCGCCAGCCGGCGCAGCAGTGGGGCAGGGCAGTCTGCTGGTCGACCGGGTGCGCGGCAGCCAGGCGGCGACCCTGTTGGCGGGCATCCACGTCGCCGACAGCCTCGACCAGGCGCTGGCGCTGCGTCCGCAACTGGCGGCAGGGATGTCGGTGGTGACCGCCGACGGCGTGTGGATCGGGCCCAACTGGGTCCAGGTGGCGCGGGGCAAGAATGCCGCCGCCGGGGTGCTCAAGCGCAAGCAGGAACTGGCGGAACTGGCGCTTCAGCTCGAAGAATTGGAAGCACTCGGCGACAACCTCAGCGTCCGGCAGACGGTGCAGGAGGCCGAGCTTTCCAGCCTCGAGCGACGCCGTGAAACCCTGTCGCGGACCATCGCCGAACGCCAGCGGGAATATGCCGAGCTGCGTTCCCGGGTCAGCGCCGGCCGCATGCAGATCGAACAATTTGCCGCCCGTCGCGGCCGCGTCGAAGAGGAACTGGCGGAGATTCGCCAACAGCAACAGCTCGAACAGGAAAGTCTTGCCGAGGCCAGGGTCATTCTCCAGGAAGCCATCGACGCCATGGAACAGGACACCCGCCGGCGGGAAATCCTGCTCGATGAGCGGGACCAGGCCCGCAATCGCCTCGATGTCACCCGCCAGCGCGCCCGTCACACCCGTGACAAACTGCACGAGCTGTCGATGCGCGAACGCTCTGTCAGCACTCAGTTGCAGGCGGTCAAGGAGGGCATCGATCGGCTCGACGTTCAGGTCGCGCGCCTTCGGGAACGCCGTGAGCAGTTGCTCGCCACGGTCAGCAGTGAGGACGACCCCAGTGACGATCTGGCGCTGCAACTTGAAGAGCAGCTGGAAAAACGCCTCAAAGTGGAAACCCGGCTGACGGAGGCCCGCGCCCGTCTCGAAGAAGTCGAACACAGCATGCGGGAGGGGGAAAGGCGCCGTGGCCAACTCGAGGGGCTGATCCTCGACAAGCGCACGGAACTGGAGCAGACCAGGCTCCAGACCCAGGAAGTGCGCACCCGCTGCAATACCATTGCCGAACAGATCGCCGAACAGGGCTATCAACTGCAAACCCTGCTCGAAGAGCTGGGAGAGGACGCCGCGCCCCAGCTCTGGGAGGAGGAACTGGAACGCATTGCCGTCCGCATCCAGCGTCTCGGTGCCATCAACCTCGCGGCAATCGAAGAATTCAAGACGGAGTCGGAACGAAAAACCTATCTCGATGCCCAAAACAACGAACTGATGGAAGCACTGGAAACCCTTGAAAACGCAATCCGCAAGATCGACAGGGAGACCCGCACCCGCTTCAAGGAAACCTTCGACCAGATCAACGGTTCGCTGGAGGAACTGTTTCCCAAGGTCTTCGGCGGCGGCCACGCCTATCTGGAGCTTACCGGTGACGATCTGCTGGATACCGGTGTGACCATCATGGCGCGCCCACCGGGCAAGAAGAACACCACCATCCACCTGCTTTCGGGCGGCGAGAAGGCATTGACGGCGATCGCCCTGGTATTCTCGATCTTCCGCCTGAATCCAGCGCCCTTCTGTATGCTCGACGAGGTGGATGCGCCGCTCGATGATGCCAACGTCGGCCGCTATGCGCGCATGGTGGAAGAAATGTCCGACCGGGTGCAGTTTATCTACATTACCCATAACAAAATTGCGATGGAGATGGCTCATCACCTGATGGGCGTTACCATGCACGAGCCGGGGGTATCGCGACTGGTTGCCGTGGATGTCGAAAAGGCCGCTGAACTGGCGGAGGCCTGATGGCTGCCCGGGTGGTCATTCAGGGTTGATTTAATTCGTTGCAATGTTTTAATAAACGCTTGGTTTGCCGGAGTTAAAGTAGTTTGATGGGGCCGCCGGTTCAATACCGCAGGCCAGTTGCGGGTTCACCGCTGAGAACTACCCACCGGGTGCAGACCACCCGCAGATAGAGATAGAGGAATTCATGGATTTTGGTGCACGCGAAATTCTGATTTTACTGGGCATCCTGGTAATTCTGGCCATCCTTCTCGATGGCGTCAGGCGCGTCAACAGGTCCCGTCGTGGCAAGTTGCGCACCAGCGCCCGCCGCGCCAGCAAGAATGCCATCTTCGACGATGACGACGACGATTTTTATTCCACCGAGTTACCCGGCCGCAAAGCCCGGGTCGTCGAGGTGCGGGATGAGAAGAGCGCGGCGCAGGTCAGCGAGAAGATCCGCCGCGAGTGCGACTATGAACGCAACAAACTGACCGCGGCCTTCCGCAGCAAAAGCGAGTCCGAACCAGCGAAGCAACCCATTGACCGCGATCCGGCGATTTTCGATGTGCCGGAGAGCGCCATCCATGACGATCAGCGGGCACCCGGCGACCCGCGCGACGATCGCGACGACGCCCACGACCATCATGATGTCGCCGCGCCGGAGCCGATCCGCGCCAGCAGCCACGAGCAGAGCTACCGCCGGCCCGAGCCCGCGGCATTCAGTGCCGAACCGGAACGCATCGAGCCGCAACTGGCGGCACCGGTCGAGCGCCGTCCCGAGCCGCCGCGGCGGTCCTCTTCTGCCCGGGTGGCTGCCGAGGAGGATATCCTCATCCTGCACCTGATGGCGCACAAAGGTCGGCAGTTCGACGGTGAGAAGCTGCTCGAACAGCTGCTGGAGCACGGCCTGCGCTACGGGTCGATGAAGATCTTCCACCGCCATGAAAACAAGGACGGCTCGGGCCCGGTGCATTTCAGTGTGGCCAATTCGGTGAATCCAGGGGCCTTCGATCTCAACATCATGGATCAGTTCAAAACCCCGGGGGTGACTTTCATCATGCCTCTCGACGGCCTCGACCGGCCCCTCGAGTCGTTTGAAACCCTGATCACCACGGCCATCGCCATGGCCAGAAAACTCGGCGGTGAACTCAAGGACGAAACCCGCAGCGCCCTGACCAAGCAGACCATCGAGCACTATCGCCAGCGGATCATCGACTTTACCCGGCGCTCTTTCACTCTCACCAACTAAGCCCGGAGCAGCGCCGGTGTCGACTCCGGAGATCGAGATCCAGGCTGAAATGGTGCGCCTCGCCACTGCCTTGCACCATCACAACTATCGCTATTACGCGCTCGACGACCCCGACATCACTGACCGGGAGTACGACGACCTGCTGCGCCGGCTGCAGGAACTGGAGGAGCGTTACCCCCATCTCAAAAGTGCCGATTCCCCCACCCAGCGGGTCGGCGTGGCTCCGTTGTCCGGCTTTGATCAGGTCGAGCACCTGCAGCCGATGCTGTCCCTCGACAATGCCTTCAACGATCAGGAGGTGGCGGAGTTCGACCGCCGCGCCAGGGATCGCCTCAACTGGCGCCAACCCCTCGCCTATGTCTGTGAGCCCAAGCTCGACGGCGTCGCGGTCAGCCTGCTTTACCGCGACGGCAGCCTGGTGCGGGGCGCGACCCGTGGCGACGGCCGCCAGGGCGAGGACATTACTGTCAACGTGCGCACCATAGCCTCGATACCGCTGCGCCTGCAGGGCGATCAGCTCCCCCGGATACTGGAGGTTCGCGGCGAAATCTACATGTCCAGGGCCGGGTTCGAGGTGCTCAACAGCAGCGCCCGCGACAGCGGTGAAAAAACTTTCGTCAACCCGCGCAATGCGGCGGCGGGAAGCCTGCGCCAGCTCGATTCACGGATCACCGCCACCCGCCCCCTGGCGATGTTCGCCTACGGCGTCGGCCACAGCGAGGGCTGGCAGCTGCCCGGACGGCACTTTGCCGTGTTGCAACAGCTCCAGCACTGGGGGTTGCCGATCAATCCCCTGGTCGAAGTGGCGGAAGACCTCGACGGCTGCTACGACTATTACCGGCGCCTGGCGGAGCGCCGGGACAGCCTCGACTACGATATCGACGGCATTGTTTACAAGATCAACGATCTCGAACTGCAAAAGCGCCTCGGCTTTGTCGCCCGCGCCCCGCGCTGGGCGGTGGCGCGCAAGTTTCCCGCCCAGGAAATGGCCACCGAGTTGCTCGACGTCGAATTCCAGGTGGGCCGCACCGGCGCGGTGACGCCGGTGGCGAGGCTCAAGCCGGTCTTTGTCGGCGGGGTCACGGTGAGCAATGCGACCCTCCACAACCGCGACGAGATCGAGCGTCTCGACGTGCGGATCGGCGACCGGGTGATCGTCCGTCGCGCCGGTGATGTCATTCCCCAGATCGTCAAGGTGGTGGACGCGGAGCGCCCCGCGGACGCCCGGCCCATCGTCTTCCCCGAGCACTGTCCGGTGTGTGGATCGCCGGTGGAAAGCACGGCCAGCGAAACCGTGCAGCGCTGCAGTGGCGGACTGGTGTGCGCCGCCCAGCGCAAGCAGGCGCTGGTGCATTTCGCTTCCCGCAAGGCGATGGATATCGACGGCCTCGGCGAGAAACTGGTGGATCAGCTGGTGGAGCGGGAACTGGTGCGTTCCGTCGTCGACCTCTATCACCTCGATCGGCCGACCCTGGCAGCGCTCGATCGCATGGCTGACAAGTCGGCGGGCAACCTGGTGGACGCCATCGCGGCATCGAAGAACACAACCTTTGCCCGTTTCCTCTATGCTCTCGGTATCCGTGAAGTCGGCGAGGCCACCGCCGCGGCGCTGGCCGGCCATTTTGGCAGCCTCGACAAGTTGTCCTCCGCCAGCCCCGACGAGCTCCAGGAGGTCGACGATGTCGGCCCGGTGGTCGCTCATTTCACCCGCGAATTCTTCGACAGCCAGGACAATCTCGATGTGGTGTCCGGGCTGCTCGATGCCGGGGTCGGATGGCCCGATCCGCAACCGGCCGATGCCGCCGAGAGACCCCTCGGCGGGCAGGTGTGGGTGCTTACCGGTACTCTGGAAGCGATGAGCCGCACCGAGGCCAAGGAGAAACTGCAACGGTTGGGCGCCAAGGTGGCGGGCAGCGTGTCGGCCAAGACCAGCTGTGTCGTGGCGGGCCCGGGGGCTGGATCGAAACTTGGCAAAGCCGCCGAACTTGGTGTCGCGGTGGTTGACGAGGACCATCTGCTGGCACTGCTGAAACAGCATGGGCTGTTTTGATCCCCTGATATGGAGTCTGTCTTGAAATTCAGAAAACGCCGAGGTACCTACAGTTTTGCCGTTGCCCTGGTTGCGGCGCTGGCATTCCTGGTCGGTGCCTTGAGGTTCTGGGACGTGCCCGCGGGCAAGGTCACCTCGATGCTGACCTCCGTCGTCCTGATGGTGCTGATTATTGCCCTGCTGGCCCTGGCTACCGTCGCGGTCGCCAAGTTGATCAGACGCTGGCTGGGGAAGTGATCATTGGCGACGCGGCCGCTGGCCGGTAACCGCTTTCCATTCTACCTGGGCGCGGTGGGCGCCCATTCCATGGCGATGGGCCTGCAGACGGTGCTGTTCCCCTGGATAGTGGTGGGAATTCTCGGCGAAGACCCCCATCGCCTCGGTCTCGCCCAGATGGTGGTGATGATTCCCAGTCTGCTGTTCATCCTGCTCGGTGGCGCGATTTCCGATAACCGCCATCTCGGCGCCCACCTGTCCCGTTTGTATCTGCTCTATGGCGTGCCCATCGGCCTGCTCATCAGCCTGGCTTTCAGCGGCTTGCTCACCTACTGGCAGGTACTCTGCTATGGTGCGGCCTATGGCACCATCACCGCGTTCATCCAGCCGGGGCGGGAGAGCCTGTTGTCCCAGTTGACGGACCAGGCATTGCAACAGGCGGTGGCAAAAAGCGCGATGATCCAGTTCGGCGCTCAATCCCTCGGCATCGCCATCGCCGGGCAACTCGACCGCGTTGGCTTGCCGTTGCTGCTGCTGTTGCAGTTGGCGCTGTTTATCGGCGCTTCCCGCCTGGTGCGCCGCAGCCAGCCCCGCGGCGAGGGCCGGAGCCCGGAGCGAAAGCCGATCAGTGAGGTGAAAATCCTCGAAGGCGTTGTCCTGGTGCTGCGCCATCGGCGTTTGCTGCCGTTGATGATCCTGATGGCCACCACGGGGTTTCTCGGGGTCGGGGCCTATTTTGTAGTCATGCCGATCCTCGCCCGGGAGCTGTACCAGCAGGGAGCGGGCTTTTTTTCGATCATGCAGCTGTGTTTCGTGGCGGGGGTGCTGCTCGCCAACCTGATCTTCATGCGCTGGGTCAAAAGTCTGGAGCGTCCCGGGCGGGTGATGATCCTCAGCCTGCTGTTGCGGGGCGTATTGCTCCTGCTGCTGGCGTTGCAGATTCCTTTCTGGCTGCTGTTTCCGCTGCTGGTGATCTGGGGCATGCTGTCCGGGGTGTCGATGACCCTTGGGCGGGCGATGACCCATGAAGAAGCGCCCCCTGCGTTGCGTTCCCGCGTGGTGTCGGTCTATCAGTTGTGCCTGTTCGGTGCCGCGCCCCTCGGCGCCTGGTTGAGCGGCTTTGCCATCGAACAGGTGGGGCTCGGCACCACCCTGGTGATACTCGGCGGGCTGACCTTGACGATCACCAGCGGCAGTATCCTGTTCAGCGGGTTGTGGCAACAACGTCGCGAAACGCGATCAGCGCCGCCGTCACCGCCACATTGAGGGACTCGACGCCGTTGTGCATGGGAATCCTGATCCGGGCATCGGCCA
The DNA here is from genome assembly GCA_041655035.1 of Porticoccaceae bacterium. Taxonomy (GTDB): domain Bacteria; phylum Pseudomonadota; class Gammaproteobacteria; order Pseudomonadales; family Porticoccaceae; genus NAT127. The sequence goes on along the minus strand of JBAZCN010000005.1, from coordinate 32,326 downwards.
GTTTCATTACCGCCGCCGACACGCCGTCGCTTTCGTTGCCGAGCACGTAGATCACCGACCCCTGTGGTTGGTAGTCAGCGATATTCTGTTCGGTATTGCCGGTGAGCACGCAGACCGCGCTGCCGGCGGCGCGGAAGTCGGCGAGGGCGGTCTCGAGGCTGTCGCAGCGCAGGATCGGGCAGCGGAACAGGGTGCCGGCGCTGGCCTTGATCACCAGCGGCGACAGCGGCGCGCAGCCCTTGGCGGGCAGCAGCAGGCCGTGGAACGGGCTGGCGCTGACCGAGCGAATGATCATGCCGAGGTTCTGCGGGTTGGTGATCCGGTCCAGGGCGATCAGTCGGAACGGCCGGCTCGGGTCGTGCTGCTGCAGAAAGTCGCGGTAGTGACAATAGCCCGGGCACGCCAGGTCTATGGCGATGCCCTGGTCCTGGTTGCGGTTTTTCGAGATCCGCGACAGCGATTCGCGGCTGTGGCGCACGATGTCGATGTTCCGCGCCCGGGCCAGCTTTTCGATATCGCGGACGATGCCGCCCTCCTGGTTGGAGGTGGCCATGTGGAGCCGGTAGACGGGTATCGCGGCATCCTGCAACACCTCGAGGACGGGTTTGCGGCCGTACACGGTGAGCAGGCTGTCGAAAAAGCGTTTCTTGGCGGTATAGTCGCCGCTGTCGGTGGCGGTCACGATCGGCCCTGTCAGTACTCGGATTCTTCGATCTCGACCATCAGGTCATCCGACAACTCTTCGAGGGCATCCCTCAAATCCTCACGGCTGAGCCCGGGCGGCAGCACGATATCCGCGCTGGCGTGGAACAGCAACTCGCCACTCATCGGCGCGTTTTCCGTGCTGGTGTGGAGGTTGTCGAGGTTGACGTGGCGGCGGGCGAGGACTCGGCTGATTTCGCCGACGATGCCGCGCCGATCATTGGCCACCAGGGATAACAGCAGGCGCTGCCCGGGTTGGCCCCGGTCGTCGCCGCTGCCGGCCTGGTCGACGGTGATGCGGATACCCTTGTCGACCAGGGCCGCCAGGGCTGCCCGCAACTCGTCTTCCCGCGCCTTGCCGATTTCGACCAGGAGAATCCCGGCGAACTGGCCGCCGAGGCGCGACAGGGATGATTCCAGCCAATTGCCTTCGCAGCGGCTGACGGCCTCTGCGATCTGCTCGACGATGCCGGGTCTGTCGGTAGCGATGAGGGTTACGACCAGGTGGGTGCTCATGATGGATCCGTTGTGCGCCTGCGCTGAGGTGAATAAAGGTGAAGCCCGGCGTCCGGGTATGGCATTATGACCGACTCGTTGAACAATAACAGCAGATAGGAGGATTTATGAAAAGCTCCAGACGGAATGGTGCCCTGGCGGGGATGAAGCTGATGGTGGCCGGCTTGACGCTGACCTGGTGTGGCTTGCTGGCCGCCGATGATCCGCTGCGGGCCGCTGTCGATGGCGATCACCGCAGCGCCGCCTTCAGCGAGCGGGACGGTTTCCGTCACCCCTATGAAACCCTCAGCTTCTTCAAGGTCGAACCGGCGATGACAGTGGTCGAGATCTGGCCGGCCGGGGGATGGTACACCGAGATCCTGGCGCCTTACCTGAAAGACGAGGGCGTCTATTACGCTGCCCACTTCAGCGCCGACGCCGGCGCCGACTATTACCGCAAATCTCTGGAAGGCTTCAAGGAGAAGACCGCCGCCGACCCCGCACTCTACGGCGAGGTGAAGCTGGTGGCATTCGACCCCGAGAACGGCCTGCTGGGAGTGCCGGAGGGCAGTGCCGACCGGGTGCTGACTTTCCGCAATGTCCACAACTGGTTGCGCAACGATGCCGAGCAGAGCGCGTTCGAGCTGTTCTTCAAGGCACTCAGGCCCGGCGGCGTGCTGGGTGTGGTCGAACACCGGGGAGTGCCGGGCACCGACAGGGAAACCATGCTGGCATCCGGCTACATGGACGAAGACAAGGTGATCGCCCTGGCCACCGACGCGGGATTTGTGCTCGATGAGCGCAGCGAGATCAACGCCAACCCCCGCGATACCAAGGACCACTCCCACGGTGTCTGGACTCTGCCGCCGAGCCTGCGCCTCGGCGACCAGGACCGGGACAAGTACATCGCCATCGGTGAGAGCGATCGCATGACGCTGCGCTTCGTCAAGCCGTGATCGAGATTCCACCCGAGCGCCTGGCCGATGAACTCCTCGACGCGATCATCGAGGAGTTCGTGCTGCGCGAAGGTACCGAATACGGTGACCGCGAAGTGGCGCTGGCGGTAAAGATCGGCCAGGTCCGCCAGCAGATCGCCCGGGGCCAGGTGGTGATCGTGTTCGATGCCGATTCGCAGAGCTGCAATCTGCTGACCCGCCAGCAGTTCCTGGAAGGGAGTGCCGCGGCGAAGTGAGTGGAAAGCGATGAACGGAGAGCAGTGGCTGCACGTCGAGGCCTCGGCGCCTGTTGCCCGGCTGCTGCTCGCCCACGGCGCCGGCGCGCCGATGGACAGCGGTTTCATGGACGCCCTGGCCGAGGCTCTGGCCGGGGAGGGTATTGCCACCTCGAGATTCGAATTCCCGTACATGGCGGAGTATCGCCACGGGGGGCGGAAGCGGCCGCCCGATCGCCAGGAACGGCTGCTGGAATGTTGGCGACGACACTACCTCTCAGCGCTGGATCGGCAGCGTTTTGCGGGCGAGACCCTGCCACTGCTGATCGGCGGCAAATCCCTGGGTGGCAGGATGGCGTCGCTGATCGCCGATGATCTGGGTGCCAGCGGCTTATGCTGTTTCGGCTATCCGTTCCACCCGCCGGCCAAACCGGACAGCTTGCGCATCGGGCACTTGATGGCTATCGAGACCCCGACTCTGTTCGTCCAGGGCGACCGGGATCCGTTCGGCCATCGCGGCGAACTGCGCAATCTCGAGCTGTCCACCGCCATTCGCATTCATTGGCTCGACGATGGCGATCACGATTTCAAACCGCGCAAGCGCTCGGGGCGGACGCAGGAGCAACTGATCGGCGAAGCGGCGCGGGCGACAAGGGGATTCGCCGTCGCTCTCCAGGGATCGCTGCGGCCGTGAAGTGCCGGTCGCGAGACCGGCGCCAGCGGTAGCGGCGGAGCCGTCAGGGCTCGACCAACTGGGAGATCGCCGCCATCGCTTCGGGGTCGTGGGCCTTGATGCGGTTGGCGATATGGTGCTGGAAATAGTAGCGGAAATCACCGTGCTGGTCGCAGGCGAACAGACATTCGTCACCGGGCAGCACGGGGGTATTCACCACCTTGCTGTCGTCCACCAGCATGCCGCTGATATCGCCATCGGCATGCAGCCGCCAGCTCACCACCTCCTTGAGGGTGAGGGTCTTGAAACCGTCGCTGGACAGCACGGCGTGGGTGCCGATGGTGTCGGGGATTTCCTGGAGAATATCGTTCTCATTCTCGAAGTCGAACTCGTAGTACTCGGCGGCAGATTCGACTTCGACCACCTTGTGGATAGGCGCTTCAAAAAAGACTTCGTCGATGCCGGGATCGTAGTAGCCTTCCCAGCGGCCGTTGAGCGGATCCTGGAGGTCCGGGCAGGCGGTGATGCCGTTCAGCCACGGCACCAGGCCAACCACGTCGCCATCGGCGCGCAGCGCCCAGCACAGTATCTTGAGAGTGAAAAAGCTGGAAGGGTGTGCCTCGTTGGAATAGAGCATCTCAAGCCCATCGAACTCCGGTGCGAGGCGGACGATACGGCGATCGAAACGTTCGGAGTAGAGTTTGCCGGTGAACAGGTCGATCACGTTGCTGGTGCCGCGATCCCGATCGGGTGCAGAGGTAGTCATAAGCGCCTCCTCGTGATGGTATTCGAGCTGTGCCGGGAAATGCACAACCATCACCACATAAGGTAAGCGTCATTTACCAAAAGCACAATACTTTGGGGTAAAAACTTTGAAAGGGGGCTTGGCGGCGTCTTCCCATAGGGTGCGCTGAGGAACGAAGCGCACCGTGGGGATGGCCCGGAGAGGTGAGCTTCCACCCTATGGCCTGAAGCCTTGACGGGAATGGGAGCCTCAGGGCGATGGCGAGACTGCCCGCCGGGATGGCGGCATCTTTTCATAGGGTGCGCTGAGGAACGAAGCGCACCACCGGGGAGTGGCCCGGAGAGATGCGCCTCCTGTGTCAGCACAGCCAATAAGTGAAGCCCCGGCGCGGGGCCGGGGCTTCAGGGTGATGCAGACACTGCCTGCCACGATGGGGTGGCGGGCGCCGGCCTTTATTTGTAGGGATCGGTGGGCTGCTTGATTTCCTTGACGCCGATATCCTGGAGCATCGAAAGAACGTCGGAAATACTGTAGATATGGACGATTTTGTCGTCCTTGAACCTGACGATCGAAAACCATTTGACGTTGATTTCCTGGCCGTTGGCAGGGACGCCCATGTATGGGCCGCCGGTCTGCTTGCCATAGTGGTGGCCGAGGATCCAGATCTCGTCATCGCCTTTGCCGACGGCGTCGATGGTGGCGTATTTGGACGGCGGGAAGGTGTTGTACAGGGCTTCCGGAGACGTTTTCCAGGACTGATAGGTGCCGAGGTCCGGACGATTGGGGTTGGCGTAGGTGAATTCCGGGTGGAAAAATGCATCCATACCGACGAAATCGCCGCGGTTCAGCGTGTCTTGCAGGTCGGTCCAGTGTTTCAGGCGCTTTTGCTGAATCGGGGTGAGGTGGGCGCGTTCGGCGTCCGTCATGTGCTCCATGATAGGCATAAAGATTATCTCCTGTTGAAAGGGGTGTCTGTTCGTGGTTGATGCCGTGCTAACAGGCCCTAGGTTGTCACACCTGGTTGCGACCGGCAACGGCTGCGACGGTGAAACTGTCCCGAAGACCACAGCTTGGCGCAGGCGCGATAGCACTTACAATTGCTTTCTGTGGTGTTGCGGGGCCTGACCGGCCCCGCGGGCCGGTCAGGCCAGTCCGAGCAGGAAGTTGGCGGTCCAGTCCGGTTGGCCCACCAGAAAGGCGTGATCGCCTTTGAGGTCGTGGACGGTCCAGCCGAGTTCTTTGGCCCTGGAATGCAACGGCTTGATGATGGTGTCGCTGGCGGCGATGTAATCCACCGGCTTGCCCTTCAGGGTTTCGGCGCCGACGGCGACCGGAACCACCGTGCAGGTCAGGGGCTGGTCGGAAAGGTGGTCCAGCAGCCATTGCTGGCGCTCTGGCGACATGTCCATCGGGTGTTCCTTGGCCATTTCGCGCTGCTGGGTGTGGACGCCCTGGCCGGGAGGAATCTGTCCGGCCTTGAGTGCGGCGAGGGCGCCATCGGCCTGTTCCTGGGTGAGAAAGCCGAGCGCCACGCCGACTGCTTCGCCGCTGTAGCAGATCAGGGAGTCGAGCAGCACCACCCGGCGGACGCGATCGCCGGCCCGTGCCACCACGCCGGGCAGGATGGCGCCCGAGTAGCTGTGGCCCACCAGGATGCAATCGGTGATGTCTTCTTTTTCGAGCACGTTGACGATGTCGGTGACATTCACCTGGGGATCGATGTCGGCGCTGAGCAGATGTTCCCGCTCGCCAAAGCCGCTATAGGTTGGGGTGTAGACGTCGTGGCCCGCCGCGACCAGCGCCGGCTTGACGAATTTCCAGATCCAACCCCCCATGCCACCACCGTGGCAAAGTACATAAGTGGCCATTTTCTGACTCCTTGTAGTGATGATGAACAGTGTAGTGATGGTAAAAAGCAGTGATGGTAATAAACCGGATTGATGTCCATGAGACGGAAGATGCGTCTTTGGGGCATTCGGGCGGCGGGTATGGTTATGGCATACTGCGGGCGACCGGCGCGACGCACTGCGAGGGCACAATATACGAGTTATCCCGCGGGGATTAAAGTCCTTTCCGGCAAGTCTTTTCCGTTAAAAGTGGTGTTCTCCCGGCAACCGGCGGCGCAGGACACAGAGTCGACAACGATGACAGGAGCAATCATGAAAAAACTCTCGGGACGCACCGCCATTATCACCGGTGCCGGGGATGGCATCGGCCGGGCCATCGCCCGCCGTTTTGCCAGTGAAGGTGCCAATATCCTGGTGGCGGAGCTCGATGCCGGCACCGGCAGCGCGGTGGCACAACAGCTGCGCGACGAGTTTGCGACCGGTGCCCACTTCGTGGCTACCGATGTGCGGGATAAAGAGCAGGTCATCGCCATGGTCGAGGCCGCGGTCGAGCACTTCGGCGGTGTCGATATCCTGGTCAACAACGCCTGGGGTGGCGGCACCTTTCGCCGCGCGGAGAACAAATCCGATGCGGAGATGCAGCATGGCATCGACATGAACCTGTGGGCGGGATTTTGGGCGATGCAGGCGGTTTTTCCCCATATGAAGTCGAACAATTGGGGACGAATCATCAATTTGTGCTCGATCAACGGTGTCCGGGCCTATACCGGCACCCTGGAGTACAACGTCAGCAAGGAGGCGCTGCGGGCGATGACCCGCAGTGTGGCGCGGGAATGGGCACCCTATCAGATCTGCGCCAATGTGATCTGTCCGGCGGCGATGACCACGGCGCTGGTGAAGCTGTTGGAGCAGAGCCCCGAGCTGGCCAGCGGCGCGCAGCTGCCGCCCATGGGGCGCATCGGCGACGCCGACAAGGACATTGCCGGCGTGGCGCTGTTTCTTGCCGGCGACGATGCCCGCTTCGTGACCGGCAACACCCTGTTCGTCGATGGCGGCACCCATATCAACGGCGGCGGCTGGTCCGTCGAGTTGCCGGAGTGACCGCCTGAGGGGATACCGCTCGTTGTCCAAGGCCCGGCTATCGCGCCCGCCACGGAGGGCAGGCGGTTTCTCCAATGGGGATAGAGTTTGCGAATGGAAATATAGATTGTAGAAAATTAAATTGTGCAAAATTTATATCCCTGTTAAGGTGACCCCTCATCGGGCCAACCTATTATCAGGAGTGCGATCATGCCGGACACGATTTACGATTTCGCGGCTGTCACCATGCAGGGCAGCGGAGTTTCCCTGGCGGACTACCGGGGCAAGGTGCTGCTGATCGTCAACACCGCCAGCAAATGCGGTTTCACTCCCCAGTTCAAGGGGCTGGAGGCGCTGTACCGGCAGTACAAGGACCAGGGCCTGGAAATCCTTGGTTTTCCCTGCAACCAGTTTGGTCATCAGGACCCTGGCAGCAACGACGAGATCAGCCAGTTTTGCGAACTGAACTACGGCGTGAGTTTTCCGATGTTCCATAAAGTGGAGGTGAATGGCGACGGCGCCCACCCACTGTTCAAATATCTGAAGGCGCAGGCGCCGGGTGTCCTGGGCACCACCGCCATCAAGTGGAACTTCACCAAATTCCTGGTTGATCGCGAGGGCAGGGTGATGGAGCGCTACGCCCCAACGGACACGCCGGAGAAAATTGCCGGTGACGTGGCCGAGCTGTTGGGCTGAACGATGGCACTCTCCGCCCATGCCGATGCCGACGCGCCACTGCGCCTCGACAACCAGTTGTGCTTTGTGCTTTACGCGCTGTCCCGCAAGATCACTGCGGAATACCGTCCGCTGCTGGAGACCCTTGGCCTGACCTATCCCCAATACCTGGTGATGCTGGTGCTGTGGGAGGCGCAGGACAATACCCCGCCAGAGGATTTCGCCGGGGTGACGGTCAAGTTCGTGGGTGAGCGACTGTTGCTGGATTCCGGCACCCTGACGCCGTTGCTGAAGCGGCTCGAAACAGCGGGCCTGGTGCAGCGCGGCCGTTCGGCGGTGGATGAGCGGGAAGCGCGCCTGCGGCTCACCGACGCCGGTTTGCGGTTGCGGGAGCCGGCGCGGCAGATTCCACAGCAAATGCTGTGCAACAGCGGCCTGCCGCTGGAACGGCTCGCCGCGCTGCGGCAGGAACTGCGGGAATTGCTGGTGCAGGTATGTGCTGAGGGTTGAGCAGGGCCGCTTTCCTTGCGCCGGTAAAATGCCAATCCCTCCTGAGCCGTCCACACAACGGCCTCCCGCGCCCGATGGATGTTGGCTTCAGGACCTCTCAGGCGAGCGTGCCGACCCGGCCGCCCTCGACGAACACGCAGCTGCCGGTGGTATAGCTGGACGCGTCGGATGCCAGCAGGATCGCCGCGCCGACCGTCTCATCCGCCGCTCCGAAGCGCTGAATGGCGTTTTTCCCCGCCAGGTTGTAGCCCTTGTGGATATCCAGTTCCTGACCGTCGGGGCTCATCGAGCCCACGCACAGGGCGTTGACCCGGGCCTTCGGCGCGCAGGCCTTGGCGAGGCTGCGGGTGAGGAACATCAGTGCCGCCTTGGAGGTGGTGTAGGCCACGTTGGGCAGCATGGGGGTGAAGCCACCGCAGCTCTCGACATTGATGATGGCGCCCTTGCCGTGTTTTTCCATGTCTGGAAACACCAGCTTGGCGAGCCTGAACGGCGCCAGCAGGTTGACGCCGAGGGCGATGTCCCAGATCTCGTCGTCGGTGTCCCAGAAACTGTTGTCGATGTCCATCACACCGGCGGCGGCATTGTTGAACAGGATATGGATGGGACCGAAAGCGTCGCGGGCGCGGGCCACCAGGTTGTCCAGTTGGGCCTTGTCGCCCACATCGCAGGCGACGCCGATGGCGTTGCCGCCGGCGTCGTTGATTTCCTGGGCCACCCGCTGGTAGTTGCCGGCGTTGCGGGAGGCGCAGACCACGTTGGCGCCCAGTTCGGCATAGGCCTTGGCGACGTGCTCGCCGACGCCGGGGCCGATGCCGGTGACGATGGCGGTGCGGCCATCGAGCCTGAATCTATCGAGTACGCTCATAGTATGTTCCTCTTGTCGGTGGCGGTCAGGCTTCGTCGGGTCGCTTGCACAGGTGGCCGAAGCGCTCGTAGTAGCTCGCCAGTTCGCGGCGGATTTCGCCGGCGTCGAGGCCGTATTCCTCGGGGCTGTGCTTGTGCTTGCCGATGCGCTTGGCCGCCGGATTGTTGCGGATGAACTCGTCGATCAGTCGCGCGTGCTCGGCGCTGAATTCGCGGCCGAAATGGTCGTAGATCCGGCGCACCGCCGCCACCGGGTCGAGCACCACGTCGCGGTGGCCCAGATCGAGGATGGCATTTTCGATATGGGGGTGGCTGGCGCGGCTCTGAGTGCCGCGGGCCATGCCCGCGCGCCAGGTTTTCCACATGCCGGCGCCGATGGCGGCCTTGGGAACGTCCAGGTCCTGGGCTTTGGTGAGGGCGTGCACCATACTGGAAATGGACGAGATGGTGAGCGCCGGGTCGCGGTGGGTCCACACCAGTTGGGCATCGGGGTAGGTCGCGAACAGACCCTCCAGATCGAACAGATGCTCGGGTGACTTGAGCAGCCAGGTGCCCTTGGGGCCCTTCCACTGCAGCTGCTGGAGGATGCGTTTGTGGGCGGCATAGTGGCCGGGCACCCGGTTTTCGTTGTACCAGTCCTGGTACTCCGGCACGGCGAATTCGGCGGGGAAGTTGGTGCTCGAAAAATGGTGGGTGAAGATATGGTTGCACTCGCCCGGGCGGGTGGAATCCATGCGCTGGATGTCGTTGAGCTCCGGGGATTTCTCCAGCATCACCTTGTACAGGCCGTTGATGATGTCGATGCGGGGGTCGCTATCCATGGTGGCGGCTTCGGGGGCCGGCCAGGGGATGAAGGTTTCCCACTCACGGGGCCAGCGCAGGGCGGGGTCGAGGGACAGCAGATCGTAGAGGATGGTGGTGCCGGTGCGCGGCAGGCCGACGATGATCAGCGGCTTGTCGACTCTCGCCGCGGTGATTTCCGGGTGCTGGCGGGCATCTTCCACCATGTGCAGTTTCATCGCCAGGGTCTGCACCGTGCGGTTGTGGATGTTGGCGCGAACTTCGGCGGCGGGCTGCATGGCCTCCACCGCGGCCACCAGTTTTTCCAGGCCGATCTTGAAGGTCGGGTCGTCGCCCCAGTCCTTGAGGCCAGTGGCCTGTTCGGCTGCGGCCAGCAGGCCTGCCATGCTCAGGGGCGTGCTGAGGGCGGTGGGCATCTCGTGGGCTTTACTCATGGCGTGCTTCTCACTGTTATGGTCTGGTTGTCAGTAGCGGGGCAGTTGCGCGTAGGTTTCGCGGCCCTTGTCGGTGAGGGTGAGGTATTCGCTGTAATGGCCGAGCCAGGAGCGGGTGTCGGCGTAGAAAAAGAACACCTGGTCCATGCCGTTGCCGCGGATGGGAATGTCGATGCCCTGGCCGCGCAGTTTTGCTTCCGCCTCGTCCAGTTGCGCCATCGAATCCAGGCAGTAGGCGAAATGGTGATGGCGTACCGCGAAGTCATTCTTCGGCAGCACATGGTCGAACATGCTGGTGTCGCCCTCCACCGGCTGGATCAGCTCGATCATGGTGTCGCCTTTGTAGGCGAGAGCGAAGTTGGCCACCATGTCGCTGTTGTCGGGGCCTTGCACGGTGATATTGCGGATCTCGGCGAAGGTACCCATGCTGTACTTGTCGCGGAACAGGGCCAGCGCCGCGTCGATGTCGTTGGTGGCGTAGCCGATCTGGAAAAAACCGCTCAGCAGTAGCAGGTTATCGTTCATCATTTGGTCCTTTATGGTTATCGGTGATGGCGATCCGGCCCCGGGCAACCAGGGCGGGACAGATATCAGGCAAGTTTTCTGACCACCTCGGCGATCACTTCGCGAGCCTTTGCCAGATTGGCGTTGCTGACCTGGTCGCCCATCAACGAGCCCTCCATCACCGCAAAGGTGGCGTCGAGCCCCATCACCTTGAGCACATTGGCCAGGTAGGGCTGTTGCATGTCGCGCGCCGCGCGGTCAGGGGTGTCGTAGCTGCCGCCGCGGGCCAGCACAACCAGGCAGGGCTTGTCGCCCAGCAGGCCGACCACACCGTCGCCGCCATAGGCGAAGGTCTTGCCGATGCGCATCACCTGGTCGAGCCAGGCCTTGAGGGCGGCGGCGATATTCCAGTTGTACATCGACGAGCCGATCACCACGAAATCCGCGGCTTTCAGTTCGGCTATCAGTTCCTCCGACACCGCGATCTTCTCCAACTGCTCGGGTGTGATCTGGTCCGGGTGGGTGCGGATGATCTCGACGTTATCGTTGGTCAGCAGCGGCACTGGATCCTGAACCAGATCGCGGACTACGAACTCGTGTCCTTTGTCGAGGGCTTTGACCTGGTCGACGAATTCGCCGACGAGTTGGCGACTGTAGCCCGCCCGGCGCGCGCTGGATTCGATAACGAGAATTCTGGCCATTGGTAAGCTTCCTTTGTTGATTGATCTTGCGGATGTCTGCTCAGCGGGAGGTGCGGCCGCCGTCGACCACGTAGTTGGCGCCGGTGATGAACGAGGCTTCGTCGCTGGCGAGAAACAGCGCCATGGCCACCACATCCTCTGCCTTGCCGATACGCTGGATGATATTGCGGGCGATCAGCCCCTCGCGGACTTGCGGGTCGTTGGCGAAGTCGGCGGTGCCGGGGGTTTCGATAAAGCCGGGGCTGACGGTCACCGCACGGATATTGTGCTCGGCCCCCTCCTGGGCGAGTTGCTTGGTGAGGGCAATGATGGCGCCCTTCGCGGCGGCGTGGCCAGCCCCGCCGGGGCCGGAGCCCGCCATCCCGGCGATCGAGCCGGTGTTGATGATGACGCCGCCCTGGCGCTTCAGATATGGCCAGGCAAAGCGGGTGACGTAGAACACCAGGTTGACCTCGTTGCGCATGGTGAACTGCCAGTCCTCGACGGGAAAGGTCTCGATGGGCGCGAACCGGGCGGCGGAGGCGTTGTTGTAGAGGATATCGATGCGATCGTGGATCGCGGCGGCGGCGTCGACCCAGCGTCGCGCCTGGTCGGGATCGCCGAGGTCCACCGGCTCCATGGTGTGGATGGTGCCGCCCCGTTGCCGGACCAGCGCCACGGTCTCGCGGTTGCCGTCGGTCTTGACGTCGCAGCCTACCACTTTGGCGCCTTCGGCGGCAAAGCGCAGGGCCGCCTCGCGGCCCATGCCGCCGCCGGTGCCGGTGATCAGTACGACCTTGTCCTTGAATCGCTGGTTCATGATTATATGCTGCTCCAGATAGCGGTTGGTTCTATTGGATTGCGGAGTCCAGCAAAATACTTGATTGTGAGCCCGGAGGCTAGTGCCATGGCCTGAAATTATGACCAGACTGTACGGTTGCTGGAGCCGCCCCGCCGGGCCGGCCAACCGCGCGCGGCGGGTTTTGCCCCGGAGTGGCCATGCCGGGGGGCGCCCTGATCTGGGGAGCCGTTGTGCCGGACGCCATCATCGACGACCGCGCGAGTGTCTGGCGGCGGGGCTCGGCATCCTCTTTTATTCCGTATACACTGCGACTCCTGCGCCGGAAATAATAAAGCCATCTCCAGGAGACATGAATGACGGCAGAATCTTTTCCCATCCGAGTTGCCGATGAGGTGCTCGACGACCTCAGGCGCCGTATCGCCGCCACCCGCTGGCCCACCAATGTCGGCAACGACGATGGGCTGTACGGTTTCGACGGCGTCTATTTGCGCGAACTCGCCCGGAGTTGGGCGGAGGACTACGATTGGCGCGCGGCGGAGCGGCATATCAACGGCTTTCGCCACTACCGCACGACGCTGGACGGGGTGCCGGTTCATTACATTCGCGAGCCGGGGGTGGGGCCGAACCCCATCCCGCTGATCCTCAGCCACGGCTGGCCCTCGACGTTCTGGGACATGCACAAAATCATCCGCCCACTGACCGATCCGGCGGCCTTCGGCGGCGATCCGGCGGATGCCTTCGAGGTGATCGTGCCCTCCCTGCCGGGCTTTGCCTGGTCGACGCCGCTGCCGGCCGCCGGGGTTTCCGCTTCCGCGGCGGCGGATCTGTGGCACAAGCTGATGACCGAGGCCCTCGGTTTCGAGCGCTATGCCGCCTCGGGAGGCGACTGGGGCAGTCGCGTCACCTCGGAGCTCGGCCACAAGTATGCGGCCTCTCTGTACGGCGTGCATATCCTCGGCGCGACGCCCCTCGACCTGTTCAACCACGAGCGCTACTGGGACATCACCGCCGCCTTCGTGCCCTACGACGCCCCCGAGGAGGTGCGCCGCGCGGTGCTGCCGTTCGTCACCAAGGCCATCAGCCACGCCTGCGTGCAGAGCCTCGAGCCGCAGACGCTCTCCTATGCGATGCACGACTCGCCGGTCGGGCAACTGGCCTGGCTGATGCAGCGCTGGCGGGACTGGAGCCACTGCGACGGCGACCTCGAAAGCGAGTACGACCGCGACTTCCTGCTCACCACCGCGACGCTGTTCTGGGTGACGGAGTCTTTCGCCACCTCGGTGCGTTACTATCGGGACGCGGTGCTCTATCCCTGGGCGCCGAGCCACGATCGCACGCCCCGGGTGGAGGCGCCCACCGGGATCACCTTCCTCGGCGGCGAAAATCCCCCGGGGGTGACCACGGCCGACCGGGCGGCGATTTTCCGCGAGTCGTCGCGGGCGAAAGACTACAACCTGCATTTCGTCAACGCCCACGATTTCGGCGGCCATTTCGGCTATGTGGAAAACCCGGAAGCCTGCATCGCCGATATCCGCGCCACTTTCCGCGGTCTGCGCTGACCGCCAGCGCCCCCCGGCGTTCGCTTCGCAGCTGGCGCGGTCGCCCTGGCCGCCGGTTGTCGGCGGGCGCGGCGGCGGCGATAATGGCCGATTCCTGGTCGCTGGGGTTGGTTGTCCATGCCTTTCTACTTTGCCTACGGCTCCAATATGAATCCCGAGCGCATGGCCGAGCGCGGTCTCGATGTGGTCGAGGCCCTGCCGGGCCGACTGCGGGACATGGCGCTGCGCTTCAACAAACGCTCGCGCCGCGATCCGCGCTGGGCCTGCGCCAATATCGCCTGGTCTCGAGGTGATGTGGTGGAGGGCGTTCTCTACCATCTCGCCGATGAGCGGCAGATCGTCAAGATGGACCCTTTCGAAGGCGCCCCTTTTTATTACAGTCGGGAACGGTTCCCGATCATCACCGCTGGTGGCGTCGTTCCCGCCTGGACCTATGTGGCCAACCGCGCCCACCTGGACGACGGCGCGCTGCCGTTGCGCTGGTATCTGGAGCACCTGCTTGCCGGGCGGGAATTCCTGTCCGCGGAATACCTCGCGCGGCTCGAAGCCACGACCTGCCTCGATGAAGAGGGAGGCTGGGGATAGGAATGGGCACTGCCGCTGTGCTGGAGACGCTGTTCGCGACCACTTTTCTCGCGGACTGGAACACGGTTCTGGCCGGCGGGGGCGACGAGCCGATGTACCTGCCCGCCGCCGCTGGCCGCCCGCATCACCGGATCATCTACCGCGAAGACTATTTCTCCAGCGCCCTGCACGAAGTCGCCCACTGGTGCATCGCCGGCGAGGCGCGGCGCCAGCAGGTGGATTTCGGCTACTGGTACCAGCCGGACGGCAGAACCCGCGAGCAGCAGCTGGCCTTCGAGCAGGTCGAGGTGAAGCCCCAGGCACTGGAGTGGCTGTTCACTACCGCCAGCGGGCGGCCCTTTCGTCTGAGCACCGACAACCTGAACGGCGACGACCCGCACAGCCGCGGGGCGTCTCCGGCCTTTGTCGCCGCGGTCGAGCGGCAAGCGCAGGACTGGTGCGTCGCCGGAGGCCTGCCGCCGCGGGGCGCGCTGTTTGTCCGGGCGCTGGCGAATCATTACCAGGTTGCGCAGGCGCTCGACGCCGATCGCTACCGGGATCTTCAGCCGTGAAGATCGTCGCTGACGAAAATATGCCGCTGGTGGCCGAGCTGTTCGGTGCTTTCGGCGAAGTGATCACCGCCCCCGGGCGCCGGATCGATCGCGATCTGGTGGCGGATGCCGATGTGTTGCTGGTGCGTTCGGTAACGCCTGTCGATCAGCGCCTGCTGGGCGGCAGCCGGGTCGGCTTCGTCGGTTCCGCCACTATCGGCACGGATCACCTGGACCTGGCGTGGCTGGTGACCCGCAACACCGCCTGGGCCAACGCGCCGGGCTGCAATGCCGCCGCCGTGGCCGACTATGTGCTCGCCGCCCTGTGCGCGATCGCGCCCGGTTGGCGCGCGCAGACGGTGGCCATTGTCGGCTGCGGCAATGTCGGTGGCGGGCTGTATCGCCGGCTCCAGGCGCTGGCCGTCGAGACCCTTTGTTTCGATCCTTTCCTGGACCAGCGCTGCGGCCTGCCGCTGGTGCCGTTCGAACAGGTGCTGGCGGCGGACATCATCTGCCTGCATACCCCGCTCACCCGGTCCGGTCCACATCCCACCTGGCACCTGTTCGACGCCGGGGCGCTGGCGCGATTGCGGCCGGGCACCCTGGTGCTCAACGCCGGGCGCGGCGAGGTCATCGACAACCGCGCCCTGTTCGCCGAACTCGAAAGGGGGCGCCTGGGGGCGGTGCTCGACGTCTGGGAAGGCGAGCCGGATATCGCTGCCGATCTGCTGGCGCGGGTGGCCATCGGCACCCCGCACATCGCCGGCTACAGCCTGGAAGGGCGCATCCGCGGCACGCTGATGGTCTACAACGCTTTTTGCCGCTGGGCCGGGGTGGCGGCCGCGTTGAGTCTCGACGAGGCGCTTGCCCGGGTGCCTGGGCTGGCGGCTGGCCCGCTCGGGCTGGCGGTCGATGGCGCAGCCTCATTCGAGGGGCTGGTGCTCGATGCCTACGATCCGCGCCGGGATCATCGGCAACTGCTGGCCGCCCTGGCGGGCACTTCCGCCGGCGGCGCCGCTTTCGATGCCCTGCGCAAGAACTATCCCTGGCGCCGAGAATTCAGTCACTACGTTCCGGAGGGCACGATACCGCAGGCGCTGGCGCCGCTGCTGCGAGGCGCCGGTTTCGCCCTGGACGTCGCGCCGTGCTGAAGGTCGGTTTTGTCATCAATCCCCGCGCCGGGATCGGTGGCCCACTGGGCCACAAGGGCAGCGATAACTTGCTGCTGCCCGCCGGTGGCGATGACCGATCCCGCTGTGCTGGGCGGGCGATGAGAACGCTGGCCGGGCTGCGGAGCCGATCCCACCAGCTCGACTTCTACACCGCGCCGGGTCCGATGGGCGAGAACGCGCTGCGGGCCTTGGGCTTTGCCTGCCATCCGCTGACGGAACTGGTCGAGGCCGGGCTGACCGGCGCCGCGGACACCCGCGAGGCCGCCAGGGCATTCCAGCATGCCGGTGTCGACCTGATTCTCTTTGCCGGCGGCGATGGCACCGCGCGGGATATCTGTTCGGTGGTGGGCGATCGCCAGGTGGTGCTGGGTATCCCGGCCGGCGTGAAAATGCACTCCGGGGTGTTCGCGATCAATCCCGAGGCGGCCACCGCCGTACTGCATCTGCTGCTCGACGGCGGGCTGGTGGATGTGCGCGAACAGCCGGTCAAGGATATCGATGAGGACGCACTGCGCCGTGGCGAGGTGCGCGCCCGCTTGTTTGGCGGGATGCTGGTTCCCGAGGCCGGCCGCTTCGTGCAGCGGGTCAAGGACGGCGGCCGCGAGGTCGAGGTGTTGGTACTGGATGATATCGCCGCCGAGGTCATCGAGCTGATGGAGCCGGACGTGCTCTATCTGCTGGCCCCGGGCTCGACCACCTACGCCATCAAGGAAGCCCTGGGCATTGCGGGCACTCTGTTGGGAGTGGATGCGGTGCTGGCCGGAGAGGGGCTGGGAAGCGATCTGGACGAGCGCGCGATCCTCGCTCTGCTGGAGCGACACCCGCGGGCGGCCATCGTGGTGACTCCCATCGGCGGTCAGGGAATTCTTCTTGGCCGTGGCAACCAGCAGCTCTCGCCCGAGGTGTTGCGCCGGGTCGGGCGCCAGGGGTTGGTGGTGGTGGCCAGCAAAACCAAGATCAGCGGGCTCGGCGGGCAGTCGCTGCTGCTCGATACCGACGATGCCGTCCTCGACCGGGAGCTCGCCGGTTACATCCAGGTGATCACCGGGTATCGGGACAGAATCCTGTATCCGCTGGATGCCCCCGGCTATTCAACCGGGGAGCGTTGACCGGGGTATCCGGCGGCAAAGGCTCACTGGCGAATGCGGGCGAGAAACTGGGCCAGCCGTTTTACCGCATCGCCGAGATCATCCTCGCGCGGCAGGAAAACAATGCGGAAGTGGTTGTTGTCCGGGTGGTTGAATGCCGAACCCTGCACCAGCAGCAGTTTTTCCTGGAGCAGCAGATCGAGCACCAGTTGTTCGTCGTCGGCGATCGGGTACATCTCCGGATCGAGCTTTGGAAACATGTACAGGGCGCCACTGGGCTTGACGCAGCTGACCCCGGGGATCGCGGTCAGCAACTGGTGGGCGATTTCCCGCTGCTGGTAGATCCGGCCGCCGGGCCTGATCAGATCGTTGATGCTCTGGTAGCCGCCGAGGGCCGTCTGGATGGCGTGCATGGCGGGTACGTTGGCGCAAAGGCGCATCGAGGACAACATCTCCATGCCTTGAATATAGCCTCGGGCGCGGTGCTTGGCGCCGCTTACCACCAGCCAGCCGGAGCGGAAGCCGGCCAGGCGGTAGGCCTTCGACAGGCCATTGAAGGTGATGCACAACACATCGGTGGCGAGCCGGCCCATGGGAATATGCACGGCGCCGTCATAGACGATGCGATCGTAGATCTCATCGGCAAACACCACCAGGTCGTGCTCCCTGGCCAGATCGACGATCTGCCGCAGTACGGCTTCGCTGTAGACCGCCCCGGTGGGATTGTTGGGGTTGATCACCACGATACCCCGGGTGTGCGGGGTGATCTTCGCCGCGATGTCGTCGATATCCGGCTGCCAGCCATTGTCTTCATCACACCGGTAGTGCACCGGCGTGCCCCCGGCGAGAGCCACCGCCGCGGTCCACAGGGGATAGTCGGGGGCGGGGATGAGGATCTCATCGCCGTCATTGAGCAGTGCCTGCATCGCCATCACGATCAGTTCGCTGACACCGTTGCCGAGGAAGATGTCATCGATCTCGACATCGGCGATACCCTGCACCTGGGTCCGTTGCATGACCGCCTTGCGGGCGGAGAAGATGCCCTTGGAGTGGGAGTAGCCCTGGGCCTGGGGAAGGTTGTGGATCACATCCTGGAGGATTTCGTCCGGGGCATCGAAACCGAAGGGCGCGGGGTTGCCGATGTTGAGCTTGAGGATGCGGTGGCCCTCATCCTCGAGGCGATTGGCGTGGTCCAGCACCGGACCGCGAATGTCGTAGCACACATTGTGCAACTTATTTGACTTTTGAAAGTGCTGCATAAATAGTTCCCGCGAGAGGTTTGCCTTGCCCCGGATAAAAAAGAGCGCCATTGTAGCGGAAAATCCCCGGGCGCAGTGGATTTCAGGTGTCTGGCAATGACCGAAACAGGAGGATTCATGAACGACGACTGGCAAGACAAGGGCGATGACTACTGGCGCGCCCGGCTCACTCCCGAACAATATGCGGTGTGCCGCGAAAAAGGCACCGAGCGCCCTTTCACCGGCATCTACAATCGCGAGGACCGCCCGGGACAATACTTCTGCACCTGTTGTGGCAGCCTGCTGTTCGATGCCACCACCAAGTTCGATGCCGGCTGCGGCTGGCCGAGCTTCTACGCCACGGCGGTGGCGGAAAACGTCACCGAAACCCCCGACTTCAGCCACGGCATGGCGCGTACCGAAATCACCTGCACCCGCTGTGGCAGCCACCTGGGCCATGTCTTCGACGACGGCCCGGCACCAACAGGGCTGCGCTACTGCCTGAACTCGGTGTCGCTCGACTTCGCTCCCGAGGATGGGACAGAGGGTAAACCGTAGGCGCGCGCGATTGCGCGCCTGGCCGCCAAAAAAAGCAGGTCCCGGTGTTGACAGGTTTGGCAGGCCCCCCTAAAATGCGCGCCTCACGACGAGACAACGCAGTAACGCAGACAAGCGGGTCGGTCGGAAAGTTTAAGGTCCCGTTCGTCTAGAGGCCTAGGACACCGCCCTTTCACGGCGGTAACAGGGGTTCGACTCCCCTACGGGACGCCAATTTAGCGCAAGCTAAGCGGGATTAGCTCAGTTGGTAGAGCGGTACCTTGCCAAGGTACAGGTCGTCGGTTCGAACCCGATATCCCGCTCCAAATAATACTCTGCAGAGCTCAAGTAGCCTGTAGATCATTGAGAAAAGGGGCTTATGCCCCTTTTTTCGTTCCACTCGGAGCCACTGGAATCCACTCCCGGCCACGAATTTCCAGTGCATCTTTTAATACATTGAAATCGGGGCGCGCGGCGGATCGGTTTCTTTGTGGAGCCCCGACCGGAGAAATGCTCCTCTTTTGGTCGTCATGACGAGACGGGAGCTGAACCACGTCCTTGACCGATACGGTCGTTTGACAAGCCAAACCTGCCCTACAGGACCACTTCCATCCAGGATGCCGGCTGCCCAGCTCTATCGTGAGCGCGACGAGTATGTCTTGAAGTATCTTCCTGGCGCCGATCCGGCCGATTTCATCAGCTTGACCATGCCGGTGCGCGAGGAGCCTTGGCGCTGGCCGCGCGCTTTGCATTCCTTCTTCCGCCAGAACCTGCGCGAAGGCTAGCTGCTCGGCGTCAGAAAATGGTATTGAGGTTTTTCAAGACGTTCACCTCAGAATACGTTCTCGTTCAGTTTCCATCCGCGATCGCATCTTGGCTCAGGTCCGAAAACCTTGGCATCATGGAGGGAAGCGAGCGGCTGACTCACCCGTTTTTACCGAAGCCCGCGGAAGAAATCGCGCATATCATTCGTCAGCAACTCAACACTTTCGATACCAGGAAAATGACCACCTTGCGCGGCCAGGGTGACGTTGGCGACGTTATAACTCCGCTCCAGCCACTGCCGTGGCGGCGGCACCACGATGTCGTTGGGGAACAGGCAGAATCCCGTTGGGGTGTCGATACGGCGGCCGGGTGGCAAGCGGTAGCCGCTCATGTCGCGAAACGACTGGTACAGCCAGTGCACGGGTGCGGATGCACCGTTCCAGTAGACCATGACGTTGGCAATGATGTGGTCGAGGCTGATGGTGGATAACATTTGTTCGCCCGGCGCGGTCCAGCCGTGAAACTTCTCGGCAATCCACGCCGCCAATCCGGCCGGCGAATCGGCAAGCGCGAACCTCAACGTCGCCGGTTTTTCGGCGTGGAGGTGCTGGTAGGCGTCCTCGCCGCTCAGCCGCTGGCGCTGCCGCTCGAGAAAGTCGGCCTCGTCGGCGTCCGGTGGATGGCTCTCGAGTGTCCAGTCGGCGATCAGCACGGGCGTGTTGAGGTGAATGGCAGGCAGCTGGGGCAGCTGGTCGAGGCCCATCCATGACGAAATGGTGGCGCCGGTGTCACCGCCATGCGCGACGTATCGGTCGAATCCCAGCACGTCCTTCATTAAACGGTGCCAGGTCGACGCCAGCGCTCTTGGGCCGAGGATGGTGTCCGGTGGCGGCGAAAGGCCGAATCCCGGCAGGCTCGGCACCACCACGGTGAAGGCGTCGGCGGTCGCGCCGCCGTGGCGCCCGGGATGGGCCAGCGGGTCGATCAGGTCGATCAGCTCGAACGGCGAGCCCGGCCAGCCATGGGTCAGAATCAGCGGTAACGGATTCTCGCCGGAGCCCTGCTCGATAATGAAATGAACATCGACATCGCCCATTGCCGCCATATATTGCGGATAGGCATTCAGCCGCGCTTCCCAGTGACGCCAGTCGAACCGCTCGCGCCAGTGGGCGACCAACGACTGCATGAAGGCCAGATCGGTGCCCCAGCGCCAGGGAGCACCTGGCACAGGCGCCGGCCAGCGGGTGGCCGCCAGCCGCTGGTCCAGATCGGCCAGCGTCGCGTCGGGTACCGCCAGCCGGAACGGTGCCAGCGCCGGGTGTCGATGGTTCGGGGCCATCCTTGCAGACCTACCAGCGGTGCCGCCACTGGGCGCCCTGACGCCGGCGACGAAGCATCTCCTGGCGCTCATGCGCCGTCACCACCGGCGTCTCGGCCGGCAGGTGCTCACGGAGCTGTGCCGTGGGTACGATCCTGAGGCGTGGCTCTGGACCGGATGTGGCCTCGGTCCAGCGCAGCATCAGCGATCCCTCGCGGTGGCCGGCCGGGTCCAGCCAGTTCGGCACGCCGGGATCCTCGAGGGCGATCACCGCGCGGAAACTGCCGTCGGCATCGAGCCGCGCCTGCCCGCCGTTCAGGCTGCTCTGATGGTTGAACCAGTCGATGGTATTCCACAGGGTGTCATTCAACTGGATATTCCAGTAGCGAACCTGCTCGGGCAGTTCCGTTTCGACGATCATCACTTCGCCGGGCTCGAGCCGGAAAATCCCCTGATAATAGTGCTGCCCCGAGACACCGCCGCGGCCGGCCCAATCGTCATGCTCCAGTCGATTGACATAGCCCTGCGACCGGTGCCGCTCGCTGTAGCCGAGCGCGAAACCGACATAGCGATCCACGTGTTCGGAAAGCTTCTGGAGCCGCCTTGCCACTTCCGCTGCATCCAGCCTGCCGGTGTTGATCGGCTTGTCGATCCGGTCAATGGCGATCCGGGTGTCCTGTCCTTCGCCCCAGTGGTAGTAGGCCCGTCGCAGCGACGCCGTGGTGGCGCGCCGATCGAGCCGGAACCAATCGCCTTCATGGCCGTCCGGGCGTTCCGCGCTGAGCAGGATATCGAAGCGCCCGTCCGCGCCGATGGTGAACTTGTCGATATCCAGCATGCCGACCGATGGCCCGAGCTCGTCGAGCACGCCCAGGCCGCCCGCTGCAAAGTCAACAAAGACGAAGACGGCATCGCCGCGAAACCCGGACAGTCGGTAGACGCCTGTGCCATCGATGCGCGAATAGCCGCAAATGAAATCGGGATTCACGCCGACCGTATTCAGGATGTTGCTGACCGGCGGCACGAACTCGGGCGCATCAGGGTCGGTGAACGCGGTCTGGTAGCCGCTGGCGATCGCGGCAAACATCAGCCGGTAGGCATCCTGCCGGGCTTGCGGATCCGATGGGTCGGCCAAGCGGTCGAGCGCCTGTTCGGCCTTGGCCATGATGTCGAGATAGGTGCGCCAGTTGGGCAACTGCTCAGATGTAGTCACGATAGACCTCGATATATTCTGCGAATTTGTCGCGCACCATCGATTCGTCGAGCCCCAGCTCTTCCAGGCTGTAGCTGCGCTTGCCGTGTTTGCCGGCGGGGTTTTCGTGCAACCAGCCAAGGATACCGCGCTCCGTATCCGCGGTGAAGTCCCAGCCGAAATGCTCATAGGCGCCGCGGATCGTCGCCACCGGATCGGCGACCAGATCCTTGTAGCGCATGTCGTAGATGGGCAGGTCGGGGTTTGCCTTGCGATAGTCGATCAGGCATTTCACCCCATCCCACCACAGATCGAGAAATTCGCGCCCGAGTGCATGGGAGTCCTGATGATCGTATGCCGGGTCGCGGAGTACCCGGATCAGCTGGGAGATCGAGGCGATCACGGTGGTGGGGTCGCGGTGCGGCTGGATGAAGATCGCATCGGGATAGACCGAGCGCAGCGCCGGCATTTTGTACATGTGCTCCTGGATCTTCAGCACCCAATGTTTGCGCGGGTTGCGCCAGCCCAGGTGCTGTAGCCACATCTTGTGCACTTGGTAGCGGAACTCGGCGTCGATGCCTTTGAACCACTCGTAAAAGCGCGGCAGCCGGCCCAGCATGCACGGGTTGCTGCTCTGAAACGACGTGGTCATGAAGGAGCCGCATTCCTGCGGAATCTTGGCGCCGATCGGGTGCGCCTTGAGCAGTTCGTGATGGTCTCCGCCAAGTTGGGCGTGCAGGTGCTCTTCGAAGCGTTCGATACGGGGATCGGTATCGAAGGTCGATGCCTCCGGCGGCGGCGACGGATCGGCGACCTCCCACATCAGCGGGGTGCGCACCTGCGGGTCGCCATCGATCAACGCGTGGAGAAAGCTCGTGCCGCAGCGCGGCAGGCCCAAAATGAATAGCGGCCGCTCGATCTTCACCTCCGCAATTTCCGGATACCGGGCGCGGTCGTCGACGATCGCCTTGAGGCGGCGCAGGTCATCATGGATATTGTGTAGCGATCGCGCGCGGCCGTTGGCGTTGAGGCCCTGGTCTTCCCGCGTCGATGCGATAAGCTCGGCCAGGCCCGGCCGCACCTTCGCCCGGATCGCGTCGGGGAGGGGATACTGGTCAAGTAGTGCGTCTGCGTCGGGGAAGGTCTTATTCTGCGTATTTACTGTCATGATGGCCCTGGACCTGCCGCTGTTGGTGAGTGATACGGTCCGCACCATGGCGAGGCCGTTCCAAGCATAAAGCCGCAATCTGGCGACGAGCGCAAGCGCCTGTCGACTGGCCTGTCACTGCGAAACAACGGATGTCCGGCATAGACAATAACGGTGCCCGATTCACCCGGGAACGCGTGTCTTCCGATCCCGGCGCGCCGCGCCGGCACATTGACCGCCGCTCCGCCCAGCCCTACCATTGATGCCAACATTGCGGATAAGCCGGTACGTCAGTAACGGACAAGCCGGGAACAGGCGGCGTCGACGTTCCGTCGCATCGATAACGCGCAACCGGCGTCCAACAGCGGGATTAGCCCATGGCCATACAGAAATTCGAGCTGCCCAAGGAATACCGCTGCCATGTCGAAGCGCAGAGCGACGCGGCCGGCGCCCGCTATGAAGTGCGGACATTCCGCTGGGGCGATCTGCGCGAGGTGACCTATTCGCCGCCGTGCAGCTATCTCGAAGTCACCGATATCCGGGCGCGGGGACGCTACGTGGTGCCGTCGTCCGGCGACCCCCTGTCGCAAGGTTCGGTCAGGTTCTTTCCGGCCGCCCACACCTTCCACAGCCGCTGGCAAGCGGATGAGCAACACTCGTTTTTCTGTGGCATCGACATACCCGAGATCACCGGCGTGGAGCTCGATTTGAGTCCCGCGCAGCTCAGGGCGACGATAAGCGTCGAAAGCGATTTCGTGAGGATGTTGCTGGCCCGCGCCCGGGCCGAGGTGCTGCACCCGGGGCCGTGTTCCCAGCTCGTGCTCGATTCGATCAGTGTGGCGCTGGGCGCCGAGCTGATCCAGTATTTCGCAACCCGTACGGTGCGGTGCGAGGGCGGCAAAAGACTGGGTCAGCAGTACCTGGATGATCTCGCGGTCCGCATCCGCGAAGAGCCGGTGAAGCCCACCCTGGCAGACCTTGCCGATGAAGTGGGCGTCAGCACGCGACACTACGCCAGGCTGTTTCGCGACACCGCCGGCGAAGGCCTTGCCTCGTTCTGCAACCGCCAGGTCTTGCTGCTCGCTCGGGATCTGCTCAACGACCGCACCCTGCTGGTTAAACAGATCGCCTTTCGCTGCGGGTTCGCCGACACTGCTGCTTTCAGCAAGGCATTTCGCAGGGCGGTTGGCGTCTCCCCGCAGCAGTATCGGCAGGCGCTGTCCCACGGTGAGTCATTGACAAGGCGTCGTACCGGCTCCCAATGCGCCCGTGGCCGTGCCCCTGTCGCCACCTAGTGCCTGGCCAGTACCGCGCCCAGCCGCTGCACCGCCGCCACAGCTTCTTCAGCCGTTGCGAAGTTGGCAAATCCCATCAGCAAACCGCCTTGCGATGACGCGCGCAGCCACCAGTTGCTCAAGGGCTGGACGCCGAGCCCCCCGGCCTTCGCGGCCGCCGCCAGGATCTTGTCGCTCTGCGGGGTGTTGAGCTTGGCCAATACATGGATGCCGCCGGCCTGCTGCTGGACGTGCAGGCGGTCCCCGATGGTCTCCGTCAACGCATCGACCAGATAGCCGCGCCGCGCCGCATACAGGGTTCGCATCTTGCGCAGGTGTCGGGCAAAGTGGCCCTGTTCCATGAAATCGGCGACCATGGCTTGAGACAAGATAGAGCCGGGGCCGGGCAGGTGATTCGCCATATCCGCGAACTTGCCGACTTGAGACGCGGGCACAACCAGATAGGCCAGCCGCAGACCGGGGAACAGCACCTTGCTGAAGGTGCCGGTGTAGAGCACACGGCCATCGCGATCCAGACTTTTCAACGCCGGCAAGGGGCGGCCCTGGTAGCGGAACTCGCTGTCGTAGTCGTCCTCGATGATCCATGCCTGGCGGCGACTCGCCCACTCCAGCAGTTCCAGCCGCCGCGGCAGCGACAGGGCCACGCCCATCGGACTTTGATGGGTGGGAGTAACCACGACGAACCGCGCATTGGCGGCGCGGCGCTGGCCGATACTGACGTTCAAACCCTCTTCATCGACCGGCACTGGCTCCAAGTGCATGCCCGTGCGCTCCAGGAGCTGCCGGGCGAGGATGTACCCCGGATCCTCGTACCAACCCAGGTCTCCGGCTTGCAGCAGCGTGCGCCGCACCAGTTCCAGCGCCCCCAGATAACCCGCCGTAATGAATACCTGCTGGTGCGAACAGGCGATGCCCCGTGAGATGCCCAGGTAGGTGGCGATGGCGCGCCGCAGAGGATCGTATCCCGCCGGATCGGGATAGGTCATGGCCACCGTTTCCAAGGTGCGCAGGTTGCGCCCGGCCAGGCGCGCCCAGGTTTTTCGCGGAAACGCATCCAACGCCGGCAAGCCGAGCTGGAACGGCAGGGCGTCACCGGGCATGGCTTGCGGGGGAGGCGATGGGTGGGCAGAAGGCGCGGGCGCCTCGGTGTGGCCTGGTTCGGCGAGGCTCCCCAGCCGGGGAGATACGACGGTTCCCGCAGCGCCACGGGCCACCAGATAGCCTTCGCTTGCCAGCATCTGGTAGGCCGTTTCGACTGTGCCGCGCGCCAGGCTCAGCTCGCTGGCGAGGCTGCGCACCGACGGCACCCGATCTCCGGGACGGAGCTTGCCGGCTGCAATCGCCTCGCGGTAGCGCCGGTACAGCTGCAGGTAGATCGGTGCATCTTGCTCCCGGCTCGGTTTCAGGTGCTGCAAGTCCATGACCAATGCCCCATTAATCTATTCAAATCTTGCACCTATGCTGTAGGCCATGATTCTCCTAAATTACCGGCTGTACGACAAGGAATCCCTATGAGCATCTTTCGGTTGGGCCCTATCGACAGCGACCAGGATTACCGGGCCTGCTTCAGCGTCATGCGCGAACTGCGCCCCCATCTGACCGATGTCGCCACATTTGTCGCGCAAGTGCGTCGTCAGGCCGGGGAGGGATATCGTCTGTTGGCCGCGTGGCGGGGCGAACAGGTCGAGGGCTTGGCGGGTTATCGCATTCAGGAGAACCTGCTGTACGGACGTTTCCTCTACGTCGACGACCTGGTGGCGACCGCCGACGCCCGTCGCCAGGGTCTGGGCGGCAAGCTGATCGATGCCTTGCGCGAAGAAGCGCAGCGACAAGGCTGCGCCCATCTCGTTCTCGATACCGGCCTGGGGAATGCTCTGGGCCAACGGTTCTACTTTCGTCAGGGCCTGGTGGCCAGGGGGATGCATTTCTGCCAGCCGTTGTAGACTCTGCGGGCCATGAGTGTGGCCGCGTTTTCCACCCTTCTTTTTTTACAGGAGATCCACCATGAGCACCCTTCGTTTGTCCTACTGGACCCTCTCTCCCGACGCCTACCAGGGATTCACCGCCACCAAGAAGGCTCTGGAAAAGAGCAGTCTTGGCAAGCCGTTGATCGAGTTGGTCTGGTTGCGAATGTCGCAGATCAATGGCTGCGCTTTTTGCCTGGAGATGCATGCGAAAGCGCTGCGCGCCGGCGGCGTGCCGGACGCCAAGCTGGACAGCCTCGCGGGCTGGCGCGTGGGCGAGCATTTCAGCGAGCGCGAACGCGCCGCGCTGGCCTGGACGGAAGCGCTGACGCATGTGGACCAAACCCATGCTCCGGATGAGGATTTCGAGCCGCTCAAGGCGCATTTCAGCGACGTCGAAATCTCCGACCTGTGCTTCGCCATTGCGCTGATGAGCGCCTTCAATCGTCTGGCGATCGGGATGCGTCAATGACGAATGGTGCGCAGCTCATGGAAGCCGCCTGAAACCGGGTAATCGATACAGGAGAATGATGAATGTCGAAACGTATTGTGGTCATTGGCGCCGGTTTTGCCGGTATGTGGAGCGCGCTGGCGGCTGCCCGCCTGCTTGACCGGGTAGGGCGCGCCGAGGTGGAGATCGCACTTGTCGCACCGGAGCCCGAATTGCACGTCCGGCCCCGTCTGTATGAGCAAAACCCGCAGGGGATGAAGGCTCCGCTGCAGGAAATCTTCGAGGCCACCGGTGTCAGGTTCATCCAGGGCCTGGTGGACCACATCGATGTGGCGAACCAGGAGGTGGGCATCATCGGGCCTGGCACTGTGGGACTGACCGCGGACAGGTGGCGCCGCAACATCGGCTATGACCGCCTGGTGCTTGCCGCGGGAAGCCGGCTGTATCGTCCGCAGATCCCAGGCCTTGAGGAGCATGCGTTCAATGTCGACCAGGTCGCCGACGCGGCGAAACTCGACGCGCATATTCACGGCTTGGCGCGTCGCGCGGAAGGCGCCGGACGCAACACCGTGGTCATTGCCGGCGCCGGTTTCACCGGCATCGAGACCGCGGCCGAAATGCCGGCCCGTTTGCGAGGAGTCCTGGGCGACGACGCGGCCGTGAAGGTGATCATGGTTGAGCGCAATGCCGAGGTGGGCCCGGATCTCGGCGCCGGTCCACGGCCGGTGATTACGCAGGCGCTGACCGAGCTGGGGGTGACGTGGAAGCTCGGCTCCGGTGTCGCTGCCGTCGATGCGAGAGGTGTGACGCTCGACAGCGGGGAGCGTATCGAGGCCGACACCGTTATCTGGACGGCGGGCGCGCGAGCCAGCGAGCTCACTGCGCAAATCCCGGCGGCGCGCGACGACTTCGGCCGGCTTCATGTCGACAGCTATCTCAGGGTCGAAGGTGTCGAGACAGTGTATGCCACGGGCGACTGCGCCTACGCGGCCACCGATGACGAAGGGAACTACGCGATGATGTCTTGCCAGCACGCCATGAATCTTGGCCGCACGGCGGGCCACAACGTCGCGGCCGACCTGGTTGGCGAAGCGCTGCTCCCGTATAGCCAGCCAAGATACGTGACCTGCCTGGATCTCGGCCCCTGGGGCGCAGTCTACACGGAAGGCTGGAATCGCCAGGTGAAGATGGCCGGCGCCGAGGCCAAGGCGCTCAAGACGAAGATCAATACCGAGTGGATCTATCCGCCGAGTGGGGATCGCGCAGCCGTTTTTGCGTTGGCTGATCCGCGTCGCACCGTTGTTGCCTGACAGAGCACGTTCAACAAGAGGATGTCGTATGAAAATTCTGCATATCGATTGCAGCCCGAGGGTGGAATCCCACAGTCGCCAGCTTTCGGCCGCTATTGTCGCGCGGCTGCTTGTGAACAATCCCGATGCCAGCGTGGCGCGCCGTGATCTCGGCCGGGAGCCCATACCGCATACAGCGGCTGACTACGCTGCTGCCCTGGCGTCCCCCGGTGCCCTGGCTGCCGGACTGTCGAATTGGGCGGTGCAGTTGTCGGAGCAGTTGATCCGTGAAGTGGAAGCCACCGATATCCTGGTCATCGGCACGCCGATGAACAATTTCTCCGTGCCTTCGGTGCTCAAAGCATGGATCGACCAGATCCTGCGGATCGGACGCACGTTTTCTCCTTCCCCGGAGGGCAAGGTAGGTCTGCTGCCAGACCGTCCCGTGTTCATCGGTGTTGCATCGGGAGGTGTTTTCAGCGGCGATAACGCCAACCAGCCGGATTTCCTCACCCCCTATATGACGGCCGCGCTTGGTTGCGTGGGGCTGAATACGCTGCACTTCCTGCCGCTGCAGGCAACCGCGTTTCTCGACCCCGAGCGACTCGCGGCGGCCAGAGACACCCTGCTCGCGACCGTCGACGCGGCGAAGATAGGCGCCGTGCATCCTCATTACCGCCGGTGAGTGCTGCGAGCCGCGGAGAAAAAATGCGAGACATTCCAAAGAGACTCACGACAGGCCCCGTGACAGCAGGCGCTACGACAGGGGCGTGCTCAGGATGAGGTGACCGGAATCGAGGCTCATTGGCGATCTTCCAATATCAGCCGTGATTTCAAACTGGTCCGAAACATCGAGCCGCCTGGTGCAAATTCGGCACCGTCGGCAATGGAAGCAAATCAGGCGCCGGTAACACCAGCATTTCGAGCCAGATGGGCTTCGAGGCGTTGTATCTCGAGATACCGTTGAACCCGTTGGGTTGCTTGCTCCAGGCTTTGCGATCGGGCGGTCCGGACAGTGATCACAGACTCGCTTTCGCTCTCGGTGAGCGGTTCAAACCAGCTGTTCTGGATTGTTATCAGCGCTTCCGTCGCTTCCGATGGATCACCGCTGCGCTTGCGTATCCATTCCCGGCGCTGGCTTTCAGGGGCTTCGCAGTGGACAAGGGCAAAGGGCGCGCCCTGCCGGCTTGCGACCCGGGCGAACAGCTGGCGTTCTTCTTGTTTCAGGCAGGCCGCATCGACGATCACCGATAATCCCACCGCCAGCAACTGTCCGGCAATGGTTGCCAGTCGCTGATAGGTGCGGCTCGAGGCCTCGGGGGTATAGAGGTCGCGGCCGGGCGCGGAATCGCTGGAGTCCAGTGGGGCGAGGCCAAACAGGCGTTTGCGCTCGACGTCCGATCTCAGCCGGATCAGTCCCAGTGCGCCGGAGAGCCTGGCGCTGACATGGCTCTTGCCACTGGCTGAGAGGCCGGTGGTCGCCACCAGGCAGGGCAGGGTTTGACGCGTGTATCGCTCAGCCAGGGCGGTGTAGTTTTGGTAGGCGCTCCACAGGCGCGCTCTGTCCGCTGCCGTCAGCGCCGGGTTGTCCAGCGTCAAGATCGACACCTTGGCGCGGACCATCGCCCGGTAGGTTTTGTACAAGGGCAGCAGGGTGACGCCGGTGTAGTCGTCGCGGTATTCCAGATAGCTGTTGAGTACCAGGTTGGCCAGTGATTCCTCGCCCCTGAACTCGAGATCCATCAGCAGGAACGCCAGATCGTTGACAACATCGATCCAGCGGAAAGTGTCGTTGAATTCAATGCAGTCGAATATGGTCACCTCACCTTCAAAGAGAGTGATATTGGCAAGATGCAGGTCGCCGTGGCATTCGCGCACCAAGCCCTGCCGGCGGCGCTGATCGATCCGTTCGCGATGCGCCTCGAATTGCTTCCGGGTCCAGTTTTCCAGCATGTCGAGCCGGCCGATGGCGTCGCTATCGGAGAGACGCGGGCGAATCTGGTCAAAATTCTCCGCCATGGCGGCAAACACTTCCGGTCCGCTTCCCAAGGCGCTGTCGTCGTCGAGTGGCGGCAGGCGCTGATGAAAGTCCGCGATCTTGCGCGCCAATGCGGCGAGCAGGGGCGGCGTCAACTGGCCACCAGCCTGGCGTCTGTCGAACAGATCGCCCTGATCGAATTGACGCATGCGCAGGGCGTACTCGATCGGCTCGCCATCCCCGCCGAGCTGTGGCGATGTGGCGGACCCGGTGATCGTCACTACATCCACATAGAGCTTTTCCGCGAGCCGCTTATTCAACAGCAATTCCCGAAAACAGAAGTGGCGACGGCTGTCCAGGGTTGAAAAATCCAGAAAGCCGTAATTCACCGGTTTCTTGATTTTGTAGGCGAACGTCCCCGTGAGGATCACCCAGGAAATATGGGTTTCGATCAACTCGAAACCGGTGACGGGATGATTGTACAGTGACGGATTGTGGAGCGACTCAATCAGTCCGTTGACAGGCGTTTCATCACTCACGACACTCTCCACGTTTTGCTGTCAGCCGAGTACCTGCTGATAAATGCGTTCAACCATATCCAGATCAGTGAGCTGATTGCCGGGTGTCTGCACCTTCACCGCGGCGGCCGCCACCCCGTAGCGAAAAGCCTCGGTGAGTGGCCTGCCTCGCTGCAATTGATAAACCAGGACTGAAACAAAGCTGTCCCCGGCGCCGACATGGCTCACCACCTTGGTGGAGGGCGGGCGGACATGGAGCCGGTCGCCGTTGCGGCTGGCCAGCAGTGCGCCCTCGGCATCGAGGGTGACGATCAGCGCCTCGGCGCGGCCGCCCTCCACTATCTCGCCCATCGCCGCCAGCACATGCTGATAGTCGTCGCTGCCGCTATAGCCAAGGTCAGCGAACTCCCCGCGATTGAGCTTGGCGAGATAGACGCCGGCCTGCATGGGCGACGCCAACGCCTTACCCGAGGTATCCAGTATGACTTTTACTCCCTGCTTCACTGCGGCCGCGGCGATTTGCCCGTAAAAGTCATCCGGGACGCCGGGCGCCAGGCTGCCGCTGAGCACCAGGTATTCCGGCGGCGGATGGCGATTTTGCACGGCCGTCAGGCAATTTCGCCATTCGGCTTGCTGAAATTCCGGGCCCGAAAACACGAAGTGAAACAGTTTGCCGGACGACTTCTCGGTAATCGCCAGGCTCTGCCGGGTTTCATTCGTTATCTCCAGGCACTGAAAAGGCAGCTGGTCACTCGCCAACAGCTGTTTCAACAGCTGGCCGTTGAGGCCGCCAGCCGGAAATATCGCCAGCGTGTCGACTCCCATTCGGTGCAGGTTGCGGGCGACATTGATGCCGCCACCGCCGGGTTCACGGCTTATCGTCCGGCAGCGGCTCTTGCCGTCGTCGACCAACTGCCCGGTCACGGCAAAGAGGTCTACGGACGGGTTCATGGTAAGCGTGACTACGGCGTTAATGGCGTTGACTCCTTGGCGGTCGGCTTGCTGCCGGTGCGGTTCACTGCCTGCTGGTTCATCGGCGCGAAAACGTCTCGGTAAACTCGTAGCTGTACGCCTGATGCGAAATCAGATCCTGCAGCAACGTCAACACCAGCGCCGTTCCCGACTCCACGGCACTATGATGCTGGTCGAACTGGTCCCGCAAGGCCTTTTCCGTATTGTGGCAGATCAGCGGTGGCCGACGCACCGGCTGGTGGCCGGTAAACAGGCTGTTGCGCACCTCATGCAATTCTGCGAGGCAGTCCGCCGCTTCGGGAATTTTGCCCAGCACCATGCGCACGCGATGACCGACAGGTTCCAGGGAGTTGAACTGCCTGCAATCAAGCAGAACTTCCAGTTGATACATGACCAGCAGCACCGTTCGGGCGCTGTACTCGTGGCGCTGCTCGGCCACTTTGAGCAGGGTGAACAGCACCTGATTGATGCCCTTGATCGCGATGTCGGTTTCACTGACCTGGCAGCCCTCCAGCCAGCGCCAGACCGTTTCCAGTGAGTGTCGTTGCAGTTTCGGCCATTCATTGTCGATGGCGGCTCTCAGCGCGCCGTGGAAGATCCTGGAATCGAAATTCTGTGCCTCGAAGCGGTGGGCGCCCGGCCCGATAAAGTGCGCGTCGAGAACCTGTATGGAACCGGGCCTGATAATGTGAGCGGCCATGACCAGTTGCTGCAGGAACACCGTCGCCACCTGGTAACTTTC